>DUQS01000007.1 GCA_012837685.1 Bacteroidales bacterium
GAAAACACAGTCAAATCGGAATATACGCCGTTACCTGCCATCTGTTTATTACCTTTGGAATCAATGAAATAAGCTCCAGGAGCATGACAAGCATCTTCTATCATCCACATACCATAATCATTACATATAGACCTTATTGCTTCCGAATCGACGGGGTATCCGGCAAAATCGACAAAAATGACACCTTTATAATAACCTTTAGGTTTTGATGTAATCATTTGTCTCAATTTATTAATATCAATCAAAAAAGTATCTGGATCAATATCGCAAAAACAAACATTACCGCCACAGTATCTCACACAGTTAGCAGAAGCAACAAAAGTCATAGGAGTAACTATAACATTGTCACCGCTTTTTACCCCTAACGACAAAGCCGAGATATGTAGTGCCGATGTACCATTTGAGACAGCTATTGCATGTTTTGCACCTACTTTCTTTGCAAAAGCCTCTTCAAATTCCGGTATTTTAGGACCCTGTGTCAAATAGTCTGAGTTAAGGACTTTAACAACAGCCTCTATATCTTCGTCTGTAATATATTGACGTCCGTATGAAATTTTTTTCATATACATTTGTTTGTTTCTAAAATTAGTTATGTTTAGTTTTGTTTAATTTATTTATATAATATCTGCATATTTTATATGGTTTTGTCAAAAATTTTCCTAATTTATAGTCAAAAGAATTATACACATGTAAATAATTAATAAATAATTGTCTAGCCGTCATATAATTAGAACACGAGGCTTTAATTAATGATAAATATTTCTCTTCCATATTTATCCCTTTTAATAAAGGAAAATATTGTTGCCATTTTTTATAAAATACAGTTATGTTTTTCATAAGCATTTTTGGATTATTAACACCTTTAAAGAAATGTTGCAATATAATTTGTTTTGTTATTTTTACATCATATCCACTTTGCAAGACTTGCATACAAATATCCATATCATATAAATGAAATCCGGAAAATGATTCATCAAAATGAATTCTGTTAAATAAATCTTTTCGAACACAAAACCACACACCATCAACGACAACAACATCACAAATAGCATCCGAATTATATAATTCCATTAAATGTTCTTTGTTATTATTGTCAATGATTCTACCAGACAAAACTTGAGTGTCTCCATAATAGCAAGGCGTATCCGGCAACACATGCCCACCAACAACACCCAATAATCCCATTTTTTTATGCTCAGCAAATAAATTTTCAACAACAACACCCCAATCCTTTGAAATAAACATTACATCTTCATGCACAAAACATAATAAATTTCCTTTCGCTTGTTTTTCTCCTTCATTATAAGCAGAAAAGATAGAATACTTGTTAGTTGAATTATCAATTAATATAATTTCATAATTACACCCAACAGTCTCTTTAACGTTGGCCTTCCAATTTTCTAATTGATTAATATTTTTTGAGCAACATATTATTGAAAGCATATCAATCTATTTTCAAACATTCAACTTGCCAACGTGATTTAATAATAGAAGTTTTTAGCGAACTATTTTCATTAAAAACATTTCCAAACCTATTTTTACCATCAATTTTAACGCGAAATTTTAAAAATGAATTTTCAGTTGCGTAATTTTTAACATTTCGTTCTGCAACATCAAATTTAATATAATAGTCACCATCAGCTAAGGTATATGGAGGAATATGAAATGAAAAATGATATTTTCCAATTGGTAATGTAGTTTGCTGACTTATATCATTGTAATCAGACCTTGCAATTGGATATTGCGAAGAGCTATAAATATTAAAACCAATAACCAAATTTCCAATATAAGAACCAATTTCCACATCTAAATTAACATAAATATCAGACGAAACATAAATATCATCATTTCCGACATTATTACAAACTGAAGCCTTTTCTATAAATAATTTATTTCTGTCACCTTCTCCTGAATCAAAATAAAATGAATTACAACCTGATTGGAGATATCTATTAACCGTATCTATTATTGTACCAGAATAAACAACACTGCCCTTGTCAAGTAGTATACCATTATTACATAGTTGTAACATACTTGCCATATTATGGCTCACAAACAACACAGTCCGACCTTCGCCTCTACTTACGTCCTGCATTTTGCCAATAGCTTTTTTTTGAAACGCAGCATCGCCCACAGCAAGAACTTCGTCCACTACCAGAATTTCCGGATCGAGATGAGCTGCCACGGCAAAGCCCAACCGCACCATCATGCCTGAACTATAACGCTTTACAGGCGTATCTATATAACGCTCCACACCGGCAAAGTCAACAATTTCGTCTAACTTACGGGTTATTTCAGCTTTAGTCATGCCCATTATAGCACCGTTCATGTAGATGTTTTCACGTCCCGTCATCTCCGGATGAAAACCTGTACCAACTTCCAACAACGATGCAATGCGTCCACGTGCTTTGATAGTACCCGTAGTAGGCGTAGTAACGCGCGAAAGTAATTTAAGCAAAGTACTTTTTCCGGCTCCGTTTTTTCCAATGATACCAACTACATCACCCTGTTCTACTTTGAAATTAATATCTTTCAATGCCCATACGTAATCGCTGTCGGCTGCAGAGGCACGGTCGTTTACCGAGCCAATTTTCAAGTAAGGATCTTCCTTACGAAGAATTTTCGTTACCCACCAACGATTGAGGTCGTGCGAAAGCGTTCGGGTACTCACAAGCCCTAAACGGTATTGTTTACTGATATTGTTAAATTCTATAGCTGTCATTGAGTTGAAAGTTAAAAAGTTAAAAGTGAGGCTATGTTGAACTTAATATTTTATAAATTGATTACAGCGTCTTTATAAAGCCAGAAAGCATTTTAGAGATTTCTTCTGAAAGTAAACTCATCTCTTCAAAATCTGTCTGATTGATTTTATGTAATTCATAAGCCAACAATAACATTGACCGTACTTCGCCACACGATCCTTTGGATATATAAAGAAAATATTTAAATTCATTATTCGATTTTCTTTCAAAGCCTTCAGCTATATTATTCATTATTGATACAGATGCCCGCTGAATTTGATCTCTAAACGAAAAATCTTTGCTTTCTGCAAACTTACTGTATATTAATTTGGTTAATTCTTTGGACTTTTGCCATGCAATGATATCTTCAAACCTATCTATTTTCATATGCTTACACTTTATAAACTTTACACTTTACAAACTTTTAATTTCCTGCCTCGAGCAGAAAATTAAACGGTATCCATAAAACTGCGCTGAACTTTATTGAACATCATAATGCCAATAGCTAACAAAATAACCATAAATCCGAAACTATAGCCCAACATTCCCCAACTGAATTCACCTACTCCAAGAAAACCGTATTTAAAAGTTTCCACTATAGAAGTGATGGGATTAATCATCATACACAGTTTGATTTTTTCATTGGTGATAGTACTTAGTGGGTAAATAATCGGCGTTGCGTACATCCACAACTGTACTACAAAAGTAAACAAAATTGTCAAGTCGCGGTATTTTGTCGTTAGTGAAGATATGATAATGCCGAAACCAAGTGCCAGTCCTGCTAACATAATCACTAACAGAGGAAATAAGAGTATTGCCCAATTGGGTGCAACATTGACACCAATAATGATGTAATAAAGATATATTATGAGAAATAGTAATAATTGTATGCCCAATTTCACCAAATTGGCAGTAATTGTAGATAAAGGTGCTACCAAGCGTGGAAAATAGACTTTACCAAAAATATTTTGATTTTGGATAAATGTGGATGAGGTTTTATTGAGGCAATCGGCAAAATATTGCCACATGCAAATGCCCGCCAAATAGAATAACGGTTGCGGCAGTCCGTCGGTACTAATGCCCGCTATGCCACCGAAAACGACCATATACATAATGGTGGTAAGCGCAGGCTGTATAAGAAACCACAACGGTCCAAGTACGGTTTGTTTGTATTGAGTTATAATGTCACGTTTAACGTACATCGCCCAAAGATCGCGATAACGCCAAAGTTCCTTAAAATCCACTTCCCACAATTTGGTTTGTGGTTTTATAACAGTTGTCCAATTTCCTTCTGACATATAGTTAGATATTACATTTAATGCTATTCACTATCTTTCCGCACGCATCGGATTGTTCAAAAAATCTTGATACGCCAATTTAATACCATCTTCAAGTTCGGTTTTGTAAGTCCAGCCCAAAGCCGTAGCTTGGGATACATCAAGCAACTTGCGCGGCGTACCGTTTGGACGAGTAGTGTCCCATTTTATGGCTCCTTTATAACCGATAATTTTGGCAACTAATTCTGTTAATGCTTTTATAGTTAATTCTTTACCTGTTCCGGCATTCACTATTTCATTACCGCTATAATGATTCATCAAGAAAACACAAAGATTTGCCAAATCATCAACATAAAGAAACTCGCGCAACGGAGTACCGTCGCCCCAACAAGTAACAGACGGTGCATTGGCAAGTTTAGCTTCATGAAAACGCCGTATCAAAGCGGGCAGCACGTGCGAGTGTTCCGGATGGTAATTGTCGTTGGGACCATAAAGGTTTGTAGGCATCACACTGATATAGTCAGTACCGTATTGACGATTAAGATATTCGCAATATTTAAGGCCGGATATTTTTGCCAGCGCATACGCTTCATTTGTTTTTTCCAATTCGGAAGTAAGCAGATAACTTTCTTTTATAGGTTGTGGTGCCATACGCGGATAAATACACGATGAACCGAGAAATTCCAATTTTTTGCAACCATTTTTCCATGCAGAATTTATCACGTTCATTTCCAGAATTATATTGTCGTACATGAAATCGGCTAATGCACTCTCGTTAGCGGCTATGCCACCCACTTTAGCTGCTGCCAAAAAGACATACTCAGGTTTTTCTTCTGCAAAAAACTGCTCCACTTCCGTTTGACGGCATAAATCTAATTCCTTGTGTGTGCGGGTTATAATATTGGTATAGCCTTGGCGTTCTAACTCTCGCATAATTGCCGAACCCACCATGCCTCGATGCCCTGCGACATATATTTTTGCGTGTTTTTCCATCATTTTACGATACCTTTTTCCAAATATTCTTCCAAATTGAGTTTTATTCGATCGCTTGCTTTTTCAACCGCTACTTTCGCCATATCTGCATCTACCATTATTTTTACTAATTCTTCAAACGACGTTTTAGTGGGATCCCAGCCCAATTCGCGTTTTGCTTTGGAAGGATCGCCCCACAAATTAACCACATCAGTAGGACGAAAGAAATCAGGTGAAACTTCGACTAATACTTTCCCCGTCGCCTTATCAATACCTTTTTCATCAATTCCTTCACCCTTAAATTCTAGCTCAATCCCGACATTTTTGAAAGCTAAATAACAAAATTCGCGTACTGAATGTTGCTCACCGGTAGCAATGACAAAATCATCGGGCTTCTTATTTTGCAATATCAACCACATACATTCCACGTAATCTTTAGCATAGCCCCAATCGCGCATGGACGAGAGATTGCCTAAATAGAGTTTTTCCTGTTTGCCTTGTTTGATACGTGCGGCTGCTAAAGTTATTTTGCGCGTAACAAACGTTTCGCCTCTGCGTTCGGATTCATGATTGAACAATATGCCTGAACAGCAAAACATGTTGTAAGCTTCACGGTATTCTTTTACAATCCAAAAGCCATACAATTTAGCAACAGCATACGGGCTATAGGGATGGAAAGGTGTTTTTTCGTTTTGTGGCACCTCTTCCACTTTTCCATACAATTCCGAGGTAGATGCCTGATAGATGCGACAAGTAGCTGCTAAACCACACAGACGAACAGCTTCCAAAACACGCAAAGTGCCGACAGCATCAATATCAGCGGTATATTCGGGAGAATCGAAACTCACTTGTACATGGCTTTGAGCAGCTAAATTATAGATTTCGTCGGGGCGCACTTTGCTGATTATTTGAAGTAAACTCATGGAATCGCCCATATCGCCATAATGAAGATGGAAATGTTCGTGCCCCTCAAGATGAGCTATTCGTTCGCGAAAATCAACAGAAGAACGACGTATAATACCATGAACATCATACCCTTTATCGAGCAGAAACTCAGACAAATAAGACCCATCCTGTCCGGTAACTCCGGTGATTAATGCAACTTTCATACTTTACGTGTTTTAAATTTATATTTTGCAAAGATACGAAAAATAACGAATAATAATTGATAATTACGAATTTATTATTTACAATAATAACACTCTGTTGACATGACTATTTAGAATAAACTTATAAACTTATAAATCTCTATGAATGATTTGTCTTTTAGTGCTTTACGTTCTTAACTTTGATATCTTGTTGAAGACGCCACTTTTGCGGTCGACGAATGTAAGCATCAAAGGACATATCAGAACCAAAAGTGGCTTCATCGAGATAGACATCGGTTTTCATGGGCGAAAGATGGTCGAATACAATACGGTTTTTGCGAGCATCATAAAAGAGGTTCATAATGGTTTGTGCATCATAGCGAAACACACGCCGATAAGCATAAGTACCGTCGTTCATTTCAAAAAAAGGTGCACCGAAATGCGGATTTTCATCGTCTAAAACAAGCGCATCAATTATTTTTGTTTGATAACGACTGTTTGTTTGTGCCCATCCCAATAGCACATAAACGGTTTGATGTTTCCATTTGTAAGCAATAGCCTCATAATAAAGCGCTCCATACCAATGATTTAAATCAATCGTGCCCGTTTCGGTCGGTTCTGTAGTTGCTGCAGAATGTAGCGACCATGAGCGTCCCGTATTCGAAAGCACTAATCCATTAAATCGGTAACCGTTGTGCGTGGGATAATTCCATGTAAACAAGCGCAATTTGCCGTCAGTAGCATAAATTTTACCAAGATAATGCAAACTATCAAATGGATAGCCAAAAGTTTCAGGATACACGGAAATATCTTTTAATTTGTTGTATATAAGCGTGTTTAAACTGTCTTTAAAAGTGTCATCATTGGACTCTTTTAAACCCTTAAAAAGCGTTGCCAAATTTTTTTCCTCTTGCAGTAAATCAACTTGCTGAGCTTGACAAACCACAACTATTGCACAAAAAATAAGGGTAAAAAAACGATTTTTATTCCACATAATCCTTTTAGTTTCGATGTTCAACAATGATAGTGCGTAATTTTTCATTTAGCGCATCGGCTTTAATTAAATCTTCCAAACAGAGGTGCATACGGTAACACCAAAAATGGTTAGGGTCAGACGGATTATTGATGCGTTCACCTTCCACATCGGGCGATTTTAGCTCATCGCTAATTGCCAAATAATCCTGCAAAGGTAAAATAGTCCACATACTGTTCGCTTCCATCTGTTGAGTAATAATTTGCAAAGCCAAATCGGACGTGCAATCATCGGGGGCAACACCTTCGCGATGAAGCATTTGGTTAAAATAACGTTGTATCTTTTCTTTGTCTTCCTTCCACCAGCCACGAAGCGTGGACATATCGTGCGAACCTGTACTATTAACCGACAAATAAGGCGTAGCGTGCGGGTCAATAAATTCTACACCAAACTCTTTAGGCATTCGTTGAATTTCCAAACTCAAAATTTGCAACTGAGCCATCACTTCGGGCACTGAATTGGGTACCATACCTAAATCTTCGCCACAAACCAACATTTTAGTCGCTTCCAACAGTGCCGGCAATTTGTTTAACGCTTGTTGTTTCCAAAAATCGTTGTGCCGACGGTAGAAAAAATCTTCATAAAGGCGATTTAAAGCTGCTTGCGTGTTTTTATCGAGTGTTTTAAACAATAACGTTTTTTGTAAACTTATGCGAGAATGAAAACACTCCTTCTGTTTTGTATCACGAATGAAAAGTACTTCGGTATGAAGACGCATTAAAATGTCGTAGCGTTCATGATAACGTTCCAACCGGCGATGCGTAGCAAAAAAATTGTGGATTTTTTGCTGAGTATTGAATTCGGGTTTAAATTGATAAATACCATACTGGCGGACATTCAAAAACTTCATAATCCATCCTTTATCGTTGCCGCAAAGTTCCGTCAGCACATCATCTGTGATATAAGGGTGCAAATACCGTTCATTGTCAAAAGCTATCCCATAACTCTCTATTTCTGAGCGAGATAATGGCAAAGCCGGTGAAAAAGTGCCCAACAATCCCCACACGGCACCGGTAGGTATCTGCCAAATTCTGAAAAAACCAAGAATATGGTCAATTCGATAGGCATCGAAATAATTAGCCATGTTGCGAAAGCGATTTTTCCACCATTGAAAACCGTCTTTTGCCATTTTTTCCCAATTGTAAGTCGGAAATCCCCAATTTTGTCCTTTTGCCGAAAAATCATCGGGCGGTGCACCTGCCTGCATATCCAAGTGGAACAAGTGCGGTTTCATCCACGCATCTACACTGTGTCTACTGATGCCGATAGGCAAATCGCCTTTGAGCGCAACACCTTTGGAATGAGCATATTCGCGCGCTTCTTTCAACTGCATTGCCAAATGGTACTGAACAAAATAGTAGAAACCGACTGTTTTTGAATTATCGTCAGCAAATTGTGCCACTTTTTTTGCATCATATACAGCAAACTCGTTCCATGTGTGAAAATCGGCAGTTTTAAACTTATCGCGCAAAACGGAAAAAACCGCATAAGGAAGCAACCAGTCACTATTTTGATATACAAATTGTTGATAACTTTGTTTAGCGAACGTAACTTTCCATTCTTGATTATAAAGTTTTTTCAAATAATCGTCTTTTAGTTTTACTACCGACTGATAATCAACATATTGAGATTTATTTAATTCTTTTTTACGTTGTTGATAACTTTGAAGAAAAACTTTGTCTTTGAGCGATGGCAACGCTTCCAAACGCATATATATCGGATGAATTGCACACACCGAAATACTGCTGTAAGGATAGGAATCGGCGTTCGTTTTGGTGCGAGTTGTATCGTTGATAGGCAAAAGTTGTATGAGTTGCTGACCTGTAACTACCGCCCAATCGACCATAAACTTCAAATCGTAGAAGTCGCCAACACCACAACTCTGCTTACTGCGCAATGAAAACACGGGAATAGCCACCCCCGCTCCACGAAATAAATAATTGTCATGAAAATTACTTTTTACAATATGCGAATCCGTGTATTTTTTATTCAAATTCACATCCATTCGCCTATTGTCGCCCTGCTCCCATTTTCTAATTTTCTTTGTGATTGAATCAATTATAACAAACTTATATTCAAAGTATTCAGGTAATTTTTCTTTGGAAAACCGAATCGTCCAAATGCCATCGCCAATGTATTTGAGCGGCAATGTTCGTTCCCAATTACCTAACACATCTACACTACCCGTAATAGCCACCTGTTGTGTAGGTAAAACTGTGGGCGCAAGTACTTCAAACACCCATTGCCCTGATTTTATTTTGTCAGCAAGTTCTATAGGATGTGCAAAAATGGCTTCCGTAAACGGTGTTGTCTGAAAAATTGTAGTCAAGTTCGACTTATCAAGTTCGTCAGTTATCAGCAAATCCGTCACATCAGTCGAAACAGCAACAACACGTCGTTGTCTATCTTCAAAAATAGTCGTTCCCGCTTCGTTTATTAACTTATAATGGTAGCTCAAAAGTGTTTTTTTGAACGTAATATCGCCCTTCCACACAAAATCGGCATCATAAGTCATTTGCAACGGAGGTTCGCCATCAACCAAAAGATAGAGCATTTCACCGAATAGGGTACGACAAGTAGTTTGAAAAGAGATTAACATATTATAAATCAGAAAATTAAATTCAATAAAAACAACTTAAATTATTCCATTCATTTAACTTTGGATACTCTGTAACCTTTTTGACGCAGCAGATTGATAAGACCATTTTCGCCCACTAAATGAAGTGCTCCGACAGCTACAAAACAACTGTTTTTATGGAGCAAATCAGGCAACTTTTTTGTCCATTCCAAATTGCGTGCATCCAACATCAGAAATTTTTCTTGAGCCGTAGGAGCAAATTCCGATGAATCGTTGAGATAAGTTTGCAATAACGGTACCAAATTCCCCTTTTTGTAATAAGCATTAAGTTCGTGCAATTCTTCAGTTATTCGGTCTTTTCCTCTCAATGTGCCAACCAACAGGAATGCCTGACGTTCAATGGATTGCGACTCATAAATCAATTTTATCTGGTCTTCGATGGTTTCCAATCCAACCACTTTTTTACCCTGTCTATCAGCCACTTGTTGAAAAAAGGAATCCAACTGCCAATCATCGTCGTTCGGGAATAATTGCTGATAGTAAGCTACAATGTAAATATTGGCTATCATGGACGGTTTGAGGCGCGCTACATCGTTGAGCGAAAGCTTGGTAACCGCTTTGAGTTCGCTATCTACAAAATGGTAGTCCGAATCAGACAAAAGTTCCGTATAGACGTAATTTGGCGGCAACATGGCAGCTTCTTTAACTTTATCTTCCATATTGGCAGCACTCATTACAAATTCGCTTACAACCACTTCCGAGCGATTGAAACATTTATAAACTTTAGGTATGGAATCCAAAAAACTGATGGGCACTAAATGGTGAGTTCCAAACAAATAAGAACTCTTTTTGAGACCGTTACCCGAAATTTTCCAAAGTAGTTGAGCATTGGCAGGCAACAGTAACAAAAATAAAATAACAAAAGAGAGCAGTTTTTTCATATAATATTTTGTAACCCCCGTTTTATTATGTATCTTGCAAAGATACAAAAGTTTGACAAAAAAGCAACAACATTTTTCTAAGTCGATTATTCTTTTTTGACGAAACAAATTTTATTGTAGAAAAGATAGTTGCAAAAACACCACTTTTTTCTCATTCAAAAAACTTTAATCTATTTTTTTTGAAATTATTTGTGAAAATATTTGGTAATATAAAAAAGATATTTATAAATTTGTTTTATTAATAAATAAACAAGCGAAATACAACTAACAAAAAGCTAAATCGCTGTATATCAAACATTTCACTTACATAAAGAAATATAAGGAATTATGGCACAAACAATAGATTTATCCGGCGAATTACAAAAAAGATTTGGATTTAACACTTTTAAAGGCAATCAAGAGGCAATTATCCGCAATGTTTTGGACGGAAAAGACACTTTTGTACTCATGCCCACAGGAGGTGGAAAATCACTTTGCTATCAATTACCTTCACTTTTGATGGAGGGAACAGCCATCGTTATTTCGCCGCTTATTTCTTTAATGAAAAACCAAGTCGATGCTATGCGCAGTTTCAGCGAAGAGAACGGCGTTGCCCATTTTTTGAACTCATCGCTCAACAAAGCTGCTATCGAAATGGTAAAAGAAGATATTTTGCGTAATCATACCAAACTATTATACGTAGCACCTGAATCGCTTACAAAAAAAGAGAATATTGATTTTCTAAAACAAGTCAAAATTTCGTTTTACGCTATTGACGAAGCGCACTGTATTTCCGAATGGGGACACGATTTTCGCCCCGAATACCGCAAAATACGCTCTATTATCAACGAAATAGGCGTAGCTCCGGTTATAGCACTAACAGCTACCGCCACGCCAAAAGTACAGCACGACATACAAAAAACACTGTGCATGAACGATGCTACCATATTCAAATCATCGTTCAACCGCCCCAACCTCTACTACGAGGTACGCTCGAAAACGAAAGACGTTGATAAAGAAGTTATTAAGTTTATCAAATCGCAAAGCGGTAAATCGGGCATTATCTATTGCCTTAGTCGTAAAAAAGTAGAAGACTTAACAGAAGCCTTACAACTGAACGGCATTCCCGCACTGCCCTACCATGCAGGTATCGATTCGGTTGTTCGCACCGAAAATCAAGACAAATTTTTGATGGAAGAGGTGGACGTGATTGTCGCCACGATTGCCTTTGGTATGGGCATTGACAAACCGGACGTAAGGTACGTTATCCACTACGATATTCCCAAAAGTCTCGAAGGTTACTACCAAGAGACAGGACGTGCCGGACGCGATGGCAGCGAAGGTCAATGTATCACTTTTTACAGTTATAAGGATATACAAAAATTAGAAAAATTTATGCAAGGCAAGCCTATCGCCGAACAAGAGATAGGCAAACAGCTTCTTGTTGAAACCGCCGCCTATGCGGAATCGTCTATTTGTCGACGAAAACTTTTATTACACTATTTCGGTGAAGAATATACCGAAGAAAATTGTGGCAATTGTGACAATTGCCTTAATCCTAAAAAAGAAATGGAAGCTCAAAATTTACTGTGTGCCGTTTTGGAAACCATTATAGCCGTCAAAGAGAAATTTAAGACGGAAGTCATCGTTGACATTTTGAACGGTAAAGAAACCGCCGAAATAAAATCGTACGAATTGAACGAATTGGAAATGTTTGGTACAATTAGTGACGATGATGCGCAACTACTGCAAGCCGTTATTCGCCAAGCGATGATAAAAGATTATATTGCTAAAGAGATAGAAAATTACGGGGTTTTGAAGATAACCAAAGCCGGCAAAGCCTATTTGGACAATCCCAAATCGTTCAAAATAACGAAAGATAACGAATTTAATGAAGAAGAGAACGAAATTCCTCAACGCATCGGAGGCTCTTGTGCTGTCGACCCCGTACTGTTTTCGATGTTGAAAGATTTACGAAAAAAAATGTCGAAACACCTTGAACTGCCACCATTTGTCATATTCCAAGACCCGTCTTTGGAAGCAATGGCAACCACCTACCCCATTTCCATTGAAGAACTGCAAAACATTCCGGGTGTAGGTCAAGGCAAAGCAAAACGCTACGGTGACGATTTTATTAAATTAATAAAAACACATGTAGAAGAAAACGATATTGAGCGTCCCGAAGATTTACGCGTACGTACGGTGGCTAACAAATCGAAACTGAAAATTTCCATTATACAAGCAATCGACCGCAAAGTGGCATTGGACGACTTGGCAGAATCGAGAGGTCTGGAAATAGAGGAACTTTTAGATGAAATTGATGCTATCGTTTATTCAGGAACAAAAATTAACATCGATTACTTTTTGGAAGAGATAATAGACAGCGACCGTTTGGAAGAAGCGTTTGATTACTTTAAAAACACGGCTAAAACAGATAATATACAAGATGCTCTGGTAGCTTTGGGCGAGGACGACTACACAGAAAGTGAAATGCGTTTGATACGCATCAAATTCCTTTCGGAAATGGGTAACTAAATTGTTTGTACTAAAATATTTATTAAAAAAGCAGGAGTTGTACTCCTGCTTTTTTAGTTATTCTTTGTGGCGACTTTTAAGCTCACGCGCCAAATCTTCTATGCGGTAACCTTTTGATGTCAGTAGCACAATCAAGTGGTAAATCAAATCCGATGCTTCATATATCAATCTATCATCGGTGCCGTTAGTTGCCTCTATTACGGTTTCCACAGCTTCCTCGCCCACTTTCTGCGCCATACGATTAACACCTTTTTTGAACAATGATGTCGTATAAGAACCTTCCGGCATCTCTTTGTAGCGAGTGCAAATAAAATCCTGCAAATATTTTAGGAACATAATATCTTCCTCGTTTTTTTCATCCCAACAGGTGTCGCTGCCGGTGTGGCAAACAGGTCCTACCGGTTTAGCTTTGATAAGCAGCGTGTCTTTATCACAATCTACCAAAATGTCCACCACATGGAGAAAATTGCCACTTTCTTCGCCTTTTGTCCACAACCGTTTTTTTGTTCGGCTATAAAACGTTACTTTACCTGTTTTATTGGTCATTTCCAATGCTTCACGGTTCATATACCCCAACATCAGCACTTTGTTGGTGTTAGCATCCTGAACAATAGCGGGTATTAAACCACCCATTTTGTCAAAATCTAAATCCATTATTTTCATGTTAATCAAATATGTTTTAAATTGTAATTTTCTATCTCTTTAAGCGTTATTTTCCCTTCATAAAAGGCTTTCCCGAAAATTACTGCCGGTACATTGGCAGCCTCCAGCGCTTCAATGTCTTTCCACGAAGCCACGCCACCGCTGGCAATAAGTTTCAAATCGGGAAAATGATGCAGCACTTTTTTGTACAACTCCACTGCGGCACCTTGCAACATTCCGTCTCTGCTAATATCGGTGCAAATGGTTTGCGTAATACCTTTTTCCTTATAGTGGCTGAGAAACGGCAACAATTCTATATCGGTAGATTCACGCCAGCCCGAAACGCTGATTTTTTCATCCTTTACATCGGCACCTAAAATGATTTTTTGCGAACCATATTTTTTTATCCAATCACAAAAACGCTCCTCATCCTTTACGGCAATGCTGCCACCCGTTACCATAGCTGCTCCCGACTCAAAGGCAATGCGCAAATCGTCATCGGATTTGAGACCGCCACCGAAATCTATCACCAACTGCGTTTGTGTTGCAATTTGCTCAAGTACCTTATAATTAACAATATGCTGCGCTTTTGCACCATCTAAATCAACTAAATGAAGTCGCTTTACGCCATGCGCTTCAAATCGTTTAGCCATTTCTAAAGGTTCTTTGCAGTAAACGGTTTTTTGATTATAATCGCCTTGCGACAACCTTACGCATTGTCCGTTGATGATGTCTATTGCGGGAATAAGCTCTATCATTTTTGTAATTTTTGGCAAAGGTAAACAAAAAAACCGCTTTTTTAGCGGTTTTTAGTTTTGTTTTCAAGCAAAAAAAGTTTTTGCATCTTTTTTCAACCGATTTCGCCCAAAATTTAAAGGTCTTTTTGAATAATCTCCATCAATTTTTCAATGGCTTCCTCTTCGGGAATATTCTTTTCCAAACAGACATTTTTACGATAGAGACTTACTTTGCCTTTGCCCGCTCCCACATAACCGTAGTCGGCATCCGCCATTTCGCCGGGTCCATTAACAATGCAACCCATAATGGCAATTTTAAGATTTTTCAAGTGTGCAGTGGCTGCTTTTACTTTGGCTACTGTCGCCTGTAAATCAAACAACGTGCGTCCGCAGCCCGGACACGAAATATATTCTGTTCGGCTCATTCGTACACGTGCGGCTTGTAAAATGGCATAAGCGACAAAAGTCAGTTGTTCTGCTGAAATAGCACTGCCTCTGTTAGTTAGCAAAATAGCATCGCCAAAACCATCTAACAATAACGCACCAAAATCGGCTGCCGCCTTTATCTGCAAATCTTCCAATTGATTTTCCGCATAATCAAAAGCAATAATAACAGGATTAGTGATACCAACAGCCATAAGACGATGGAACACCGCACGCATTTCCCCTATCGGATTTTGATGTTCGGAACGCAATAACAGCAATTTGTCGGGATTTTGGTGTAATTCCTCCAAAAAACTATCCGACAATAAGTTGTAATTTATTTTGCAAACGTTCAATTCATTCAAAAGGCAATCCGGCTGCAAGTTACCCAATGAAGTCTGCATACCGATAACGGCAACAGGATTGCTGCCTCCAATTTTATTCACGGCGTGCGTAACGCGACGATGATAAACGAACGGATTAAAATCTGCATAAGGTGTTGCGGAAATTAACGGATGTTGCGCCCGCAAGCTAATATAGTCAACCAATTTTTGCGCCACGGGAATTTCACATTCGGGTTCTTCGCTCAACGACACACGAATAGTGTTTCCTATTCCGTCAGCCAACAAAGCACCTATGCCCATTGCCGATTTTATGCGACCATCTTCACCTTCACCGGCTTCGGTTACTCCCAAATGAATGGGATAATCCATTTCTTCGTCTTGCATGGTTGCCACGAGCAAACGCACGGCTTTTACCATTACAAAAACATTCGACGATTTTATGGAAAGAACTATATCATTGAAATTTTGAGCTTTACATATACGCAAAAATTCCATGCACGAAACAACCAATCCTTCCGGCGTATCGCCATAACGATTGAGTATGCGCGGCGACAACGAACCGTGATTGACACCAATGCGTATGACTGTTTTGTTCTTTTTGCAAATATCCAGCAACACCGTCAACTTTTCGTTGATTTTATCCAATTCTTCGTTCCACTCTTTTTCCATGTAGTCAGTTGACTTGCTCGCCACGTAGTTGCCCGGATTGATGCGCACTTTTTCTACATAACGAGCAGCCTCTTCAGCCACTTTCGGATTAAAATGAACATCGGCAACTAACGGAATATTTACGTGGCGTTGGCGCAAAGTATGATGTATGGCTGCCAAACTTTCTACTTCACGTAAGCCTTGTGTGGTATAACGAAGCACTTCACCACCGACATCGGCAATACGTATAGCCTGCGCCACCGAAGCATCAATATCGTTGGTATTCGTGTTTGCCATGGTTTGAATGCGTACAGGTACATTGCCACCAAGAGTAACATTACCAACCCTCACAAGAGTAGCTTTACGTCGCTTATAGTTGAACAAAGATTTTACATACATCTGTTGCTTTGTCTTTAAAATTCAGTACTTACAATCAAATATTTAAATGTTTATTGCACCGAAAATTTGTGTACGTAATTTTTGCCGTCCGTTTGCAAGTTTAGAATGTAAATACCTTGAATTAATCCGTTCAGCGAAATTTTTGCATCAGCAGTTGTTTGTCCGTTTGCCACAACTTCGCCCAAAAGATTGAAAATTTGATAACGTCCGCCCTCAGAAGTTACTAAATAATCGGTAGCCGGATTTGGATAAATTTTCAAATTATTCGTTTTTGAAAAATTCAAACCTGTAGCCATTTTCTCCATTCCGAAGAAGTTTAGCATTTTTTCGGTAATATCGATGTCGTTAGTAGCACCGGATAATATATTATCATGTGTAGCATGGTCTATTTCGTAAAAATAAATCTTTGGCAATCCGCTTGTTTCATATTTGTTGAGTACCACGCTTATACCATCGTCTGCAATATTCGGACAATTTTCAACAACTGCGTCAGAATGTCCTGTGTTTTCTGCTAAATCTGCTATCAATTTACTTATAGAATCATTAAAAACAGAGCCATTGAAAAGAACAACATCATCGTCGTGGCTATGAAAATGACACACAGGAACAGGAGTGCTTGTCAGCTCTACCTCGTGACCTTTATAACCATAAATGGCGGAAACGGCATTTGCTTTTTGTCTTGGGTCGCTGATATATTTGTAGCACATACTGCCACCCATAGAATAGCCGCCAATAAAGACATTGTTGTCGGCAATCGAAAAATTCTGTTTTGTAGAATTAATAATATCGTTAATGAATTTTACATCATCGACAGAGCTATTTATTGTAATTTTACCTGCGGCTGCAATAGTCGGAAAAAAATAGATGAACATGGGATTGTTAGTAATTTGCGTATCCAAAGGCACACTTGTTCCCGAATTCCAAACGCTATTTAAATTATATTTAGGATAGCCAAACATGGGCAAAGAGCTATTAAGTGCATTGACGATAGAATCTTGTTCCGGTAAAGCTTGGGGACATACCACTACCAAATTATAACTCTTTGGCATGTCGTGTGCCGTTATAATTGAATCAAATTGGTTCATAGTGCCACCCATACCATGCAGTAACACTAATAGACTAATAGGTTTTGACGTATCGTAATTGGAGACGGAATACCTTAGATACGACCGTTCGTTTTCGGTGATGGTTTCTTTTTGAAAATTGGCAGCAAAACAGCTAACGCCGAATGCCAACAGCAAAGTAAAAAACAGAGTAAAAGATTTTTTCATAATTTTTTGTTTTTAAAATGTAAATAATTATTTGAAATATAATGGATTAAAAAGTTTTCCCGTAGTCTCAAAAGAATTGCTTTGTTTTGGAAAAATCAGCATAAAGTTGTTGTTTGCAAAATATTTATTGATATAGTATGGCACTTTTCCCATCAACGGTTGATACGACAATGTTGCCCGTCGTGCCAACACTATGGCTAAAGCATCGTTTTTCTTCACTTCTTTTGTGAGAATGAGAAAATCCTCCCAATGTTCCAATTCTGAAAATTTGACATTCAACGTTTTATAAGATGCACAGAGCGTTTTTAAAGCTTCCGTTGTCGATTTATCGGCAAAAAACAAAAGCTTACCACCCAATTGAGTTGTGAAATTTTTGACACGCTCGAACCACAATTCAAAACCCTCCTCTAATTCGGCGCTACTTGGAACAACGACCACCAAACGTTTCACTTTGTTCAATGGCTGCGGCGTACCACATAGTATAATATTCTCATTCGATTTAGCTATAATGTGTTCTATAGTCGGGCTATAAACATTATTGATAGCATGAACACCCATTACCAAATCGGAAATATTCTGCTCGGACATGGTTTCCAATATACTGTTTGCCACATTCATATCATTTTTCTGTATAGCTACCATTTCGTTGTCAGTAGCAGCTGCCAATTTACAAGCATTTTCCAAAAGTTTTCCGCCAACAACATTTTCATCGTTCATGGCTTCTATGTTTAAAGCAAACAACGCTTTCACATTGTTGGGACGTTTAATCAAATTGCCTATTTCTACCAACTGTGGCATAGTTTCGGGATTGGATATGGGAATCAATATGCGTTCGGGAAGGTCGCTACGGAAACTTTTTTCCGTCTTCGCCTCTTCCACTGCCAACTTGCGCGCCGCCCTTTCGGTAACAATGGAACTGATAGCACACGTTACCAAAATCATTACGATAGTACCATTGAGTACTGCATCATTGAACAAACCGATATTGTAGCCAATCGTTACCGCTGCCAATGTCGCTGCTGCCTGCCCGTTGCTTAACCCAAAAATAAGGTTGCCTTCGGTAGACGACAAATGACATTGTTTTTGAGTAACGAATGCTGCCAACCATTTCGCTACTGTGGCTACCACCGACATAACCACCGCCACCAAAAGTGTTTCAAAACCAACGAAAAAACTCCTTATATCCACCATCATACCAATACTGATAAGAAAAAATGGAATAAAAATGGCATTGCCGATAAACTCTATACGGTTCATCAGCGGCGAAACATTTGGAATAAGACGGTTCAGAATAAGTCCGGCGAAAAATGCTCCCAAAACACCTTCTATGCCCAACACTTGAGCCAACAAAGAAGCCGCAAACACCAACGCCAGAACAAAAATGTACTGAAGAATGCTATCGCTGTAGCGCGTAAGAAAGAAACGGGCTATTTTGGGAAACAGGAAAAACAGCACGAATACAAAAATACAATACGATACGCCCAACCGAATCCAAAACGCCGTATTTATCTGGCTGGATTCCAATGCTACTATGATAGCCAAAATAAGCAATGCCAAGGTTACGGTAATGATGGTGCCCGAAACCGTGATGCTTATTGAGCGACTTCTCGATATACCCATGCGGCTGACTATCGGATAGGCTATTAGCGTATGCGAAGCGTACATGCTGGCAAGCAAAATCGATGTAGTCCAATTAAAATGAAGCAAATAGAAACTCGTAAGCGTACCCAGCACCATAGGAATAAGAAAAGTGTAAGCTCCGAATATTATGCCTTTAGTGCTGTTCTTTTTAAGCGTATTAAGGTCAATTTCCAATCCCGCCAAAAACATAATATAAAGGATGCCCACTTTGCCGAACAATTCGAAACTTTTGTCGTTTTCCAATACATGCAAACCGAAAGGTCCCAACAGCACACCTGCTAAAATAAGACCGACAATATGCGGAATTTTCAGTTTGTTTAAAAATGGAGCACCCAAAATAACAAGCAACACCAATAAAAATATAGCGATGGGGTTAGTCAGCGGTAATGTTTGCCAGTCAGCAATCATAGTGTTAGGTTTTTACTTGTTGTTATTTCGATAAAGTTCTATACACTTTTCGCGTATTGCAGGCGGTACTTCAGCCGAAATGTCTTCGCCACGTGCAATTTTTCGGCGTATCTCCGTCGATGAAAAAGGATACAACGGAACATCAGCCAATAACCGCATTGACGGCGACAACACAATAGACTCGTAACCCTCACGCGGATAGATTAATAGGCGATAATTCCGCTCTATTTCGTCGCTACATTTCCAACGGCTAAAACCCTCCACATTGTCGGCTCCCATCACCAACGTAAAGCGATAATCGGGATGCTTTTGCGACAAATAACGTAACGTGTCAATGGTATAACTCGGTTTTGGCAATGTCATCTCTGCATCGCATATTTTTATGTTACGGTACTCTTTTACAGCTGTTTGCGCCAATGCCAATCGGTCAGTTTCGGGTAACAAAACCATTTCCCGTTTAAAAGGACTTTGTGGCGACACCACCAACCACAATTCGTTCATATAACCATTGTCTATCAAATAGTTAGACAAAAGAATATGCCCGTTATGTATGGGATTGAACGTTCCAAAATAAAGCCCGACATGTAATTCGGTGGTGCCCATTATTTTTTTAAGTTATTTCAAAAAATCCATAACAATCTTGGTGGCTTCAGTTTTTGCCTTTTCAAGATTATCGTTCACAATAATAACGTCAAACTGTGACGCAAACTGCATTTCCCATTCAGCTTTATTCACGCGCTGTTCCACCATTTCCGACGAATCGGTAGCACGCGCCACCAAACGGCGGCGCAATTCGTCCACCGATGGCGGTTGTATGAATATAGCCAACGCACGATTGCCATATTGCCGTTTGATGTTTAAGCCGCCTTTCACATCCACATCGAACAGCAGCGTTTTGCCTTCTGCCAATGCTTTATCAACTTCACTTTTGAGCGTTCCGTAGAAACAATCAGGATAAACCTCTTCGTATTCCACAAAAGCGTTTTCTTCAATTTTCTTGCGAAACTCGTCTGTCGAGATAAAATAATATGCCACACCATGTTGCTCTGTTCCTCGAGGCGCACGACTTGTAGCTGACACCGAAAAAGTGAAATTTACATTGCAGTGAGCAATTAAATATTGCACAATGGTACTTTTGCCCGAACCCGAAGGTGCTGAAAAAATAATCAGTTTACCTGCCATAAAATTTTGTTTTACAGCACATTAAGCACTTGTTCCTTAATTTGCTCCAACTCGTCTTTCATTTCCACAACTACTTTCTGCATTTCGCTATGGTTCGATTTTGAGCCAAGCGTATTGATTTCGCGCCCCATTTCTTGCGCTATAAAGCCCAATTTTTTACCGGGAGCATGTTCTTTCGCCATCGTCTCCATAAAGTAGTTTAAATGGTTGCGCAAACGCACTTTTTCTTCGTTCACATCTAATTTTTCAATATAGAAAATCATTTCCTGCTCCAAGCGGTTGCGGTCGATAGCAATTTTATTTTCTATCTGTTGAAGATTTTCTTCCAAACGTTGACGTATTTTCGTCAGGCGTTCGCCTTCATATTGGTCAATTTGAGTAAGCAATTCGCCAATCCTATCTATTTTTTGCTTAAAAATCTTTTCCAATGCACAACCTTCCTGTGTGCGGAATGCTATAAGTTGGTCTAACGCCTGATTTACTGTCGTTTGTATGTACTCCCACTCTTCCTCATCGAGCGTGGCGGTTTCCGTTTTAACGGTATCGGGCAGACGCAATAACACTTCCATCCAATTAGTAGTAGGCTCAGAAATTCCTAATTCAGCCGCTATTTCGGTAATTTGCCGATAATAATCGGCTACCACCGTTCGATTGATGGTTGTTGTCGTTTGTCCACCTGCATCTTCGATATAAAGCGAAAAATCAACTTTTCCACGTTCCAATTTTTGCGTAATAAGGTTTCGCAATTCAATATCTTTCTCGCGATATACATTGGCAATGCGCATTGAAATATCTATCTGTTTACTGTTGAGTGATTTAACTTCAACGGTAATTTTTTTGTTGCTGTATTCACAAGAGGCTTTTCCGTAGCCCGTCATCGATAATAACACAATACTAATAGTTTAATTTTAAAGTTATGCAAAAATACAATTTCTTTTCTAAAAAACCCAAACAAACAAGGAGATTTATGTAAAATCTCTTGAAAATTAATATTAGAATGTTTTCATTCTTTTTATTATCTTTGCAAGTTAGAAACTTTTTAAGGAAATGGCTGTCATTCTACACATCGAAACTTCTACGGACATTTGCTCCATTGCACTTTCGAAAAATGGGATTGTTCGATTTTCAAAACTTTGCCCCGAAGGTCCTTCGCATGCCGTTAAATTGCCTTTGTTCATAGAAGAGACGCTCAATTTCGCACATAAAAACGGTTTAAAACCGCAAGCGGTAGCAGTCAGTGCAGGTCCCGGTTCGTACACGGGTTTACGCATAGGCGTTTCGAGCGCAAAAGGGCTTTGTTTTGGATGGAACGCCAAACTGTTGGCTATTGACACACTGAAACTGATAGCACAAGGCGCACTAAAACAGTTAACGAAATCCGATGCACTAATTTGCCCGATGATAGACGCACGGCGCATGGAAGTTTATTCTGCTGTTTACGATGCTCAATTAAATATTGTGCAATCTATTGAGGCAAAAATTATTGACGAAAACGCTTTCGCAGACTTGCTTGACCAACGGACTATCTTTTTTTGTGGTAACGGCGCTGCTAAATGTCAAAACATTATCACCCATGCTAACGCTCGTTTTTTGACCGATATACAGCCTTTAGCCGAAAATATGCCGGCTTTGGCAGAGAAAGCGTTTGCCAACCAAGAATTTCAGGATGTTGCCTATTTTGAGCCGTTTTACTTGAAAGAATTTATCACTACTGTACCGAAATCAAAATTTTAACACCTATAAATTATGTCTGAATTCATTAAATACGCTCCCAAAGAGAGCCTAAAACTACCGGAATACGGGCGTAACATCCAACAAATGGTCGATTACGCCGTTACCATAGAAGACCGCGAAGAACGCACGCGTTGCGCCAAAACCATCATCGACATTATGGGCAATTTTTTCCCTCATTTGCGCGATGTGCAAGATTTTAAACACAAACTTTGGGACCACTTGGCGCTCATGTCCGATTTTAAGTTGGACATAGACTATCCTTACGAAATAATGAAACCGGATACCTTGCAGATGAAACCGGAAAAAATTAAAGCACCAACCGGAAAAATTAACTATCTGCAATACGGACGCATAGTACAAAATTTAATTGCCAAAGCGGTAGAAATGCCCGATGGCGACGAAAAAGATGCACTCATACGCATTATTGCTAACCAAATGAAGAAAAATCTGTTAACTTGGAACAAAGAGGGCGTAACCGATGCACGCGTTTTTAAAGACTTAAAAGAACTGTCGAACGGAAAAATCGATATTGACGAAAACTCCATGCAACTGACAATTCACAAAGATTTGAATAAAAATAGAAAAGCGAACAACACTAAAAAGAAATAAGCAAACAACGATTACAATTCCGAATAATCGGGTACTTCGGGAATAAATTTAAAACGTTTGGCAGCAGCATCTACTTTGCAGAAAATGTGCTGCATACCGTTGCTCAATAAAAAATATTTGACATCCAACTTTAAGTTATAAACAGCCACTTGGTCGAACGTGGCTTGCGACAATGGAATTGTGGGAGCCTTGTACTCTACAATGATTAATGGAGCGAAATTTTTATCGTACACAATCGTATCGCAACGCTTGGACAACCCATTAAACGTAATGGACGTTTCGTTACTGATGCGCGTTTGCGGAACATTTTTTTCGGTAATTAAGTACTGTACAACGTTTTGTCTTACCCATTCTTCGGGAGTTAAAGCTACATAACGTTTACGAATACAGTCAAAAATAGTGTATTTATTATCTATTCGCTTAATTTTAAAAGTATATTTCGGTAAATTAAGGCTTTCCATAATGACCGGCTGTTAATGATAAAACAAAATTACTACATTTTTTCCAAATAATCCTAACACATGAAAACAAAAAAAGAAATTGTCAAAAATTGGCTGGTGCGCTACACCGGAAGGGAGTTGTCCGATTTTGGTAACTTCATATTACTCACCAATTTTAATAAATACGTGGAGATGTTTGCTGACATCTTCAATGTTCCAGTAGTCGGACGCGACAAAAACATGATTAACGCTTCGGCGAACAACATTACCATTATCAATTTTGGAATGGGAAGCCCCAACGCCGCCCTAATTATGGATTTACTTTCAGCCATTACACCGAAAGCGGTTCTGTTTCTCGGAAAATGTGGCGGATTAAAAGATAGAAACCAAGTGGGCGACTATATTTTGCCCATAGCAGCCATACGTGGCGAAGGTACTTCGGGCGATTACTTTCCTCCTGAAGTTCCCGCCCTGCCCGCTTTTAGTCTGCAACGTTCTGTTTCGTCGAATGTACGCGACTTTGGCAAGGACTATTGGACAGGAACAGTTTACACCACCAACCGACGTGTATGGGAACACGATGAAAGATTTAAAGAAATGCTTGTTACAATGCGGGCTTCGGCTATCGATATGGAAACAGCTACTCTATTTAGCGCAGGATTTTTCAATTCAATTCCGATAGGTGCGTTACTACTCATTTCCGATATGCCGATGCATCCCAAAGGAGTAAAAACCGAAAAAAGCGACAAAAATGTTACCGCAAATTTTGTGGAAGAACATCTGAGAATCGGTATCAAATCGTTGGAGTCAATAAAAAATAAGAGTAAAACAATCAAGCACTTACGTTTTGAATAAACATGGCTAAGCAAGCAGTAACTTACGAATCGATAATGGCGTCGCTGCTCAAAAAAGAGTATGCACCCGTCTATATGCTAATGGGCGAAGAACCCTATTATATTGACAAAATTTCGGATTACATAGAAAACAACGTGTTATCGGAAGACGAAAAGGCATTCAACCAAATGATTATCTACGGTAAAGATGTGGAAAATATGGCAAGCATCGTTGCCGCCGCCAAACGCTATCCGATGATGGCTGAATACCAAGTTATTATTGTGAAAGAAGCCCAACAGATAAGTAATTACGACGATTTAATATTCTACCTGCAAAAACCGCAACCATCTACCATTCTGGTATTCTGTCACAAATACAAATCGCTCGATAAACGCAAAAAAGTATGCCTCGAATTGGCTAAAAATGGCATCGTATTTGAATCGAAAAAGCTGTACGACAATCAAATACCTAATTTTATAACTTCGCTACTGAAAGAAAAACAGTTGCAAATAGAAGTTAAAGCCATTGGTATGCTGACAGAGTTTTTGGGAAACGATTTAGAGCGCATTACCAACGAAGTGGACAAATTGATAGCGTCGGGAAAGATAAAAAACAACATGATAACTGCCGATTTGGTTGAAAAAAACATCGGCATCAGCAAGGAATACAACAATTTTGAGTTGGTAAATGCACTAGCTTATCGCCAAATATTAAAGTCGAACCGCATTGTGGAATACTTCGGACAAAACAAAAAAAACAATCCTTTAGTGCTGACTATTAGTATATTATTCAACTTTTTTACAAATTTACTTCACTACCACCGTTTGGCAGACAAAAGCCAATTCAACGTTGCTTCAGAACTTGGCATCAATCCGTTTTTTGTAAAAGATTATGTGGCTGCCGCCAAAAACTATTCGTTTGCAAAAGTGGTAACCATTATCGGTGACATTCGCGAAACAGACGCTAAAAGCAAAGGCTTCCGTAATGCTTCAACCGAAGACAAAGATTTGTTGAAAGAACTGATATTCAAAATTTTGCATTAATGAAAAACGTCATCGTTACCACAAATTTGCCAAAAGAAGGCTTTGCGCAATTAGGGGCTGATTATCACGTAATTTTCCAAAAAAAAGAAACGTTCAGTCGCAACGAACTATTGCAGTTGCTACCAACTGCCGATGTGCTTGTATCGGCATTTAACTATAAGATTGACAGCGAATTGATTGCAGCTTCTAACCAACTGAAACTCATAGCCAATTTCGGAGTCGGTTTCAACAACATCGACCTGCAAGCGGCTTCGAAACGCGGCATTGTGGTAACCAATACTCCTGCTCCGGTAATTGAACCCACCGCCGAACAAGCTATGAACCTGATGTTAGCCGTCTCCCGCAGAACTGCCGAATTAGACCGAAAACTACGCCAAACCGACACTGTACGCTTCGGAGTAATGACAAATTTAGGAAAATCGCTCTACGGGAAAACGTTAGGAATAATCGGTATGGGCAATATAGGGCAAGCCATTGCTACACGAGCATCGGCTTTCGGTATGAAAATAGTTTACAACAAACGAACTCCTTTGGATAAAGCAACCGAAATGCGCTACAAAGCTGTTTATTTGCCTTTTGACGAACTTTTAAGGAAATCTGACATTATTTCCCTTAACGTACCCTATTCTGCCGCCACGCATCACCTTATTGGCGAAAAGGAATTTGCCATGATGAAGGACGATTGCATACTTATCAACACTGCGCGCGGTGCTATCATTGACGAAGCTGAATTAATAAACAATCTTAAAAACGGAAAATTATGGGGTGCAGGCTTGGATGTGTTTGAATTCGAGCCGATTATCTCGAAAGAACTACTCCAATTGGACAATGTTGTGCTTGCTCCTCACATCGGCACAGCCACTATTGAATGCCGTATTGAGATGGCACAAGCAGTAGCGCAAAATATCAACTATTTTTACAGTAACGATGCGAGAATTAATCGCGTGAATTAATTTCCGACAACATAAACGGCTGCGGCAAATTGTCGGTCGGTATTTCCATTCGTATGCGCCAATTGTTGGGATACAGATTGTTGCAGCGATTACCAATATTTTTAACCCAACCCAACGGCAAACCACAATAGGTTACCACGCAAAAACCCTTAGGGGCATCAATAGTAATAGTTTCAGAACGCAAATAACGCAACGCCTCTTCCAACGACAAATCAACAGACACGACCGCCTCTTTGTTCAAATGCTTGGATAATGCCAAAGATTCCTGCGGAATAAAATCATTTCCTTTTTGTTCATATATCTCTATTCCTAAATAAATTACATTCAAATTTTGAAGTAATTGTTTAATTTTAAATTCATGCTTTTTAGGAAGTGCATACCATAGATTACGGTGGAATAACAGTTGATAATCGCACGGATTTTGTAAACATTCCAACGATGGTTTACGCCCACTGTTTTGTTGCGTGGAAGTCTTTTTGAATTTAGCTTCCGAAGTTGCCGACAATTTACGCACGGCAGCCATAAAAAGTCCTTCACCTTTGGTTTTATGCGGATAAAAATGGTAACCGAACGGTGTTTCACTAACGCCCCACTCCGCATCAATAGCTACAGGCAGTATTTCAGCATCGTAGCTTTCCAATAACCATTTCACATTATCCTCGTTTTCATAAGCATTGTAAGTGCAAGTGCTGTAAATCAACACGCCGCCTTCTTTTAACGCCACCCATGCCGATTTTAAAATCTCTTTTTGTCTGGCAGCGCAAAGCTGCACATTTTGCAGCGACCATTCTGTTATTGCCGTATCATCTTTGCGAAACATTCCTTCACCGGAACAGGGCGCATCTACCAAAATAGCATCGAAAAAACCTTCGTACTGCTCAAAAGCCGAAGGAGCATTGTTCGTTATCAAGCAATTATCGTTGCCCCACTTAATACTATTCTCCGTCAAAACAGCTGCACGGTTACGGACAATTTCATTACTTATCAACAAACCGCCATTAAGCAAATATTGGCTCATCAAAGAAGACTTTCCACCGGGAGCAGCACACATATCCAATGCCACAGCATCCGCCGAAACGTACTTTTTTAAGAATTGCTCTAAAAACATCGACGAAGCCTCCTGTACATAGTAAGCTCCGGCATGCAAAAAAGGGTCTAACGTAAAATAGGGACGCTCCGAAAGATAGTAGCCCGTATCGCACCACTTAACTTTTTCAAAATCAAGGTTTAGTGTCAATTTATCATTAATGCGAATACTGTTTACAACTTCAGAATTTATAGCATTCGTATATGCCTCGTAAGAGTTGCCAAAAAGCTCTTTAGCCTGTTTTACAAAGTCTTCCGGAAGTTTTTTCATTTATACGAATGGTTGTTATTTGTTTATATATTTTATTCTTCGCAATTGATTTTATCAAATTTACAAAGGATTTTGAGCCTTAATTTCCTCCAAACTTTCTGAGAGCAACTGCCACTCGTACATCTTTTGTTCCAATGTGTGAGTCGTTTTTTTATAACTATCAAATAGCTCTTGTGAGCTGTTGCCGTCAGCCATTTTAGCTTCCATTTCAGTAATTTCAGTTTCCAATTCGGTTATTTCGTTTTCAGCATCGGCTACCAACTTTTCCGCTTTGCGCAATTTGCGATTAAACTCTTTGCGCATTTCATAGTTCTGCTTATTTTCGGAAACTTCCGTTACAACAACAGGTTCTTTGGCAACGACAAAACCTTCTTCTTCACTCCGCTTCATCTCCAAAAATTGGTGAATGTCGCCTATAAATTCACGCAAATTGCGATTTTTAAACTCGTAGATTTTTTCCACTAAGCCATCTAAAAAATTGCGGTCGTGTGATACTATAATAACAGTGCCGTTAAACGCCTTTATCGCCTCTTTGAGAACATTTTTAGACTGTATGTCCAAATGGTTGGTCGGTTCGTCCAATATTAGCAAATTGACAGGCTCCAACAGCAAACGAATCATCGCCAAACGGCTTTTTTCGCCGCCTGAAAGCACTTTTACCTTTTTGTCGGATGCTTCACCGCCAAACATAAATGCGCCGAGAATATCGCGTATTTTTGTACGCACGTCGCCCACCGCCACACGGTCGACAGTTTCGAAAACCGTCAGTTCGCCATCCAGTAAATCAGCCTGATTTTGAGCAAAATAACCGATTTTCACCTGATGTCCTAATTTCAAAAAACCATCATAAGCCACTTCGCCCATAATACACTTTATCAAAGTCGATTTTCCTTCGCCATTTCTGCCAACAAAAGCCACTTTTTCACCTCGTCGAATAGAAAAATTCACATTTTCGAGCACAACTTTATCGCCATACCATTTAGAAAGACTTTCTATTTTAACAGGTTGAATACCGGAATGAGGCGCAGGCGGAAATTTAAGGTTCAAACGACTTGTGTCTTCCATATCCACTTCAAGACGTTCCAATTTTTCCAACTGCTTAATGCGGCTTTGTACCTGCACGGCTTTGGTCGCCTTGTAACGAAAACGTTCGATAAATTCCTCAGTATCAGCAATCATTTTCTGCTGATTTTCGTAAGCACGAATTTGCTGTTCGCGACGTTCTTTGCGCAATTCCAAATAATTGCTATAGTTTACCTTGTAATCGTAAATTTTTCCCAATGAAATCTCTATGGTTCTTGTAGTTACGGCATCAATAAAAGCTTTGTCGTGGCTCACCAACACCAGCGCACTGCTAGTAGACGACAGAAAATTTTCGAGCCACACAATGGATTCAATATCCAAATGGTTAGTCGGTTCGTCAAGCAACAACAAATCAGGACGACGAAGCAAAATTTTTGCCAATTCGATGCGCATACGCCAACCGCCGCTAAATTCGCTTGTTTGACGGTCAAAATCACTGCGAAGAAAACCCAAACCCAGTAGCGTTTTTTCCAAATCCGCTTGGTAATTATCGCCACCAAAAAAATTCAAACGTTCGTTCTGGTAGGAAACATCTTCCAACAGTTGATGATACGCCTCGCTTTCGTAATCGGTTCGCACAGCTATTTCGCGATTTAATTCATCTATTTTGCACTCTATCGACTTAATTTCCTGAAACGCCAATTCAGCCTCTTCCAACACCGTACGTCCGCTGTTCAACGCCATGTGTTGCGGCAAATAGCCGATAGTCATCTCTTTCGGTAGCACTATCCTACCCGACGATGGCTGTAGCTGTCCCGACAAAAGTTTCAACAAAGTTGTTTTTCCTGCGCCATTGCGACCAATCAGCACAATTTTCTCTTTGTCGTTGATTAAAAATGAGATGTTTTCAAACAACGGCTCTTTACCGAACGTCATCGAAACCTGCTCTATTGATACCATAAGTCGCTTGTTAAAATTTAATCGCTTATCGAAAACGTTGCAAAGATACTCAAAAAAGGCTTTTATATTCGCATTAAAACACATTTAACTTTGCCAAATCATATTCTGACATTCCGTCAGAATGTCAAAATCAATGTGACGTTTTGGCAATTTTTGTCCATTTGGAAAGAATTTGAATGGTTGAAAATAATAAAACAAGCTCAACTACCGTTTTTGGAATATAATTTGATAGAATATTTTCGTTTTACACTTAAAAATTAAAAATTACATAATCATGAACAAACAAAGTATTTTAAAAACAACTTCTTTAATTGTTGGCATAATTGCCATCAGTGTTGCAACTACTGCCGTTACTAACCGTTTATTGTCCGAAAAATCCATTCCTGAAGGAACTACGGTATCAACCCCTACTCGATTTGCATCGGAAACGTTCGGAACTGCCACACCGACAGACTTTACCGTGGCTGCCGAACACACAGTCAACAGCGTGGTACACGTAAAAACCACGTTTCAAACAAACACACGCAATTATAGCACCGACCCGTTTTTTGACTTTTTCTTTGGACGACCTGAAAGGTCATATCCGCAACAACCCCAAGAAAGAGTTGGTACAGGTTCGGGAGTGATTATTTCCGAAGACGGCTACATTATTACCAACAACCATGTTGTACAAAAATCAACCAACGTAGAAGTTACGCTAAACGACAAACGTTCGTTTCCGGCAACTGTCATCGGCACAGACCCTTCTACCGACATCGCATTGCTGAAAATCGATGCTAAAAATCTACCGGTTATTCCGTTTGGCAATTCCGATGCGCTAAAAATCGGCGAATGGGTGTTGGCTGTCGGCAATCCGTTTAATCTCACTTCCACCGTAACGGCGGGAATTGTGAGTGCCAAAGCGCGTAACATCAATATTTTAGATGCCGATATGAAAATTGAGTCGTTCATACAAACCGATGCTGCCGTAAACCCCGGTAACAGCGGTGGCGCATTGGTGAATACACGTGGCGAATTGGTGGGCATTAACACCGCCATTGCATCGCAAACAGGCTCATACACAGGCTATTCGTTTGCTGTTCCCATAAGCATTGCCAGCAAAGTAGTTGCCGACCTGAAAGAGTTCGGTGTTGTACAACGTGCCGTGCTTGGCGTTGAAATTCGCGACATCAATGACGAATTTGCCAAAGAAAAGAAACTGACTTTATTGAATGGTGCTTACGTGGTAAATGTAGTCGAAAATAGTTCTGCTCAAGATGCCGGCATTGAACCGGGCGACATTATCACGAACATTAACGGCACGAAAGTGAAATCGGTAGCACAACTTCAAGAACAAATCGGACGTTACCGCCCGGGGGATAAAATTACCGTAACATTTGTACGTAAAGAAAAAACTGAAACACGCACAGTGGAATTGAAAAACAGAGCCGGTGGAACAAGTATTGTCAAAGCTGTGGATATGAGCATATTAGGTGCTAAATTTGCACCTATTTCCGACCAATTGAAATACAAATTCCAAATTGCTTACGGTGTACAGGTTACTTCCGTTACCAAATCGGGACTATTTGCTAAAAACGGAATTCAAAAAGATTTTGTGATTTTGAAAATCAACAACACGCCAGTACGTTCGGAAAGCGATATTGAAAATCTGTTCAGTTCGGTAATGAACAGCAGCGACAAAGGAAAAGCATTGTTCGTGTCGGGATTTAATCCTGCCAACGGTCGCATAGCGCACTACGCCATCAATCTAGAATAAAGATTAGTGTTAATTTTAAAAGGAAAAGCCGATTCGCTGTTTAGCTGAATCGGCTTTTTGATTTCTATAGATTTTTGTCTTTCAGGCGTTTAAGGTATTCATCCAATTTCTTTTCGGCAGGATTGTCCTGAGGTTTCCAAAATTTTTCATGTTTCAATTCGGAAGGTAAATACTGTTGCTCCACAAAATGGTTTTCAAAATCGTGTGCGTATTTATACTCCTTGCCATAGTTGAGTTCTTTCATCAATTTAGTGGGCGCATTGCGCAAATGCAACGGCACCGGCAAATTGCCCGTCTCTTTCACTTTGGCAATAGCTTCATCAATAGAAAGATAAGCAGAGTTGCTTTTAGGACTTGTAGCTAAATAAATAGTCGTTTCCGCCAAAATGATGCGCCCTTCGGGCCAACCGATTTTTTGCAAAGCATCAAAACAAGCATTTGCCAACAACAGCGCATTAGGATTTGCCAATCCGATGTCTTCCGAAGCTAAAATGACCAAACGGCGGGCAATAAATTTGGGGTCTTCTCCGCCCACTACCATACGCGCCAGCCAATAGATGGCAGCATCGGGGTCGCTGCCGCGCACCGACTTAATAAATGCGGAAATAATATCGTAGTGCATCTCGCCGTTTTTGTCGTAAGCCATTGGATTTTGCTGCAAACCTTCCACTACCGATTCATTGGTGATTACCACCTTTTCGGAAGCATCTGTTTGACACATCAAATCAATGATATTGAGCAACTTACGAGCATCTCCGCCTGCAAAACGCAACAAAGCTTCGTCTTCGGCTATGGTAATGTCGCGTTGTTTCAATTCATAATCAGTAGTAATGGCACGGTGCGCCAATTCCAACAAATCATTTTTTCCAAGAGGTTGCAGTACATAGACTTGGCAGCGCGAAAGCAATGGCGTAATAATTTCAAAAGAGGGATTTTCAGTAGTTGCACCAATAAGCGTAACTATGCCTTGTTCCACTGCGCCCAACAGCGAATCTTGTTGCGATTTACTGAAACGATGAATTTCGTCGATGAACAATATCGGATTAGCTTGCGAAAAAAACTTACTTGATTTGGCTTTTTCGATAACTTCGCGCACATCTTTTACGCCCGAATTTACTGCGCTAAGCGTGTAGAACGGTCTTTTGAGTTGATTGGCAATGATATGCGCCAATGTGGTTTTTCCCACCCCGGGAGGTCCCCACAAAATGAACGACGAAAGATTTCCCGATTCTATCATTTTGCGCAAAACAGCATTTTCACCCACCAAATGTTTTTGGCCGATGTAGTCGTCAAGTGTTTGCGGTCTAAGCCGTTCTGCCAATGGTTGCATTCCCGTTAAATATTAATTTATAATGAACAAAGGTAGATAAAAAAACAATAATTTTCAAAAAAAATAAGTGTACTCTTTGCAAAATAGGAAAAATGGCTGTATCTTTGTTTTAATGTTCGTTGTAAAAAACAATTAAACCAAATAGTAACCTTAAAACAGATGAATTATGAACAATCAAACACCCACTCCGCACATTGGAGCAAAATACGGTGAAATTGCAAAAATCGTTATGATGGCGGGCGACCCTTTACGCGCTAAATTTATGGCAGAACGTTATTTGGAAAACCCTGTACTATTTAACAGCGTACGCGGAATGCTCGGCTATACGGGAACATACCAAGGAAAACGCGTATCAATAATGGGACATGGTATGGGCATTCCTTCCATCGGAATTTACACCTACGAATTATACCATTTCTACGACGTAGAAACCATTATCCGCGTTGGTTCGGCAGGTTCGTTGGACAAAGATTTGAAATTGGGCGATATTGTTATTGCGCAAGGTGCTTGCACCAACTCCAACTACGCCGCACAATACAATTTACCCGGAACATACGCTCCGATAGCAAGTTTTGACCTTTGTTGCGCCGCTGCCGAAAAAGCCAAACAACTTGGATTGAACTACAAAGTAGGCAATGTCTATTCGAGCGACACGTTTTACGACGAAGGCGGTTCTATAGTATGGGCAAAAATGGGCGTTTTGGCTGTAGAAATGGAAGCTCCGGCTTTGTATATGAATGCCGCACGTGCCGGCAAAAAGGCGTTGGTTATATGCACCATATCCGATTCCATTATTACAGGCGAAAAAACTACTGCCGAAGAACGTCAGACAAGTTTTACCAGTATGATGGACATTGCTTTCGGAATTATTTGATTGTAAAACACTTCACACAAACAGCCGCAGCATTTGCTACGGCTGTTTTTTATATTTTTTTTGCCAGTTGGAAAACTTACGCCAATAAAAGGACAATAGATTAACCCCGCAAAATTTGCAGGGTTAATCTATTCAGGGTCCTGGTGCTCTGAATTTATTATTTTTCTTTATCCGATAAATATAAACTTTATCAGTTATCACACTATCCCAACTTGGTATTAAAGGTGTTCGTTTATCAAAATATAAGCCATCTGCCGTTTTAGTCAAGTAAGGCGAGTGTTGCAAATCCTTTATTTTTTTTTGATACACTATAATATAATCATAAAACTCATAATCAAGATTTTTTACTATATTATAAGCATAAGTAGAATCGTAACCTTGTTGCGGAGGGTATCTTTGCTTGTAGTAATCTGTTAAA
>DUQS01000070.1 GCA_012837685.1 Bacteroidales bacterium
CTCCGGTAGTAGGTTGTAAAACTGTTGAAAACAGCTCTATGCTGCTTTACAACACGCACGAAACATTGTTTGTTAAAGGCATTGAAGCTGCCAACATAGACCTTTACACCCTGACAGGACAAAAAATTCGCACGGTAGCAAACCAAAACGAAATGTCAATTTCGGGCTTGCAAGGCATCTATGTGGTAGTAGTTAAAGACAATGCCAACAATATCAAAACAGGTAAAATAATCATTAAATAAACCTGTAAGACATTTTTTAAAAAAAGGGTAAATATTCATGAATATTTACCCTTTTTTATTTTGCAATTCTAACAAAAAATCGTAATTTTGCCCAAAAGCATTTACCATGAAAAAAAATTTATTACTTATTACTGCCTTTTTGCTTGCAAATACTATGCAAGGATGGTGTTCTATTGTTATTAATGGACAAACAGTACCCATTGATACCATTGTTTACAAACAAGTAGGACCAGGCACAATGTATGCCCAAACCTATCTTCCTGAAATACGTCAACGCATTTACACGCTTACCATTGACCTCAACAACCCCTACAATGGTATACAAACTTTTTTAGCAAGAGATTGTGTAGCCGGAACAGAATTGGTATCATCAGCTTGCGCACGCAACACATACGCCGGTAAAGATGCTTTCGGAGGTATTAACGGTGACTTTTTCAATGTTTCCTCTAACAACGAATATCCGTTAGGGGCACCACGCGGTGGCTCCATACAAGACGGAATTATACAAAAAGAGCCGACCGAAGGCTGGTGGTGGGCTTTTGCTACCATCGATACCAATAAAAAACCTTTCTTCGATTATTTACAATTTAGAGGCGAAGTAAAAATTAATGAAGGCAATACCTTCCAATTTAGTCGTGTGAACATTGCCTATGGCAATAGCGACATGACCATGTACAACCGCTATGCCGGCAACGTAACGCGCCCCTATGAAAACAACGGCGGCTCGACACCGCCAAACGGCTACGACTATCTCTACGAACGTACCGAAGTTTACATAACGCCCGTAGCAGGTCAATCTTGGGGCGTAAACAAAACTATCAGATGTAAAGTGGACAGCATGGTAAACAATTATGGAGGAGGTGCGCCAATTGCTCACAATCAAACCATATTGTCGGGCATACGCACTGCTAAAACATTTTTAGACCAACTGACTATCGGTCAAGAAGTTGAAGTTTCGCTCACCATACGGACACAAAACGATACGCGTCCCAATATTGTACAATTAGTTGGCGGTAATGCTGTTGTAATGAAAAATAATGTGCTCACCGAACGTAACACCTCTGACGGTTACAATTCGATGCCCTATCCGCGTACAGGCATCGCCTCATCGGCTGACGGACGTTGGTTGTATCTGCTTGTAGCCGACGGCAAAGGCACTGGTGGATCGCCTGGTATTACCACTACGGAAATGTGCCACATTTTTCAACACATGGGAGCGACTGAAGCTGTAGGATTGGACGGAGGCGGTTCTGCTGAAATGATTGTTAATCACGAAGTTAAAAACATGCCTTCTGACGGCACAGAGCGTCCGGTAGGCAATGGTTGGTTGGTAATAGCTAATGCTCCCGAAGACGACCAAATAGCACAATTGGAATTTGAATGTCATAGATTGGAAGCTCCCATCTACGGCGAACTTCGTCCCAAAGTAATGGGATTCAATCAATACGGTGTTCTGCTGAACGAAGATATAACTGATTACACTCTTTCTTGTTCACCGAATGTTGGTACTATCAACGAGAACGGAAATTTCAGTGCAACCGGAACACCCTGTGTCGGCACTCTGACAGCTACATACAACGGCGTTTCGGTTACACGTCCCATAACCATTGTCAATAGCGACTTTAATTTTAGACTTGACAGCCTACTTATCGACAATTTCCGCAATTATAAAATAGAAGTAGTAGGTTCTTCGTCACTTATTGACCCATCGGCTCTTTCGTGGACAGTATGCGACGAAAACATCTGCTCCATAACCCAAGGTGTATTAAAAGGACTTAGCAATGGAACAACTTTCATCATCGGGGAGCTCGGCGATTTTAAAGATTCACTAAAAGTAACCGTTGAAATTCCGACTGAACGTTGGATGCTGCAAACCGATTTTTCGGAAACCGACCAATGGGAAATCACTGCCCAAAGCAACTGGAACGCACAACTTACCAATCAAAACGTGCCTGAGCAATGGGAACACGGCAATGCGGTAAACTACACCTACCAAACCAACCGCAGCCCGTCCATACGCCTTAGCAGTTCACTCGCCTTTTACAGCTTGCCGGATAGTATAAAACTAACTTTCAACACCGGCAATATTGCGGTAACTAAACTTATTGCATCATTTAAGTCTAATAATAAACAGACGGTAGCAAAGGAATATGTAAATTTGCCGACAAATGAAGATGTTTCAATTTGCATTGCCACCTCGGAACTCTTTGACACGACAGATATAAGCATTTACCCTATTTGGTTGGACTATCTGAGATTTCAAATTGCAGCAAGTTCACAACAAACGGGCGTGCAATATGCTTTGGCACTCAAAGATTTTTTGACTTTCTACCCCAAGGTTACTGTAGGATTTCCCTCGATAACTACGGCACAGCGTCTGAAAATCTATCCAAACCCGACAAAAGACGGCAACGTTATATTGGTATTGGACAAACCGCAAAATATTGCTTTTGAAGTTATTACTATCAACGGACAAATTATAAAAGCGATGGATTTAGGAATGCAATCGGGGAAAAACATTACTCTGCCTTTGCAGGGCTTATCCAAAGGTACTTATTTCATTAAAATACGACAAAACGAACACTCAGATATTGTAAAAATTATTATTAACTAAATTATAAACTTTAAAAAATTAATCACATGAAAACAAAGTTATTTTTGTTGGCGTTAGCAGCCACACTAACTGTACAAGCGCAAAAAGTACAAGTTATGCAGGTCGTAAGTTTACCTGAAACCACTCCGTTCTATTATCCGCAGTTGAATGCAGACGGAACTCAGCTTTTATTGACCAACGAATCGTATCAAGGTCTAACTCTCTACAATTTGGACAAACAAACCAAACAACTTGTGAGCAATGACATGAACGCCGGTTACGAACCAATTTTTAACAGCGACGGCAGCAAACTGTTTTTCCGTTCAAGCAGTGAAAAAGACGGACGTCGTTTCACGGCTGTTAAAACTTACAACATTGATGCACAAAAAGAGCAATTAGTGATGAAAGCCGACCGCAACGTAGGCAAACTACAACATTACACTAACGGCGTTATCGTTGCCAAAGATGAAAAACTCTTCAAAGTAACGTTTGGTAAAAAAACAGAAACAGTACCCACCTACGTTAGCAATGAAGATTTAAAACTCGTTCTTTACAAAAACGGCAAACGCACTGAATTGAATCCCTACAACGAAGAGGATATCAATTACATTTGGTCGTCTATTTCGCCGGACGGCACTAAAATTCTTTTCAACAGCAAATACGGCACTGCTGTTTGCGACCTGAACGGGGAAATCATTAAAAACTTTGGTCATTTGAACGCTCCTGTTTGGTATGACAACAATATGATTGTTGGTATGTACGACAAAGACAACGGTCATTTTATCACCGGATCAACCATTGCTATCGCTTCATTGGACGGCAAAATCAACCAAGAATTGACCGATGGTAAGGAAATAACAATGTATCCTTCGGTAGCACCAAAAGCCAACAAAATAGCCTACAATACGATAGATGGCAAAATTTACATTATGACTATTAAATTTTAAAATTTACCACTATGAAAATAAAATCCATAATTATAGTAGCACTCTGTATGTGCGCTACCATGCTGACCGCCAACACTATGGCCGGATTCAGGATTTACATTAATCCCGGACACGGCGGATATGGCAGCGATGACCGCAACATGGTCATTTATCCGTTCACACAAGGCGACCCGAACGGTTTTTGGGAATCTGTCAGCAACTTGCACAAAGGTTTAATGCTGGACACCCTCTTACGAGAAGTTGGTGCAACGACAAAATTAAGTCGTATTACAAACACCGAGGACGATGACCGTTATCTTTCTGCTATTGTAGCCGAAGCCAATGCTTTCAATGCCGACTTTATGCTCTCCATCCACACTAATGCGGGAGTTACCAACTATATTTTGCAACTTTATTCCGGTTGGGACGCAAGCGACACACATACATATCCCGACGTTATTACTCCAGAAAACTGCGAAAAGGGTCGCGATATTAGTACTAAAATCGCCAACAACCTCTTTACCAACCAAATAACCTGCTGGGCTGCAAATCCTTCCATAAGAGGCGACAAAACATTTGCACGCACCGCTATGGGCTGGTCAAACGGCTACGGTGTGTTAAGAGGTTTGACAGTTCCGGGCGTTATTTCGGAAGGTGCCATGCACGACTACATTCCCGAAACTTATCGTCTGATGAACATGGAGTATAAATATATGGAAGCATGGAACTTTTACAAAACGTTCCTTAACCATTATACGAGCACTCCTGTTTCTCACGGCGTAATAGCAGGTTCCGTACGCGATTCCAGAAATAAAATTCAGTTCCCCGAATTCTATAAAATCAAGAATAGTCGCGACGAACTGCTGCCTTTGCACGGTGCAAAAGTGTACTTAGTAAGGAACAACGAAACACAAGATACATTAGCTACTTACACTACTGACAATTTGTATAATGGAGTCTACCTGTTTAAAAAAGTGGCAGCCGGCAGTTACAAAGTGGTAGCCAGAGCCGATGATTACTACGAATATTCCCAAGAAGTTACCGTTGAAAACGATAAAATCACATTCTTCAACTTCCCGATGAACAAAGTGCGTAGCACGCCTCCCGAAGTTATTAGCTACTCGCCACACCCAACTAGTGAAACCGACAGCGTAGAATGTGCACAGGACATTATTCTGAACTTCAATTGGGATATGGACGAAGCCAGTACACGTGCAGCCTTTTCCATAACACCGGCTACAGAAGGAACTCTGAAATTTGAAAACAGCCAATACACTTTGCGCTTTACCCCTGCCGTACCATTTGAAAAAGCTACACACTATACTGTACGTTTGGAAAAAACCGCATCTCATCCCGACACTTCGCAACCTCACACAATGGTAGAAGATTTTGTTCTTGAATTTGTTACGAAAAATAGAAACCAACTATCGTTGGTAACATCCTACCCACAAATCGATAGTGAAGATATACAGGTGAAACCTGCTTTCTTCCTCGTATTTGATGCAAAATTAGCAACTACAGGCATTGCCACGCACTTTACTATACAAGATGGTGTAGGAAACAGCTTTGCACCCAACGCGCGGAATATGACTAACAACTCCGTGCCGGAACCTTACGGCTCTACGTATTTTGAGCTGCCTACCAAGTTGGCTGCCAACACTAATTACAAATTGATTATCGATGCTACGCTGAAAGATCAAGGCAACATTCCAACTATGGTCAATATTGAAGTTCCGTTCAAAACAGGTATGGACGAACAAATCGACCATCCCATAGTTATGACAATGGATGAAATGGTATTCAGCTACAATGCTGAAAAGAGCCGTAGTGTAAACTCAGCCAGCGTATTGCTTAGTACTACAAAATTCATTTCCGGCAAATCGAATCAACTAAAATACGCTTTCGCTTCCGAAGACAGTGAAGCGTTCTTTACACCAAAAGACTTGTCGATAATAGGAACCAACGAATATACCTTAGGGTTATACGTATTCGGCGACTTTTCGAATAATGAATTGCAGGCAGAATTCAGTGTTGATGGTGATGTTAAATATGCAAAAATTGCCACTTTGAACTTTGCCGGTTGGAAATATCAAGAAATCGATTTGAAAAATGTTTTGCCCGAAGGTATTTCCTACCAATTTACAGGCTTGAAAGTGGTAAAACGTCAAGGCTTACTTTCCAATTCAGGAGATTTGTTTGTTGATAACATGATGCTCTACAAAACTCCGACGGGTCTCAACAAAACGGAATTGAAAAACATCGCTGTATATCCGAACCCCGCCAAAGATGTAATCAACGTGGATTGGAACAAAAACGAAACGCCCACCATCACTGTTTATGCTTTGTCGGGTGTAAAAATTACTTCTACGAAAGCTACCAACATCAATGTAAGTAACTTGTCTGAAGGTATTTACATGCTCAAAGTTGAAGGCAAAGATAAAACGTTTACTACACCAGTTGCCGTAGTAAAATAAAAAACATTTCTTAAAGATGAGCCGTAAGCTAATTGTTTGCGGCTTTCTTTTTGTATAATACACATTGTCAAAGCAAAAACCCTCCGCAATTTATCAATTGCGGAGGGTTGCTATTTTCTTTTGGCAGATTAAAATTAGTTTGCAGACAACTGCCGAATGTCTGCAAATTGTTTTTTAATTATTTGACTATTTTTACACTCTGATTTCCGCTTTTAACAATGTAAACACCTGAAGGCAAGTGCGATGTGGCGATGCGATTTTCTGTGGTAGATAACAAACGTACGCCTTGAATGGTGTAGAGTTCTATCGGTTGCGACGCTCCAACTACCTCTATACAATCGCGATGACAAAATACTTTCAGCACTTCGCTGCCAACCATTTTTAAGTTGCTTGATTGCGGCACACGCACTTTCAGCTTATCCATACAAAAATAGGTAGGCGTATTTATGCCCCAAGCACCCACATCCCACGACTCCATGGTGAAATAGATTTCCTTCACTTCGCCAAGCGACGACAAATCGAACCATTGCCAAGCGGTTTCTTGAACCAATGCTCCATCTTTAAATTCCGATAGCACAAACTCCGTAGTCGTTTCATTGTTGCAAGTATCTACACCGTGAGCTATCAATTTCACTTTATCGCCGTTTGACATGGACGATAACGCTGCCGAATCGGCTTGTACATAGTACATCCACGGATGGTTGCACACATACATACCTAATGCCTCGTAAGTTTTGCCGTCATTAAACAGCACATCAAGAGTTTTACTGGGAGAAAATGAGTTCCAAAAGCCGATAACGTAAGGAACAGCAGCACTCACCGTAACTTCGTGCGCTTCATTTTCGGTAGCGATTCCGCCTCCTGCCATGCAACCCCATTGATTTGCCACCCAATTAGTTTGTCGAGAAGAATCGGCATTTTTACTCACCGTAAAGCCGTCATAATAAGTTCCACCCCAACTAGTACTATCAATTATATGGCTCAATCTAAACACTTGCGACTCCCAATAAAAATAATCGGAATCATTGTACGTTTCCGTCCAATAGTTTTTTTCGTTAAACGTAAAACTTGTAGGTTTAGTCGGATTGGCTAAATCAAGCGTAATTACTTCGCCCGGGTTGTAAGCGAACAGACCAACAGCCACCAAAAGGGCTGTACAAAAAGTAAACAATTTTCTCATAATGATAAAGAATTAATAATTAAACAATAAATAACTACTCATCAATACCACGTATCGAGAATATATGCCGAATAACAGCAACGTTTGCCGACATACATGGGCGAAAATACAGAATCAAATGGATGAAACATCCGCAGGGTCGTCCATCGCTCTATTCCTCGAAAGCGTGATTAAACAAAAGTGTTCGGCAGGTCTTCTGACTTGTTTCCAACTTCTGCGCCTTCCCATTACCGACATTCGGAACAGTGGCAAAAGTGTTGCAAAAGTTGTTTGACTGAAACTCACAGCAGCGGGTCTGTTTAGGATTTGCACCTAATTCCCTATTCATTCCGCCCTTCGAAAAAAGTGCGGAACACCAAACACTGTACACTAAATACACTGCAAAGGTATAATTAATATTTCAATATTCCAACAAAGGAAATAATATAAAAAATGTAGTGATTATTAAAAATAACCAAACAAATGATTCCATAATCACATTTTTGTTGTTTAACCACTTTTTAAATAATAAATTTCTGTAATTTTGTGGTTGAATTTTAAGTGTTTACGAATAAACTGAAGGGGCGGAATTAAAGGGGACAAACCAATTAAATAAATCATATCGCCATTATTCATTTCGTTTTTTGTAAATTTGTACTTTATTTATGCAGAGAATTTTATGGCAAAGGGAAGAAAATTACAAGTAAAAGAATCCGAAATAACAGTTATCAGTCAGCAAAATATCGACTATATCAGTCTTACGGATATGACTGTTACTTTTCGAGAAGGTAGCGGACTGATAGGTAAGTGGATAACTAACAAAAACACGATAGAATATCTCGGAGTTTGGGAAAAAGTGAATAATCCTGATTTTAATTACCCCGAATTCGGGGTAATTGTACAAGAAGCAGGTACGAACAGATTTATCATGTCAGCAGGTCAATGGATTGACCGAACAAAAGCTATAGGAATGCTCGTAAAAGCCGGAAGATACGGAGGAACGTATGCGCACAAAGACATTGCATTTCACTTTGCAATGTGGTTAAGCCCCGAATTTCAAATCTACTTGGTTAATGAATTTCAGCGTCTTAAAGACGAGGAAAATAACCGTTTGAAATTAGAGTGGAGTCTGCAACGCACTCTTGCAAAAGTAAACTACCAAATTCATACCGACGCAATCAAAGAAAATCTTGTTCCGCAGGAAGTTACCAAACAGCAAGCAAGTTTTGTTTATGCCAACGAAGCCGATTTGCTAAATGTTGCCCTTTTTGGAATTACGGCAAAAGAATGGCGAGATAGTAATCCCGATAAAACAGGAAACATACGGGATTATGCTACATTGGAACAACTTGTTGTGTTGAGCAATATGGAGAGCGTAAACGCATTGTTAATCCGAGAAGGTTTGTCGCAAAGCGAAAGACTTCTACAACTTAACAAAGTTGCTATTACACAAATGAAATCGCTACTTGCAAGCAACACAATGAAAAAATTGAAGTAAGAAAAATGATAAAATATAGCAATAACAACTTCAGTACTGCCCTTAAATCTTCCCATTTATAGGGGATTAAGAGGTTGTTTAAAAACAAAAAAGGCGAGCAAATAGTTCTATTTGCCCGCCTTTTTGTTACGTATCTCTTATCAATTGACCTTGTATTTTAATTTTTCCTCTTCAGCCATGCCGGCAAGCTCCGAAAGCAACTTTTCAGTTACGGCTACTTTCTTTTTTCGTGAATACATGGGAACGGAATACCCTTCTTCCAAATCTTCGAGCACCACGTGCAATGGAATAGTACCCGGATTATCATCGATAAGCGACATTAATTCATTTATCGTCAGCATTTCCAACTTATCCAACGACAGCGTAATGGTCAGTTTATTAATTAGTTTGTCGGCCACATCATCCAATAGTTCGATGTTTGTAATTTTGGCTTCCCATTGCCTTTTTTCTCCGGAATCAAGCGATTTTTTGAATTTCCAATCCGAACCGCGTTCCTGTATTCTACCATGAATAAGCACAAAAAGGTCTTTTTTCATAAACTTGCCAAACTCAATGAAGTCGCGGTTGTATAAATAAAACTTATAAGGACCAGAAAAATCCTCAACCGTTATAATTCCAAAAGGTTTGTCGTATCTGGTTTTAGCCTCAACCGCCGCCGTAATCATTCCACCCACCGTAAACGGTATAGCTTTTTCGGCAGCTATTAACTCCGGAATTTCCTGCAAATGGGCTGAACAACCATATTCCAACGCCAAACGGTAACGGTCGAGCGGATGAGACGACAGATAAATACCCACCAATTCACGCTCTTTGTTCAAACGTTCCAGCATCGACCACTCAACTCCTTCAGGAATTTCCGGTCTGACCATTTCCGCTCCGTCCATTTCGCCAAAAAGCGAATTTTGGTGCATCAGTTGGTCTTGCTGAAAACGATTTCCGTAACGTATCAGCGTCTCTATAAACTGTTCGCCCTTGATGTTGGTGGCAAAAAACAGCTCGCGTTCTATACCAAATGCATCAAATGCACCTGCCAACACCAAACTTTCGATGGCTTTACGGTTGCACACGCTCAAATTGACACGCTCCACAAAGTTAAACATATCAGTAAACAGACCGCGTTCCATGCGCTCTTTTACTATGCAATCGACGGCACCTTCGCCTACACCTTTCACGCCTCCAAGTCCAAAACGAATTTCACCGGCTTTGTTTACCGTAAAGTTCAATTTCGATTCATTGATGTCAGGACCTTTGACGTCCAACCGCATAGCTTTACATTCGTCCATCAGCTTGGTTACTTTCTTAATATCGTCCTTGTTTCGCGTAAGGTTAGCTGCCATAAATTCGGCAGGATAATGCGCTTTGAGATAGGCTGTTTGGTACGACAGCCACGCATAGCAAGCAGCATGCGACTTGTTGAACGCATAAAATGCAAACTTTATCCATTCATGCCAAATTTGCTCCAATATTTTTTTAATTTCCGCTTCAGGTTTTCCTGTTTCCTTGCATTGCTTTGGCACACCTTGCTCCATAAATTTGCCAAACAACTCCTCCATTACCTTCTCTTGCTTTTTGCCCATTGCTTTACGCAAAGTATCGGATTCGCCGCGTGTAAAATCAGCTATTTCGCGAGATAAAAGCATCACCTGCTCTTGATAAACCGCAATGCCATAGGTTTCTTTCAGGTATTTTTCCATGCACGGCAGTTCGTAGGAAATTTCCTCACGCCCCTGTTTACGGGCAATAAATGACGGAATTTTATCCATTGGACCCGGACGGTAAAGTGCATTCATCGCAACAAGGTCGCCGAAAACAGTCGGGCGAAGTTCGCGCAAATACTTCTGCATACCAAGCGATTCAAATTGGAATATCGCCACAGTACTACCTTTTGAATAGAGTTTGTAGGTCAATTTATCGTCAATCGGTATGGCATCAATGTCAATGTCAATATCTTTCGATTGTTTGATATTCGCCAGCGTCTCTTTGATGATGGAAAGCGTATTCAATCCTAAAAAGTCCATCTTTATCAAACCGACCGACTCAATGGCGCGACCATCGTATTGAGTTACAAGCAATTCACTATCGGTAGCTTTATCTTTAATGGTGCAAACTGGTGCAACTTTCGTCAAATCATCGGCACCAATAATAATACCACACGCATGAATACCTATTTGTCGATTGGTGCCTTCCAATTCCGATGCATAATGCAGCATGGAGGAAATATTTTGGTCATCGCCGTCCAACAATTTTTTAATTTCCGGCACATATTTAAAACAATTCTCCAGATTGACTTTCGGGATTTTTTTTCCGCCTTCTTTAAACGGTTTGCCCGTTTCAGGGTCTTTAAAATCGTCAAAATTGTCGGGAATTAACGCTTTAACCTCCGTTACAGTAGATAGCGGCACTTTTTGAACGCGTCCCACATCGGCAATACTCGATTTTGTTGCCATAGTGCCGTAGGTAATGACGTGAGCTACATGTTTTTTGCCATATTTTTGAGTAACCCAATCAATCACTTTACCGCGTCCGTCATCATCAAAATCGACGTCAATATCGGGCAACGAAATACGGTCGGGATTGAGAAAACGCTCGAACAGCAAATCATATTTCAAAGGGTCAATATCGGTAATTTTGAGGCAATAAGCAACTACCGAACCGGCTGCCGAGCCACGTCCCGGTCCTACTGAAACGCCCAATTCTTCGCGCGCCACTCGTATATAATCTTGAACAATAAGGAAATAACCAGGGTAACCCATCGTTTTCATAATGTGCAACTCAAACGTGATGCGTTCTTTCAATTCGTCACTCAAATCGTCGCCGTAACGCACTTTTGCGCCTTTCCATGCCAGCAGGTTCAAATAGTCCGCTTCGAGTTTTATACGATAGAGTTTGTCATAACCGCCCAATTTCCGTATCTTCTTTTCGGCAGCAGCTTGACTCAAAACCACTTCGCCTTTTTCGTTCCGTGTAAATTCATCGAATAAATCCTGTTCCGTAAATTTTTGGCGGTACATTTCCTCTGTTCCAAATTCGGCAGGAATATCGAATTTTGGCATAATTGGCTCGGAATCAATATCATAAAATTCCACCTTTTCGGCAATTTCCTGTGTATTGGTTATAACTTCCGGCACATCGGCAAATATAGCAACCATCTCTTCGGGCGTTTTCAACCACTCTTGTTTTGTGTAGCGCAAACGGTCAGGGTCGTCATAGTCTTTTCCCATGCTCAAGCAAATAAGTCGGTCGTGCGCCTCGCCGTGTTCCTCCTCTACAAAATGAACATCGTTGGTAGCCACTACTTTTGTTCCCGTTTTTTTCGCCAAATCCAACAATACGGCATTTACTTCCTGCTGGCGTTGAAACACCTCTTGGTCAGCACCCGGCTTAGTGGTTTGATGGCGTTGTATCTCGATATAATAATCGTCTCCGACAAGATTTTTAAACCATCTGATAGCCTTTTCAGCACCGTCAATATCGCCGTCCATTATTTTTTGCGGAAGTTCACCGCCAAGACAAGCCGAACAAATAATCAATCCTTCGTGGTACTTTTCCAACAACGCATAGTCGATGCGCGGATTGTAGTAAAAGCCGTCGGTGTAAGCGATTGAACTCAGTTTACACAAATTATGATAGCCAACTTTGTTTTTTGCAAGTAAAATAAGGTGCCAACCACGGTCGGGACGATTTCGGCGTACATTGATAGAGACCGGCGCACAATAGGTTTCAATACCAAAAATAGGTTTAAACGGAACATATTCGGCAGCCTTTTGTTTCAATTCCGGTAATTTTTTCTCCAATTCGATGCGGCGTGCGCGCAATCGCTCTATCGCTGCCGTTGCTTGAGCAAGTGCAATTGCATTAGACGGCGAAGCCACTATTTTTTCATTGCGTTCTATCTCGAGCGGTATTTTGTCAAGTTCCTCCTCGCACTCCTTCAATTTACGTTTCAGCGCACTATTTACTTTTTTGGCATAATCGGACAACTCTTTGATTCCGAACATATTACCATGGTCGGTAAGTGCCATGGCATTCATACCTGTACGTTGGCATTTGTCCACCAATTCGGATATTTTCGACATTCCGTCGAGGATAGAATAATGCGAGTGGACATGAAGATGGGTAAACGTCATATTTTATTAGTTTGTCTGTTTTTAAGCAAAATGTAAACAGCAAAAAACGAAAGAGATAAGAAATTTCGTTTGCCGAAAAATGGATGTTGTAAAGATAACCGAATTTATAAACATCACGAATTTTTAACGGAAAAAGTTACTAACAAAATTTTTATTTAGGATACAAAAACGGCGGTATGGGAAAAATGGGAAAAAAACAAAATATGAAATAGCTTATTACCAATTCTATAAATTAACATGCCCAAAAATATTATTAGACATTCTTGAATTTTCAATTATTTTATCTATCTTTGCAATTGAGTATTGCAACTCAACAACTTGAGTTGTAATACTTTGAAAATAGATAATTTGAGCTTTAGCTCTTGTTCTTCGACCTGAAATACCGCCCTTTTTATGTGGTACTGTTCAAAAAGGCAACGACTTTTATCGAACAGTGACCAAAGCAATAAAACAGCACGGAAGAGTGTACACGCCCGATTACCTTGTCAAAATCATTCTCGATTTTGGTGGTTATACTACTCCAGACATATTATGCAAACACGTCATCGACAATAGTTGTGGTGACGGAGCTTTTCTTACAGAAATAGCTTTGCGCTATTGCACTACCTTTTTACAAACCAAATCCGACTTATCTGTTTTAAAAGACGAACTACAAACTTACATTCATGGTATTGAGTTAGATACAGAGGAATGTCAAAAATGTATAGCAAATTTAAACAAGACAGCTGAATCTTACGGAATTTACAATGTTACATGGGACATTCAAAACGCAGATACGCTAACCATTGAACATTATAATGGTAGAATGGATTTCGTATTTGGGAATCCGCCGTATGTACGCGTACACAATCTTGACACGAGCTA
>DUQS01000071.1 GCA_012837685.1 Bacteroidales bacterium
CAAAACCTTAACGAGGTTATCAATGGCAGCGACGTAACTATGTACAGAAGAGAAAAACGCAACTACGGTTTCTACGGTGAAGCCCGTTTCGACTACAAAGGCTTGGCACACATCAGTGCCACTGTCCGCAACGACCACTCGTCTACATTAGACCCCGAAAATAACTCCTACGTCTATCCTTCAGTAACAGCTGGTCTCATTTGGTCTGAAGCATTTGGAAGCATCGCCAACGATTGGTTTAGCTATGGTAAATTGAGAGGAAACTGGGCTATGGTCGGTAAAGATGCCGTTTCGTACCTATTCGACCGTAAATACAAAACGTTTGTAACTTTTCCTGACGGTGGTTACGCCATTGACCCGACCAGAAGTACTGCACAAGGCTTACGCCCTGAGATGACCTCTTCTTGGGAAATCGGTATGGACTTACGTTTCTTCGACAGCAAAACTAAATTGGATGTTGCCTATTACTCTACACGAGTGGATGACCAAATCGTAAACGTGCGCGTTTCGCCCGCTTCCGGTTATATTTTGCAAACTCGTAACGAGGGTTCTGTAAAGAACCACGGTGTTGAAATTTCTTTGGAACAACAAATTATGAAAACCAAAGATATTGAATGGACGGCAGCAGCCAACTTCGGTTTGAACCGCGGTACCGTGCTTAGCTTGCCGGAACAAATTACCGAATTGCAAGGCACGCAATACACCGATATGTTCCCAACAGCTTATTTGCATGGTTCTACGACAGCTATTTCCGGTAAAGACTACCTGCGCACAGAAGACGGTAAAATCATCTGTACTCCCGAAGGTACACCGAAAATTGACCCGCAAAAACAAAAATTAATCGGTAACCGTGAACCCGACTTCCTTTTAGGTGTTTCTACCAATTTCAGATGGAAAGATTTATCGGTAGGTTTATTAGTTGACGGACGCTGTGGCGGTGATGTTGCCAACGTAACAGCACGTGGTTTGTACAGCAACGGACAACACAGAGACCTCGAATTTTATCGTAACCGTCAAATCATTTTCGATGGTGTGGTAGAACAAGCCGACGGCACTTATGTTCCGAACACAACGCCGGTTATCTTCGACGAAAAATTCATGAACGACTACTTCGGCGCTGTCAGCTCCAACTTTATCGAAGACGGCTCGTACATTCGTTTGAGCTATGTAACTTTAGCTTACGATTTCGGTAGTCTCTTGAAGAAAACGCCCATCACAGGACTGAAACTTTCAGTTACGGGACGTAATCTCTTCTTGCTTACCCACTACTCCGGAAACGACCCGCAAATTAACATCAACACAAGTTCCGGTGGTACAGGCGGTATGGGTATTGACAACTACAACGTACCCACAACACGCAGCTTTAACTTTAACTTAAATATTTCATTCTAAAACCTACACAGCAATGAACAAATTAAAATATCTATTTTTAGTAGCTTTACTACCACTTTGTGTTGGTTGTGAAGATTTTCTGGACATAAACAAAGATCCGGATAGCAGCACGAGTTCTACTGTCGACCAAATGTTGCCTGTAGTGGTATTTTACACGGCTCAGCAGAACTATGACCACGCCGAATACGGTGTCTATCTTTCTCAATGTCTCACCACGGGAGGCAGAAGCCAAACCGGTGCATACGCTTACAAAAGCGGTTGGGACTTTCCCTCAATGAACCGTCACCCGCAATGGCGTCGCCACTTCTTCGATCTCGGAGCAAACTTGAACGAATTGATTAAATTGGCCGAAAAAATAGAATCGCCCAACTACATTCTTATTGCACGTACCATTCGTTTAGCTTCCACGTTAATCACGACGGATGCCTTTGGTGAAATGCCTTTATCGGAAGTTTACAAATCCGTATCACCCAAATATGATTCCCAAGAGGAAATATACCAATGGATGATGACAGAAGCCGACGAATTAATCGCTTTGTACGACAATCCGGAATGGACGGAAAAGCCGACCAACAAAAAAATTACAATAAAACAAGACCGCATATTTGGTGGCGACTTGGTGAAGTGGAAACATTACACACTAGCCGTAAAAGCGCGTCTACTGCTCCGCAAATTACCTAACTGGGACAACACACCTGCTTCATGCGATGCCATTATCGCTGCTGTAGATGCTGCACTTGGTGCCGGTTGGGAAGAGCCACGCTATTACTACCCCGGCGGTCCGGGCGAAAAAAATTGCCCGTGGGGTGACACTCGTCCTATCATCAATGGTTGGGAAAGCCGTAGTAACTTATTAAACGAAGCCATTCCATCACAATATTTTATGAAAGAGATGCTTGGCCTCTATGACGATGATGAACCCGGATTTAATGATCCCAAAAGCGTCTGGAAGGCAGAGGATCCGCGTCTGTTGGCTATGATGGCTATGCGTTCGGGGCCAACCGAAGATCCCACAGTCAAGTACCGCTATTTGGAAAACAACATTGGTATGGGTGTGTCGTACAAAGTAACCCACTATCCCGACCTCTATGCCAAAACCAATCCGTTGACACAAAACAACGGTTACGTGCCATTGATTACCGAGGAAGAACTGCTGCTTATCAAAGCCGAGGCTTTATACTGGAAAAACGATAAAGTAGGTGCCTTGGCCGCAATGAAAGAAGCTGTAGATAAAAGTATGGATAGATACGATGTTGACCACTTACTCCCGCAATACAAAGGAAATCCGCCTACACTTTACACCCATAGCGGAAAATACTTGCGCCAAATTTACATGGGAACCTACACAAAAGCAGGCGACATAACTCAAGCCGGTGCTGCTAAAACTCAACGTCAGAATAAAAATGATAAGTTGTTAGCAGACGGAAAATACTTTCCTACAGCCGACAAATTAACTATCGGTCATATCATGCGTCAAAAGTATGTATGTATGTATCTGCAACCTGAACAATGGACGGATGTGCGCCGCTACAAATACAGCAACAACATCAACCAAATTCAATACGACGGAACAATTGTTTATCCGAAACTGCGTCGCCCGTACAACTTGTACACGCCTTATTGGATGACTGCTGAAGCTATTGAAAAGCAACAATGGGTACAACGTTTGAACGCCGACCCTGAAACCGAAGAGAAATACAACCGTCCGGAATTGGAGCGTTTGGGTGCTTACAAAAACCCCGAATGGTTGAAGAAACCAATGATTTGGGCGAACTAATTAACCTCTTAAAATCAATAAAAACAGAATATGAAAACAATTTTTAAATCAGCAACAATTTTTGCAGGCATTTTAATGTTTAGCCTCGCAAGTTGCGAAAGATACGACATGATAGACAAC
>DUQS01000072.1 GCA_012837685.1 Bacteroidales bacterium
CGAAACGAACAGTTGAAAACGACCCTTCGTACAAAGCGGGCGACTATGCGGGCATATATGGCATAGAAAAAGCCTACGAAACCGAATTGCGGGGCAGTAACGGTGTGGAAATTTTGTTGCGTGACAATCACGGTCGCATACAAGGAAAATACAGCGAAGGAAAATACGATGTACAGCCGATAGCGGGAACAGATATTACTACGACATTGGATATTGATTTGCAAATGGTAGCCGAAGATTTGTTACAAGGTAAAAAAGGCAGTGTAGTGGCTATCGAACCGGCTACGGGAGAAATTTTGGCTATGGCTTCCAGTCCTACGTGGGATCCTTCCATTTTGGTGGGACGCAAACGCTCAAAAAATTATAAATTGTTGGCAAGCGATAAAACAAAACCGTTGCTCAATCGCGCTACTCAAGGCGTTTATTCACCGGGTTCTACATTCAAAATCGTTCAGGCGTTGGTTTGTTTACAAGAAGGTGCAATCACTGAACGCACGCTTTATCCTTGCAGCGGTCCGTCGTCCAAACCGATAAGATGCACGCACCACCATGGCTCGCTTGTTTCGTTGGAAAATGCCATAGAGCAAAGTTGTAATCCTTATTTTTGGCTGGCTTATCGCGATATGCTTGAAAAGGACGGTTATGGTGAAAAAAATGCGACGTTTAAAAAACATTATCAAAAATGGCGTGACAATTTGTTGAGTTTCGGTTTGGGACCTAAATTTTCGGACACTGATATTTCCGAACAGTCGAACGGCAGCATTCCTTCGGTTAAAACTTATGATAGATGGTATGGCCCAAGCGGTTGGCGTGCTTTGACAATTCGTTCAAATGCCATCGGACAAGGCGAAGTGCAGATTACACCTGTGCAATTGGCTAATGTCGCAGCGATTATTGCTAATAGCGGTTATTATATAACGCCACATCTGAGAAAATCTGACAGTATGTTGTTTCATCGTCATCAGACGGCAGTAGAGGCAAAATATTTTCCGATAGTACAGCAGGGAATGTGGCGCGTGTGCGAATACGGTACGGGACGTTACTACAAATTGGATTCCATTTCGATGTGTGGTAAAACCGGTACGGTAGATAATAATTTGGGGCGACCGCATTCACTTTTCGTGGGTTTTGCACCGAGAGAGAATCCGCAAATTGCAGTTGCTGTAGTAGTGGAAAACGCCGGTTTTGGTGCTACTTGGGCTAATCCTATCGCTAGTCTTGTAATGGAACAATACCTTACAGGGACGATAAAAAGGAAAGATTTGTTTACGCGTATAAAAGATGCAGTACTCGATGTCAATGTCAAGAAATATTAGTATAAGAGCTTCCATTGATTGGATGACGGTATTCATTTTTGTTCTATTGCTCATTTTCGGATGGCTGAATATATACGGCGCCAGCTACAACTATGAGCAGACTTCTATTTTCGATTTCTCGTATCGTTCCGGTAAACAGTTTTTGTGGATGGGCGTTTCGGTTGTGATAGCTTCTGTTATTTTGTTAATGGACTACAAAGTATTTACCACTTTCCCAGTGCTTTTTTATGTTATTACGGTAGTTGTACTGTTGCTAACGGCGTTTGTTGCGCCCGATATCAAAGGCTCGCGCTCGTGGATTCCTCTTGGTCCCGTGAGTTTGCAACCGGCAGAGTTTGCAAAAATATTTACTGCCTTAATGTTGGCAAAAGTAATGAGCGAATACAATTTCCGTTTGAAAGGTTTTCGCAATTATGCAAAAGTGTGCGTGGTAATTTTGGTGCCGATGATTGCCATTATTCTTGAAAAAGAAATGGGTTCAGCTTTGGTGTTCTTGGCGTTTTCTCTGATGCTTTATCGCGAAGGATTGCCCGGGTTGGTGCCGCTATTAGGATTTTTATGCGTGCTGCTTTTTGTGTTGGTTATTCGTTTCGATGCGGTGCAGATTAATACATTGCCCAATAATAGCGTAGGAATGTTAATCTGTTTGTGCATTATTTTGTTGGTAACGTGGTTTTTGATGTATCACTATACGCGCGAAAAAAAGGATAAACGCCTGAAATATCATATTCTTCCGGCTTTGGGCATCGGTATCGTTGTTGGAGTGCTGAATATTTGGGTGGAAGTGCCTTTCGTTTATGTGGCGTTGGGTGTGTTAGCGGCTACTATCGTTTATTTGTTGGTGCGTGCTTTTCTGTTGCGGTCGAAAAGCTATATGTGGGTAGCGGTATTTATCATGGTAGCAATTGTTTATACCTATTCTGCCGAATATCTCTTCAAAAAAGTGTTGCAAGACCATCAACGCAACCGTATCGAAGTGGTGTTGGGCATTAAAGACGACCCGTCGGGAGCGGGCTACAACATTAATCAAGCCAAAATTGCTATCGGCTCGGGCGGATTTCTCGGAAAAGGATTTCTGAAAGGTACGCAAACCAAATTAAAATATGTACCGGAACAAGACACTGACTTTATTTTTTGTACCGTTGGTGAAGAGTTTGGTTTTTGGGGCTCGGTACTGCTCATTGGTTTGTACGTTTGGCTGTTGTTGCGGCTCATTTTCTTGGCGGAACGACAAAATGACACATTTGCGCGCATCTACGGCTATTGCGTGGTAAGCATCTTTTTTGCCCATGTAATGATAAATATTGGCATGGTACTCGGCTTGGTGCCGGTTATTGGAATTCCGTTGCCGTTTATGAGCTATGGCGGTTCGTCGTTGTGTGCGTTTACCGTGCTGCTGTTCATTTTCCTAAAATTGGACATTGCCCGCTTGGGCAGGGCAACTTGATGAATGCCAAACCTTCCTGAAAAAGTTGTCTATTCTTTTCTAAAAATTAGTCAAAATGTAATGCTGAAGCCAGCATGTATGTTAAATCCTGCTTGGGCATAATACCACGGCATATATTTTTGACGGGAAGGCGAAAAATCGCCGCTTGCACCTTCAAAATAGCTGTAAGTGCCGCCATTCGATACGTAAAGCGTGTTAAAAAGATTGTTCATTTGTATATTGACAGTCAAGTTTTTAAGAACTTTTTTTACAGGAATGGTGTAAGCCAAACGAAGATTTGTTACGCAATAATCGTCAAGTTTAGCGGCAGCGTTCATTGTGTTGTCGAGAAATTGCTCACCTACATAATTGGTCTGCAATTGCGCATTAAATCCTTTAATGTCAAATTGAAAATTGCTACCGGCTGTGATGTTTGGTGAAAATGAAATATCTGTTGTGCCATAATTGACCAAAACTTGTCCGTTGTTTGCCACAACTTCGGGCTGGTTCCAATCTGCATCCCAATCATCCACCCAATCGGAGTAGTTTTTAATTTTATTTCGGCTCAAAGTAATGTTGCCGTCCCATGAAAACCAACTACAAGGCTGTACGCCAAAAGTCAGTTCTATGCCCGTGCGGTAACTATCTTTTACGTTTTTGGTGAGGTAAGCGCCTGTGTCGCTGTATTTTCCTGTCAGTACCAACTGATTGTCGTAGTCCATAAAATATAAATTGGCACCAATAAAAAACAGGCGATGTGCGTAGGTGTAACCGAGTTCGTAGTCGTAAAGGCGTTCGGATAAGGGAAGGTCGTTTAGACCGGCTTCGGTATAGTTTTGGCGGTTGGGTTCGCGATTGGCAATGGCAAAATTGAAATAGGTAGTATGCCCGCTATTGGTGTACGAAATGCCCGCTTTGGGGTTAAAAAAATGAAATTGTTCATGTACGGGAATTTCTTCCAAATTTTCGTCGTTGATACCTTCTATTTGGTAATTGATATAACGGTATTGCAGGTCGCCGAAAAGATTTAACCCTTTGATTATCTGCCAATCGGCTTTTAGATAGACGTTAGCTTCAAATTTATTGCCTTGACTGCGGTAGTATTCAAAATCTTGCGGAATGCTCTGATTGTAAGTGCGTACCCAGATGACATTGCCAAAATGGTCACCCTGATAATTGTTTACCGCTCCGCCTAATGAAGCATTCACTTTGCGATGGGTATAATTGACCGCTAAAACGCCGCCGTAGAAATGATTTTTAAGATTTTTGCGGCGCACAATGTCGGATTTTTTTATACAGTTTCCCAGCGAGTCAATAAAATTCGGCAAGCTGTATTCTGCAAATTTTCTATTTTCCTTGTATTGTTCGTAGTAACCGTTTCCGAAGGTGTAATGCAGTGCGGCGTTTAAGTTCCAACGTGCGTTAAAAATATGTGAAGCGTGCAGTTGAAAATGATTTTGACGGTAATTGTCGGTTTGGTTGTCATAAAAAGCGTCATTGCCGTTGTCGTCAATATAGTGACCGGCGGGATTGTAGCGGCGATTGTCGGCTAATGTGGTGCTGTCAATGCCGTCCCACGCCATATAAGTTTTTTCACCGCCACCGAATGCCATCAGTTTTACCATTGTGTTCATTCCGTACCATGCGCCCGAAGCATAATACGAGTAGAGGTCGGAGAAGGCGCGTTCCACATAGCCGTCGCTGTTTACTTTAGAAAAACGCGCATCGAAAGAAAAACCGTTTTTCATAAGACCGGTACCGAATTTTACACTTTCGCGGAATGTGTTGTACATACCGCCGTTGAAGTCGATTTGCGCATAAGGATTTTTTGTTGTTTTGGCAGTTTGCATATTTACCGATGCGCCGAATGCCGATGCGCCGTTGGTGGAACTGCCCACGCCGCGTTGCACATTTACACTGTTCATACTGGCTGCCAAATCGGTCATATTAACCCAAAAAACGGTTTGCGATTCGCTGTCGTTGAGTGGCACGCCGTTTATGGTCATGTTGATGCGATTTTGGTCGGTGCCGCGAATGCGGAAGTAGGTGTAACCGACACCCAAACCGTCGTCCGATGTAACAATGAGCGACGGCGTGCCACTCAGTAAGTACGGCAAATTGACACCGATATTACGCTCTTCAAGTTTGTCGGCGGTAAAAGTTTCGGCAGTTTGAGATGTTTTGCCGCCCATGCGAGTCGATGATACGACTATTTCTTCTAAATCTCTGCTTAATTCGATAGAATCGTTGGCTGCGGTTTGTGCATTGACCCAGCCGAAAACCATTAAGGTTGCTGCTAATACTAATTTTTTTTGCATATAGCTTTGTGTTATGAAAAATCCGAAGATTTTTCGGGTTAAACAAAACTACAAGCGTTGGGATAAATAAAGTAGATTCATAGAGTTGCCACGCATCTAAAAAATGCGTTTCTAAAAATGAATACTACTTAAGGTGGAGAATTGTTTTACTTTTTCCCTTCTCGGAATTACCCGGGCAGGTTCAAAGGGTATATTCTCAGCCTGTAAAGGCACCCCTAAGCGTGTAGCGGAACGATAATTGTTCCAAATCGACGGCAAAGGTACGAAATAAATTAAGAATAACAAATAAGTGGTGAATAATTAATCCAAAAAACGGGCTATTAGACAAACCAACAGAGATAAAATAAAAAATTGCATAAGAAACGCACAACTATCAAATTTTCAAACTTCTGAACTATTACACCTTCAAATATTTATTGTATCTTTGCAATTCATTATTTATACAAGTTCTAAAAATGAAGAAATTTACAGGACTATTAATAATTGTTTTAATGCTGTTTGCCTGCTCCAATGAAAAACGTGAGGCAGACATTTCCGGCATCGAATTGGAGGTAAAAATCGGGCGTTTTGACATCGATTTTTGGAATTTGGACACTCTGGATATTCCATCGGAACTGTTGCGTTTGGAAAAGAAATACCCCGAATTGTTGCCCATCTATTTGGAGCGAATAGTGGAGTTTGGCAAAGTTACCGACACAATTACGGCAAGCACTATTTTGAGTTTTTACAAAGATACGGCGGTTATCAATCTTTATACTGACGAATTGGCGGCTTTCGCCGATGTGTCGGACATTGAAGCGAAACTGACCGATGCTTTTAAGCGTGCCCGTTATTTTTTCCCCGACAAAGCAACGCCACAATTTTGTTTGCACGTTTCGGGATTGAACCAAAGTTTGGTAGTGGGCGAAAATTTCATTTCGCTGAGTGCGGACAACTATTTGGGCAGCGACTATTCGTTGTACAAAAGAGTGATGATTTACAACTATTTACGTCCGAATATGTGTCGCGAAAAAATTGTTTCCGACTACGTTACGGCGTTTTTAGTAAGCGAATTTCCTTTTGTTTCGCAACAAAGGCAACTGCTTGACGAAATGATTTACCGCGGAAAAATTATGTATGTGCAATCGCTGTTGTTGCCCAATGAGCCTGAGCGTTTGTTGATGGGTTACACGCCGGAGCAGTGGGCGTGGGCTGAAAAATACGAAAAAGAGGTGTGGCTGACCATGCTCGGCAAACAGCATCTTTTTTCACACGACCCGATGTTGGTGGTGCAGTACCTGAACGATGCGCCGTTTACTACGCCTATTTCGCAAGAATCGCCGGGCAGATTGGGTGTTTATATCGGTTGGCAAATAGTGGAAGACTATATGAAGAGAGAGCGCAACGTAACGCCTGCCGAATTGATGAAAGATTTCGATTATCGGAAAATTTTCCAAAAATCGGGCTATAAACCGTAAACGTATGACACAGGAAGAGGAAATAAAAACGGCGCAGAAAATACTTTCGGACTTTTTGTCGTTACAACAGATGAGGTGTACTGCCGAACGTGACAAAATTGTGGAGTGCATTTACACCTACAACGGACATTTTACGCCCGACACCATTTACGAACTTATGAAAAAGTCGTTTAGGGTAAGCCGAGGCACCGTTTACAACACGTTCGAAGTGCTGGTAAAGTGCAATTTGATTGTGCAGCACCATTTTTTGAACAATCGGGTGGAATATGAAAAAACAACTGCCAATGCGACACATCATCATCGTATCTGTACAAAATGTGGCGAAGTGGTGGAATTTTCCGACCTGAAAATAAAGCGAGCGATAAAAAACCGCACTTTTACAACGTTTGATGTTGATTATCAAACAATTTATTTATATGGAATTTGCAAAAAATGCAAACGAAAATACGGTTTAAAGTAAATTGCTGTGCGTGCGCATTCGTTTTGGCAAGATTTTTGACAGTAACGAGTGTTTATTAATGAAAATTTAATTATTAATCAAAGAAAAATTTATGAACATGTATTGGATTCTTTTTATTGGAATTACTATTGCAAGTTGGCTGGTTCAGGCGAACTTGAAACGAAAATTTAAAAATTACTCACAAATTCCGCTGCCAAGTGGCATGACAGGAGTCGATGTTGCCCGCAAAATGCTGCGCGAAAACGGCATCAACGATGTCGAAGTTATTTCCACACCGGGAATGCTGACCGACCATTTTAATCCGTTGAACAAAACCGTCAATTTGAGTGAAGGCGTTTATAACAGTTGCAGTATAGCTGCCGCTGCGGTGGCTGCTCACGAGTGCGGACACGCCGTACAACACGCCCAAGCCTATGCGCCGCTCAAAATGCGTTCGGCGTTGGTGCCGGTGGTGAGTTTTGCTTCCAAATGGGTAATGTGGATACTGTTGGCGGGAATGCTGATGTTAAATGTGTTTCCCGAACTGTTGTGGGTGGGCATTGCTCTGTTTGCCGTAACTACGCTGTTCAGTTTCATCACTTTGCCCGTAGAAATTAACGCCAGCAAACGTGCGTTGGTGTGGCTCAATGCGGCGGGAATAACCACTCGCGACACGCATGAACAGGCTCAAGATGCTTTGAAATCGGCGGCTTATACCTATGTGATGGCAGCTCTCGGTTCTTTGGCTACGCTGCTCTACTACATAATGATTGCCATGGGGCGGAGGAGTTAAAAAATAAAAGTTTAAAGTTGAAAAAGATAGTTGGTATATGATTTCCATTATTGTTGCTGTTGCGCAAAATCAAGCTATTGGCAAAGACAACGATTTGTTGTGGCACTTGTCTGCCGATTTGAAGCATTTTAAAAAAATGACTTCCGGAAACACTGTGATAATGGGCAAACGGACGTTCTATTCGCTACCGATAAGACCGTTGCCCAACCGTCGCAATATTGTGATTTCCGATATAGTCGGCGAAAAAATAGAGGGCTGCGAAATGGCTTATTCCATTGATGAAGCGATGAAAATGTGCAGCAAAGACGAAAAGTGTTTTATTATTGGCGGCGGCAGCATCTACCGTCAATTTTTGCCGTTGGTTGATAAATTGGAAATAACGTGGGTGTACAAAGATTTTGAAGCAGATACATTTTTCCCCGCTATTGACGAAACTATTTGGCGCATAGAAGCACAATCGGGAAAAATGCACGACGAAGCAACAGGACTTGATTTTGCGTTTTTTACTTATGTGCGTAGATAAAAATAATGAAATAAATTATTGATTTTTTTAATTTAAAAATTACACAATATCAATTGATAAAAAAGCATTGCTAAACGTAAATTAGCCAAAGAATGAAACCACTTATAAAATATAGAGGAGGTAAATCAAAAGAAATACCCTATTTGATTAAACATATTCCGAAATATGAAGGACGGTATATTGAACCATTTTTTGGTGGAGGTGCATTGTTTTTTTATTTAGAACCCCCAAGAGCAATTATAAACGATATTAATTCAAAACTTATTTCATTTTATTTAGGTGTAAAAAATGACTTTGAGACTCTCAAAGAAGAATTAATAGAAATAGAAAAAGTTTATACAATAAACCGTAGAAATTTTGAAAAGCTTAAGAGTAAAACACCAAATAAAAGAGTTGAGGACGATAACGAATCTCTATATTATAAGATCAGAGATATGTTCAACGAATTGACCGAGAAAAAATATTCTGATGCCTTACTTTACTTTTTCATAAATAAAACAGCGTATTCAGGAATGATACGCTATAATGCTAAAGGAGAATTTAATGTGCCTTATGGTCGCTATGTAAATCTAAACACTTCATTAGTCACAAAATCACATAGTAAATTACTTGCTAACACTGAAATTTACAATCTTGATTATTCCGAAATTTTTAAAATGGCTACCGAAGATGATTTTATGTTTTTAGACCCACCCTACGACTGCGTTTTTTCAGATTATGGCAATGTTGAACACAAAGACGGATTCAATGAAAAACACCATATTGAATTAGCTAACCAATATAAAAATCTAAAGTGCAAGGCACTTATGGTTATTGGAAGGACTCCCCTAACAGAAAAATTATATGGAGACTACATTGTTGATGAATATGGTAAGTCCTATACAGTTAACATTAGGAACAGATTTAAGTCAAAAGCAAGTCACATACTTATTTCTAATTACGGCAATGAAAAATTAAAACGAGAACCCCAATTAATATTAAAAGAATCTGTTTTGTATGGCTAGAATTGACAGTAAAGTAATTTTTGTAACCACTTCCCCACGGACACCAGCAAAGATGATTCCTGAAATTGGGCTGTTAAACGCTCATTTTGCAGGACAAAGTTGGAATAATGAAACTCAAAGAGCTTTTATGGGGCTATTGAGAGAGGAAAACTTTTTTAATGGTGAAGGTGCAAATGACCCAGCATTTAGTGCAAGAGACAGAATAAACAGAGCACCAAAAGCACTTGGTTTTGTAGTTCTTTCCCCAACAATTCAACTAACAGCAGCGGGAGAAGAACTTGTTAATTCAAGAAGAAAAGATGAAGTATTTTTAAGGCAACTTCTCAAATTTCAAGTTCCTTCCCCATTTCATAAACCAACTGAAAATTCAGCTGAATTTTGGGTAAAACCATATCTTGAACTTTTCAGACTTATCAGACATTTTGGCTCATTGAAATTTGATGAATTAAAGATATTCGGTTTGCAATTAGTTGATTATCGTAAGTTTGACATTATTGTTGAGAAAATTAACCAATTTAGGATTGCTAAAGCACAGAATGAGGGGAACTACAAGCGTTTTAGAGCAGAATATTTTGATAGAGAGTTAAGAGAAATTTATAGTGCAGACATAAGCTCAGGAAATACACGAACCAGAGAAACAAATGATGCTTCGATAGCTAAATTTTTAAGTACCAAAGCAAGCAATATGAGAGACTACGCTGATGCTTGTTTCCGATATTTAAGAGCAACAGGCTTGGTAAATATTTCACATTTAGGAAAGTCAATATCAATAGTTCCTGAAAAAATTCAAGAAGTTGATTATTTCTTACAACATACAGATAGAGAACCCTGCTTTATTGATAACGAACGTCAATATGTTGCATATCTCGGAAATCCAAAAATTCCGACATTGTTGACAGACAACAGAGATTTATTAGAACAAAAAATTAGAGCAGAATTTCCTCTGCTTGAAATTTCCGAAACTGCAACATTACAAGAACTTAAAGACTTATTTGCTGACAGATTAGAAAACCGAAAAGAGCAAATTTTAACAGAACAGATTGCTGCAATTAAAGACTACCGATTATTTGAAGATATTTCCACAACATTTGACCAAATACTTGATAATTCACTTTATGATACGCCACTTATGCTAGAGTGGAACACTTGGCGAGCAATGACAATGTTGGATGGCGGAGATATTAAAGCCAACTTGAAATTTGATGATTTCGGAAATCCTATGTCAACAGCACAAGGAAATATGGCAGACATTGTTTGTGATTATGGAGACTTTGGTTTAACAGTTGAGGTAACAATGCAAAGTGGACAAAGACAATATGAAACAGAAGGAGAACCCGTTACAAGGCATCTTGCCAAATATAAGCGTGAGACAGAAAAACCTGCTTATTGCTTGTTTATTGCACCAAATATAAATGACGCTTGCAAAGCCCATTTTTACGCACTGCACAGAATGAACATTCAGTATTACGGAGGAACATCAACAATCGTTCCATTGCCTTTGAATGTTTTCATTAAAATGGTTCAAGACTCTCATAACGCAAGTTATGTTCCAGAACCAAGACACGTTCAACAATTTTTTGAGTATTCAAATGAATTAGCAAGCATAGCGGACAATGAAGTGGATTGGTTTAATGGAATAACCCAAAAAGCATTAAAATGGTTGGATGAGTGAAAAATAGTGAAAGTTCATAGGGCAGTATAATTGGTTTTTAAAATAATCATAATTTTAACAAAAAGTTTTTTCAAATTGGCAACTTTAATCATACCGCATATTAACTTAAAAATTTAAAACTATATACCGTGGGCAAAAAATTTAACCGACATAACAAAAAAACTTTTCTTCAGCGCATTAGCTTTAAGTACAAGGTTTCTATCCTTAACGAAAACACGCTTGAGGAGACGTTTCGTGTACATTTGTCGCGCTTATCGGTCTTTTTGTACGCTTGTCTGTTTGCAGTCATTTCGTTTGCGGTTATCTCTTTGGTAATTTTCTATACGCCTATCAAATATTTTTTGCCCGGCTATTCTGATGCGTCTATCCGTTCCGATTTGGTAAAAAAATCGTTGGAATTGGATTCGTTGCAACGCGTAATGTATTTTCAGGAAGCTCAAATGACGGTTATAAAATCAGTTCTGAGCGGCTCGGTTGAGGTCGATTCCGTGATACCAATCGATTCCATTAAATTGGAAAAATTGGCAAAAGTACTTGATGTAAAAAGTGATGCCGAAAAGCAATTTTGTAAAAAATTTGAAGAAGAGGAAAAATACACCACGGCAAACGTAAAACCTGCCGCCAATAGCGAGATAATGGTATTTATGAAACCGGTTTCGGGCGTTATAAGCGAACCTTACAACCCCACAAAATCGTATGGCATAACGTTCGTATCGTCTTCAAATGCTGCGGTGAAAGCAGTACAGGACGGCACAGTCGTTGCCATTGACTATACGTTGCAACACGGTTATTCCATGGTAGTTCAGCACCCCGATGGTTATATTTCGGTGTATAAAAACATCGGTCAAATGCTTAAACGTGTCGGCGACGAAGTAAAAGCGGGCGAAGTGCTTGGTGTTATCGAAGATGCTGTTGGTGTGGAAGGAAAATCGAATTTGTATTTCGAATTGTGGCAGAAAGGAAAAACGGTAAATCCTTCCGACTATATTATTTTTTAAAAACGCAATCAATTTTGGAGGTTCATAAACAAAGTTTAGCCATTTTAGGTTCTACCGGTTCCATCGGCACTCAAACGCTTGATGTGGTGGCAGCCAAACCCGATTTGTTTGAAGTCTATGCGCTGACGGCAAATAATAATGCCGATTTACTTATAGCGCAAGCACGGCAGTTTTTGCCCGAAGTGGTGGTTATTGCCAATGAAACGTATTACGACAAAGTGAAAAAAGCTCTGGCTGATTTGCCGATAAAAGTTTTTGCCGGCAATCGTGCTATTGCCGAAGTGGCTGCTATGGAACCGATTACGACTGTGGTGGCTGCTATGGTAGGCTATTCGGGGCTTTTGCCGACCATTGAAGCGATAAAAGCGGGTAAAAAAATAGCGTTGGCGAACAAAGAAACATTGGTACTAGCCGGCGAATTGATAACACGGCTTGCGTTGGAAAATAGGGCAGCCATTTTGCCTGTCGATTCCGAACATTGCGCCATATTCCAATGCTTGGTGGGCGAAAATCCCGCAGAAGTGGAAAAGGTTATTTTGACCGCTTCGGGCGGACCGTTTCGCAAAAAAACATACGACGAACTGCTTACCGTTACCGCTGCACAGGCACTTCAACATCCGACATGGAACATGGGTGCGAAAATAACCATCGACTCTGCCAGCCTTATGAACAAAGGGTTTGAGGTGATAGAGGCAAAATGGCTGTTTGGCTTGGAGCATGGGCAGATAGAAGTAGTGGTGCATCCGCAAAGCATTGTACATTCCATGGTGCAGTTTTGCGATGGCAGTGTAAAAGCGCAATTGGGCGTTCCCGATATGCGTTTGCCCATAGAGTATGCGTTGACTTTCCCCACGCGCTGCAACACCACGTTTGAACGAATCAATTTTTCCACTTGCGGTGCGCTCACATTTGAACAACCCGATTTGCACCGTTTCCGAAACTTAGCGTTGGCGTTCGAAGCTATGAGCAGAGGCGGCAATATGCCGTGTGTGCTTAATGCTGCAAACGAAGTGGTGGTGGCGGCGTTTTTGAAAGATAAAATAGGATTTTGCCAAATGAGCGATGTTATCGAAGCAGTGTTGGCGAAATCAACTTTTATAAAGCAACCTTCTTACGAGGATTATGTGGCGTGCGATGCTGAAACACGTAAAATAACGGCAGAATTATTTTAAAACGATTTTTTTGTAACTCAATAATATGGAAACATTTTTAATCAAGGCTTTACAACTTATTCTAAGTCTATCACTTTTAGTTTTTGTACACGAACTCGGTCACTTTATGTGGGCGCGTATTTTCAAAACTCGTGTCGATAAATTTTACCTGTTTTTCAATCCTAAATTTTCTATTGTCCGTTTTAAAAAAATCAACGGAAAGTGGCAAGCGCGCTGGTTTGCGAAAAACTTGCCCGACCATATGCAGCCATTGCTCGATGAAGATGGTTATCCGAAAACGGACAAAAAGGGCAAAGTTATAATGGTGCCTGCGCCGTTGGACGAATTGGACGATAGCGATTGGCGCAAACACCCCGAATCGACCGAATGGGGCATTGGTTGGTTGCCGTTGGGCGGTTATTGCAAAATTGCCGGTATGGTGGACGAATCGATGGATCCGACCGTGCTGAACAGTCAGCCGCAGGAGTGGGAATACCGTTCAAAACCGGCATGGCAACGTCTGTTCATTATTACGGGAGGCGTTTTGAACAATTTCCTTGTGGCGATTATCATTTATGCGATGTTGCTTTTTGCTTGGGGAAAAGAATATTTGCCTGTCGAAAATGCCTATTTGGGCTACAACTATTGCGAAACGGCTTTGGCTAATGGTTTCCAAAATGGTGATGTGGTGGTGTCGGTGAATGGTCAAAAAATGGTTACCGAACGCGACATTATAGACAAAATAATTATTGATGGCAAATGCGATGTGGTAGTCCGCCGACAAGGAGTGGAAGTTCCCGTAACGCTGCCTGCCGATTTTAGCGAACAAATAGTAGCAGCACAGGAAAAACAATTCCTGATGGTGCGCGTGCCTTTTGTGGTGGAAACTGTTTCGTCCGGTACGCCGGCTGCTGATGCCAAACTTCAAAAAGGAGACAGTATTATTGGCGTAAATGGTAAACAATTGGCTGTGCTTCAAGATATTAAAGAAGAATTGAAACAATGCGCCGATAAAAAAATCGCCATAAGTTATGTGCGTAATCATCAGGTAATAGACGACAGTATTTATGTTAATTCCGATGGCATAATAGGCGTGCTGGTGCGCAATCCGTCTGCATATTTTGTTACTGAGCGCCAAAATTATGGATTTTTCGCATCTATCCCCGCCGGCTGGTCGATGGGCGTGGAAACTTTGGATAGTTACATCCGTCAATTTCGCATTGTGTTCACCAAAGCGGGTGCACAAAGTCTCGGCGGCTTTGGAGCTATTGGCAACCTGTTTCCTGCCACGTGGGATTGGAGCATTTTCTGGAATATGACCGCATTTTTGTCGATTATTCTTGCCTTTATGAACATTTTGCCAATCCCAATTTTAGACGGCGGTTATGTCTTGTTCATTTTGTACGAAATGATTACACGGCGCAAACCGAGTGATAAATTTATGGAAACAGCGTTGAATATAGGAATGTTCTTGTTGTTGGCATTACTTATCTACGCCAATGGTAACGATATTCTTCGTTTGTTTAAATAAGAAACCCAACCAATTTCTATAGTTAATTTCTTTTCGGGTGGTCTATCTACAAGTAGAAAATTTAACCAAATCGTTTGGCGAACGTGCTCTTTTTCAGGGAATTTCTTTTGGCATCGACCAAAGTCAGCGCATAGCTTTGGTGGCTCAAAATGGTGCCGGAAAAACCACGTTGCTCAATATTTTGGTGGGCAACGAGGTGCCCGATGATGGAACAATTACGTTTCGCAAAGATTTGCGCGTTGGATTTCTGTCGCAAGAGCCTAAATCTCCAATCGGCGTAACGGTTTTGGAAGCCTGTTTTTTGTCGGACAACGATGTGGTGAAAACCATAGCCGAATATGAACGGTTGTTGGCACTGCACGAAAAAGATAATGAACGTTACGCTGACGATTTTCAAGCTGTTTTGACCGATATGGACAGACTCAATGCGTGGGATTACGAAACGCGCATTAAGCAAATTCTCGGCAAATTGGCAATTCATGATTTCGACAAGCCGGTAGAGCAGTTGAGTGGCGGTCAGCAAAAGCGATTGGCTTTAGCCAATGTGCTGATAACGGAACCAGATTTGCTTCTGTTGGACGAACCTACCAACCATCTTGACTTGGAAATGGTGGAGTGGCTCGAAGATTTTCTCAACCAGTCGAAAATGACGCTTCTCATGGTTACGCACGACCGCTATTTTCTCGATCGTGTTTGTTCCGATATTTTAGAAATAGACCAACAGCAACTTTTCCACTACAAAGGCAATTACACCTACTATTTGGAGCAGCGCGAAATGCGCATCGATAATTTTAATGCAGAAACGGCGCGTGCGAAAAATCTCTACCGCAAGGAGTTGGATTGGATGCGCCGACAGCCGCAAGCGCGTGGCACAAAAGCGCAGAGTCGCATTGACGCATTCTACGAAATAGAGGAGCGTGCCAAACGGCGCATAGAGGAAAAACAGTTATCGTTGGGCGTGAAATCATCTTATCTCGGTTCTAAAATTTTTGAGGCGCAATATGTGTCGAAAGCTTTTGACGGGCAGGTTATTTTAAATAATTTTTATTATAATTTTTCGCGTTACGAAAAACTTGGTATTACGGGCAAAAACGGCACCGGCAAATCGGTTTTTCTAAAAATGCTGCTTGGCAAAATTCCTCCTGATAGTGGGCGGTTTGATATTGGCGAAACGGTGGTGTTTGCCTATTACAGCCAATCGGGGCTTAATTTCGACGATTCGATGAAAGTGATTGATGCCGTGCGTGCCATTGCCGAAGAGGTTGATTTGGGCGGTGGTCGTAAAATGACAGCTTCACAATTTTTGACGCATTTTCTGTTCCCTCCGCAAAAACAGTACGATTTTATTGCTAATTTGAGCGGTGGCGAAAAAAGGCGACTCTATTTGTGCACAGTATTGATGCGTAATCCTAATTTTTTAGTACTTGACGAACCCACCAACGATTTGGACATTGCGTCGCTCAATGTTTTGGAAGATTATTTGATTACGTTCAAAGGGTGCGTTATTGTTGTCAGTCACGACCGTTTTTTCATGGATAAAGTGGTTGACCATTTGTTGGTATTCAAAGGCAACGGGGATATTCAGAATTTCCCCGGGAACTATACCGATTACCGTCAGTGGGCTCAATTAAAAGAGGCAGAAGAGAGTGAAAAAAAATTAAAAACACAAAATCCAACAAACAATCAAGCCCTAAAATCGGAAAGAAAAAGTGACAACGACAAGCGCAAACTGACGTTCAAAAAGAAACGTGAATTGGAACAGTTGGAATTGGAAATAGCCGAATTGGAAGCAGAGCAAAAAACGTTGGAAACTGTTTTTTCATCGGGAGAAACGATGGATGGCGAACAATTGGATGCGGCGACTAAACGTTTTGCAGAAATTACGACTTTACTTGACGAAAAAACAGTTAGATGGCTCTTTTTAAGTGATATGGACAATTAATTTAAAAAAGGCTGAATAAATTAACATATATTAATCGTTTATCCTTTAAAAAAGAGTTACTTTTGCGAGAAATCAATTTTTAGTATATTACATATATTGTGTTTATGAAAAAATTTACGTTACTATTTGCTTACTTGTTTTTTATTGTGGTTATGGCTATTGCTTCACCTAAACGCGAGATGCGTGCGATTTGGATTTCGCCCATTTCCGGCGATTGGCCAACGTTTAAAATCACAACCCCCGGCAATTTATCGCAAATTAATCAACAGAAAAGTCAGCTTACCAATTACTTGGACAGAGTAAAGCAGGGTAATTTGAATGCCGTATTTTTACATGTGCGTGCTATGTCAGATGCGTTTTACCCATCCGAACTTGCACCGTGGACGGCTTATATTTGTGACCGTGGTGTTGACCCGGGCTACGATCCGTTAGCTTTTGCACTTGAAGAATGTCACAAGCGCGGTTTGGAGTTTCATGCATGGATGAATCCGTTCCGCTACGAATCAACGAGCGTTACACATCCCGAAGATGACCCCATGCGTGTACAGCACCCCGACTGGATTTTGCAAGTTGGAAATCAGTCTATTCTAGACCCGGGAAATCCTGCTGTTCGTACCTATATTGCCAATGTAACGAAAGAAATCATACAAAAATATCCCGATATTGACGGCATTGTGTGGGACGATTATTTTTATGTTAAGGGTATGGGTTCACAGGATAATGCCAGTTTTGTCGCTCACAATCCGAACGGTCTGTCGTTGGGCGATTGGCGTCGCGATAATGTGAACAAAACTGTGGCGGAAACGTTTAATATGATTCAAAGCATCAATCCGGGCATCCGTTTTGGTATTTCGCCTCCGGGCATTTGGTCAACCAGTTCTTCGGCTGCCGCAAAATACGGTGTTTCATTGCCTAACAATGTACAAGGCTGTTGGGATGTTTACAATTCCATTTATGCCGACGGTTTAGCTTGGTTACAATCGCATACTATCGACTACATTTCACCTCAATGTTATTGGCGTACCGATAATCCGCGTCCCGACTATATTTCATTGGTTACATGGTGGTCGGCTATGGCAAAAAAGTTTGGTCGGCATTTTTATTCAAGCCAAGGACTCTACAATATAAATCCGAATAAACCTTTTACGCTCGCCGATTGCTGGTTACAAATTGACAAAAATCGTGAACTTGATGCTACTGCGCCGGGTTCTGTGTTTTTTTGCTTGAAATATTATTTGAACGAATATATGAATACCTATTTGCCGGCAAATCGTTTTGAGCAGCCTTCATTAACACCACTCATCGAATTTAAGGCTTCCGAAGGTTTAGGTGCGCCTTCCGAAGTGGTACGCGGTTCTGATAATATTTTAACTTGGACGGCACCTGCAAACGGCAGAAAATATTCGATTTATTTATTGCCTGCGGGCGGGGAAAATAACATGCGCAATTACACCACGGCAACCTACTTGATAGGTACAGCTTTTGGTAATTCAATGAATGTGGCAGCCCATTCCGATAAGTTTGCTACTCACCGTTTTGCGGTGCGCACACTCGACCGCATGGGTAATGAATCTACGCCGGCAGTAGAAAAAGTTACCGCTGTAGAATATACGTTTGCCGATGGTATTTCTTTATCGAACACGTCTCAGGGCATAAGCTTAGAACTGACTAAACCTTCGCAGGTAGAGGTATATACAGTTGGCGGTCTTTTAATACGCAACGGTACTTATAACGGTTTTGTTGAATTTCCACTCGACCGTGGTTGTTATATAGTAAAAATAAATAACGCGATATATAAAATTGTACATTGATTTATAAATTACATCGACTTTTTGGTGATTTTGCCAGAAAGTCGATGTTTTGTGTAAAAAAATTAGTAGTAATTAAATTTAAACCATGAAAAAAAGTATTGTACTCTTGAGTTGTGCTGTGGCTTTTTCAGTCATTGCATTAGCAGATTCTCCGAAACGTGAACTTCGTGCTAGTTGGATTGCGACGGTTGAAAATATCGACTGGCCAACTACTAAAATAACAAAAACAGGAGCTGAAGCTGAACAGCAGATAGCTGCTCAAAAACAGGAACTAATAGTTATTCTCGATAGGTTGGCAGCAACCAATATGAATGTGGCTTGCTTGCAGATACGCCCGATGGCTGATGCTTTGTACCGTACTGAAATAACCACTTGGTCGTATTACCTTACTTCTACCCGTGGCAAAGACCCTGGTTATGACCCTCTGCGTTTTGCCATTGACGAAGCTCACAAACGCGGCATCGAACTTCATGGATGGATGAATCCTTATCGTTATCGAAATTCCAGCACACCCACTTTCCCCGAGGACGACTACATGAAAGTGCAGCATCCCGAATGGATTTTAAATATGAGTGGGAGCATGATATTGGATCCCGGATTACCCGAAGTACGCAAACATATTGCTGATGTTACTAAAGAAGTTCTTGTAAATTATCCCGATATTGACGGTATTCTTTGGGATGACTATTTTTACATATCGAGCATAAGCACGCAGGATAATGCAACTTTTTTAGCACACAATCCCGAAAATCTGTCGTTGGCTGATTGGCGGCGCGACAATGTGAACAAAACCGTAAAAGAGGTTTACGATACCATTCAGGCTTTCAATCCTGAAATTTTGTTTGGAATTTCGCCGCGTGGCATTTGGTCAACCAGTAGAGAGGCTGCCGCAAAATACGGTGTAGAACTGCCTGAAGGTATTACCGGTTCCGACAATTACAACTCTATCTATTGCGACGCATTAGCTTGGCTTTCTGAAGGCACTATCGATTTTATTTCTCCGCAGCTTTATTGGGCAACTACAAGCACAGGTCAGGATTATGATGTGTTGTGTCCGTGGTGGTACGGTGTTGCTAAAAGATATGGTCGCCATTTCTATTCCAGCATGGGACTTTATCGCGGTTGGGAAAATGACGAATATAAATTACAAATAGACCGCAACCGAGCGACCGACTCTATTGCTCCCGGTGCTATTGTTTTCAGTGACAAAAATTTAGCTGTTTATGGTCCGTTCTTAAAAGCCTCATGTTTTACATCGCCGTCGTTGCGTCCTTTGATAGATTGGAAAGAAACTAAACCGTTGTTGCCTATAACTGATTTGACGCTTGAAGGCGACTTGTTGAAATGGAATCACGGCTCGGCGATAAAATTCAGTGTTTATGTTTTGCCTCAAGCATCGACCGACGATTTGAAAGAATTGGAAAAATCTTCCAACTTATTGGGCGTAACCTACGAAAAACAGTTTAACATTTCCGATTACATGTCATTACTGCCTACTCACAAATTTGCTGTTTGTGCCATGGACGGTTATGCACGCGAATCAACTCCCTATTTTTATATCAACACGACGAAGGATATCATCACCACTTCGGCAGCAACTGAATTGACACGCTCTTCTGCAAAGTTGAATGGAACGGCAATGTCGCAGTCACCTATTTCTTTCAAGGGTTTTGAATGGAAACAAGTCGGTGGAGAGTATCAAAGAATTGACGGCATGTTGGTAGGAGGTTATCTTTCAGCCAATCTGACAGGTTTGAATTTGCTGACCTCGTATGTTTATCGTGCTTACATGACGAACGCCGATAGTACGGCTTATGGAAAAGAAGTTACGTTTACCACGCCCGGATTTGTACCTCCGACAGTAACTACAACGACAGCTACAAATGTTACGGGAACAAGCGCAACCCTTAATGGAACAATTTCGGCAGGCGAAGAAGCTATTGTATCGCAAGGCTTTGAGTGGAAAACGGGAACCGGAGCATTTCAGAGAATTGTCGGAACTTTGTCGGGTACGGAACTTTCAGCCGAATTGTCAGGGTTAAATCCTCGCACAGTATATGAATTTAGAGCTTTTGCCGAAACTGCTACGGAAACTACGTATGGCGAAACAGAGCAATTCATTACCGGTTCGAGCGGTGAAATTACGGAAACATTAACAGTGGATTTGCTGTGGAAAAAAACGCGTACTGATGTCGATTATATTTTTACAAACAATCAACAACGCTGTATTGCTTATTATGACGGGAAACTCTATATTCCACGAATTTCGACAGCCGGAACATTTGTAGTAGTGAATGCTGCTAATGGCGAAAAGATTGCTCAGCGTACGGTGAAAAGTTTTAATAGCGAATGGAATATGATGAGTGTTGCCATTAGTGATGATGGTCAAATTATGTTTGGAAGCTCATTAATTGCGACATCAGGCTTAACCATTAATGTTAGTGACCGTGATAATGGCGGTTTAAAGGAAACTCAATCGTTTTCAATGTCAAACTTTGGGCGATGTGACTATTTTTCTTACTATGGCGATTTCAATACAGAAGAGGGTGGTTATGTGCTGGCTTTGAGTAACACTTCAAGAAAAGTGGCAAAAATTCCTGTTTCGAATGGCATTTTTGGTACTCCGACTTTCTTAAATAATTCGGCTATTCCTACCGGATTGAGCACTAAAACGTTGGCATTGAACGACTCTGAACTCTATTTGCAAACGAGCACTACCGTGCCTCAACGTCATATGTTTACTAATGGTAACTTGATTGAAGAGTTTGGAGGCGTTTCGCCTGTTGAAGATCCTGAGGGAACTTCCGGTATGGCTGTATTTTCGTTAAAAGGTCGTAAATATATGGTTACGCCTGCCAGCAAATTGGGCAGCATTGACTTTTTTGACATCACTAACGGTTTGAATGTTGCTGAAAAAGTAGCTCAACCGACTGCTGACATCGGAACGACAGCAAACACTGCTTATACTGTGGGCATTTGTGCTTATGCTGATTTGGATACAGCCTATGTTTATGTGCTGGTTCCGAACAATGGATTGGTGGCTTACAAAGTGCATATAGCCTCTACAGATATTCAAAATACAACCGTCAATAATACGATGATATTAAAAACTGACCTCGGCGCAAGGGTGGAATTAAACCAAGCTGCCTTAATTCAAGTCTATTCTATAAATGGGGCTCTTGTTTATCAAAAAAAGGCTTATGGTACAGTAGAAATTCCGTTGAATCAAGGAGTTTATCTCATTTGTGTAGATGGACAACCCAATAAATTTGTAAAATAAAAAAGGAAGAGTACAGTGCGGAAAAGAAGTGTAATCATATTGTTTTTGTTGACAGCCCTAACGGTATGGGCTCAAACTCCCAAACAGGAGTTTCGTGCGGCATATATTACTACAGCTTGGAGCATCGATTGGCCCTATCAATGTCCGGTAACTTCACCCGGCAATGCTACGCAAATAGCTACTCAAAAAGCTAAACTCACGACATTGTTGGATAGGGCAAAACAGTGTAATATGAATGCAGTATTGTTCCAAATACGCAGCTTTAGTGATGCTATGTACAATTCGGCTTACGAGCCTTGGTCGCGTGCACTGACGGGTACGCAAGGTGTTAATCCCGGTTATGACCCGTTGGCATTTGCTATTACTGAAGCGCATAAACGCGGTTTGGAACTTCATGCTTGGATAAATCCCTACCGTGTAGGCAACATTACACCCAATCGTTCACCCCATATCAATGAATCGTGGATTTTAAAACACACCGACACCGATTCACAATATTTTCTCGATCCGGGCAATCCGGCTGTGCAAACTTATATACTGAACGTGATTAATGATGTGTTGGGAAAATACGATATCGACGGTTTAGCGTTCGATGACTATTTTTACAATCAGATGCCTAAGACGTCGCAAGTTGCGAACGAAACACCCATGACTTCGTCAAACAATCCTTATAATTTGAGTTTGGGCGACTGGCGGCGCGAAAATGTGAATAAATTTGTCAAAGCAGTATATCAAGCCATTGCGTCGTCGGGTAAAACGTGGGTACGTTTTGGCATTGCGCCTCCGGGAATTTGGAGTGCAGCTCCGCATCCTGTTTATACTGAAGACCGCAGTAGTTATGTAAACATTCAGCCCGTTTACGGCGTGACCGGTTATTTTTCGTACGATGATGTCTATTTTGATGGTGTAACCTGTTTGTCCAGACATTATTTGGACTACATATCCCCACAAATCTATAAACCATCGTTAGAATCAAGTAGTGGTTATTCGGCTTCGACCAACTACACTAATTTGTGTACATGGTGGGGTGGAATTGCCAGACGTTTCGGACGTCATTTCTATTCTAGTAACGATGTGGTGGACAACGATACACGTTTTAATCCGCCGGCTGATATTAAAAATCAAATTGACCTCAATAGAAATAATACGTGTACGGGAACTATTTTTTACAATTCACGTTATTTTTTCAATATGTATGGGCATAATACCTATTATTCAAACAGTTCGCAAGGATATCACACGGATTTGCCCAATAATAAATTTTCTGCTAAAGCCCTTCCGCCTACGATGACGTGGAAAACGAAGACCAATCAATCGGCTCCGACAAATGTGAAAATAAGCGGTAACACTATTTCGTGGGATCATTCGGCATCGAATATGCGTTATTCGGTGTATGTTTTTCCTAAAGGGGCGGATGCTGCTTCGGCTATCGAAAATTCGAGCTATTTGGTAGGGTATACTTATACTAAGAATATGGACATTTCAGCCCATTCTTCTAAAGCCAACAGTAGCTATACATGGGCGGTACGTCCGTTTGACCGCTACGGATATGAATTTTCGGCAGGTTATTGGAATGGTTCTTCAACGCCTCCCGACCCTCCGGCAGAAGGTGCAGTAGTTTTTACCAAACAGTGGGAAAAATCGCAAGCAGCTTCAGGATATTTGGTTACAGGAAATTTGCAGCGCAGCATGGCGGTGTACGAAGACCGTTTGTATATTCCCAAACAGAGTACGTCGGCAACGTTTGACGTTGTAAGTGGCGTGGGTGGCGCATTGTTGGCAACTCGTACCGTGGGTGAAGTTAGCGATAAATGGTTCATGAATAATGTTGCTATTTCGGCTGACGGTCAAATACTTTTCGGTAGCACTAGAACAGGGTCGAACACGCTATTTCTTCTCAAATCGAATCGTGCAAGTGGTGGCATGGAAACTATTCCGGAAATTGATATCACCGGCTTTGGGCGTTCCGACTACTTTGAGTTATATGGCGACTACAATACGGCAAATGGAGGCTATTTAGTGGCAGCCAGCAACGCGGGTGGGAAAGCTCTTAAAATTCCTATCGCTAACGGCGCACTCGGCACACCGTCTATAATTCCTTGCAGTACATTGCCAGCGGGTTCATCAGCTATTGCCTTTCCAGAGGGAGCAGATCATTTTTATGCTATGAATTCAGCTACAATACCGGCTCTTTACCGTTTTAGTGATGGTGCTCAAGTGGCGACTTTTGGTTCAGAAAAACCGACTAAAGGCAATGCTTCGGGCATGAACGTGTTTACATTCAGAGGGCGTAAATTTATGGTAACGGCGGCAAATCTTTTCGGTAGCGTAGAAGTTTTTGAAATTACCCAAGGCTTGGGCAATGCAAAAAAAGTGATTGAAGCTACATCACCATTAGGCAGTACCACCAACTCTACGGCTACAGTGGCCATTTGTTCCGAAGTAAAAGCCGATGGAGTAATGGTATATATTATGGCTCCAAACAATGGTATAGCTGCCTACAAATTGACATTGTCAACGACCGGCATACAACAAACCCAACAAGAAAATTCCAATGTTAAAATAATTTCTAAAAAAGGAGGCTTGAAGGTCGAAACATCTGACACAAGCCCAATTAAGATTTATTCCATAAATGGTATTTTGATGCATGAGGGTGTTGTTTCCGATTATGCGGAATACATTTTACCAACCGGCATATTTGTAGTCTATATTAATGGTCAAATAATCAAAGCAATTGTTAATTAAAATAATATATAAAAAATTTAATATTTATGAAAAAGATTGTAGTTTTTTTATTTTGTTTGTGTTGTAGCTTTTTGTTCATTAATGCACAACCTAAACGTGAATTTAGAGCAACATGGCTTACAACTGTTTGGGCTATCGACTGGCCTAAAACTTCCGGTTCTACGAACCAGATAGCGGAGTTAAAGCAAAAGATTGCCACCTTGAAAAATGCTAATTTAAACGCCACTTGTTTTCAGGTTCGTTCTATGTGTGACGCTATGTACAATTCGGCTTATGAACCTTGGAGCAAAGTTCTTACGGGTACCCGTGGCGTTAATCCCGGATATGACCCATTGGCAGTGGCTATAACAGAAGCACATAATTTGGGCATTGAACTGCACGCATGGCTTAATCCTTATCGTTATGAAAGTACAGCCGGAACAAACGGTAATATGGATATTCGAAAAAATCATCCGGATTGGCTGTTAACTTATTCCGGCGGTAGTGTAATTTTAGATCCGGGCAACCCTGAAGTAGTAACTTATATTGCCAATATTGTGAAGGATATTTTGCTAAAATACGATGTTGACGGTATTATTTTTGACGATTACTTCTATGCTTATGAAGGAACTCCTTCTAGTTTGGATGCTACTTCTCAAGCCAAATATAAACCTGCCGGTATGTCTCTTTCCGATTGGCGTAGGTCTAATGTCAATAGCATGGTGGCGGCGGTTTACAATGTTATTCAGTCAACCAAACCTTGGGTACGTTTCGGCGTGTCGCCATTTGGTATTTGGACAACAGATGCTAGTGTAGCAGCAGCACATCAGTTGACATTGCCGAGCGGTATTACGGGTGGCAATATGTACGAACAAATCTATTGCGACCCTGTAGCTTGGATGGAAGCAGGAACAGTCGATTATATTTCGCCACAATTGTATTGGCCCACTACTAGTTCGGGACAAGATTATGACAAATTGTGTCCGTGGTGGTCGAACACTACAAAAACTCTTTACGAAAGAAGAAGTGACGGCAAAAAAATACATTTCTATTCGAGTATGACACGTTCAAGCACTACTAATTCGGAATCGAACTTGCAAGTGGAACGCACGCGTGTCAGCGATGTAATTGGTGCTCCCGGACACATCTTTTATAACACAACAAATTTTTTAGCAAACAATTATCCTGCAGAATTGGTTGCTTCGTCAGGTAAATTTTACCGCAAGGCATTGGTTCCGCCCATTACTTGGAAAAATCATCCTACACTTCCTGCCCCAACTAATCTGAATGTAAGCGGTACCAGTATGACGTGGCAATACAAGTCGTCGTCATCTCCTAACACGGAAGCACGTTTTTCAATATATTGTTACCCTAAAGGTACCGATCCGACGACAGCTATGGCCAATCCTGCTTATCTTTTAGGAATGTCCTATTCGCCGTCGTTTACATTATCGTCGAGCTACAACTCGTCCTATACCTATGCTGTTTGCACGATGGACAGGTACGGTAACGAATTTGGAGCAGCGTTTTTCAATGCACCCAGCAATGTTACGGTAACTACTGGTAATGCCACAAATATTGCTAAAACGTCTGCTACGCTCAATGGTTCTACCAATGCAGCTTCCGGCGATATTACAAAAATGGGTTTTCAATGGCGTTTGAGTTCCGCTTCAACTTATAACACACTATACGGCACGTATAGCGATGGCAATATCTCTGCTTCTCTGACAGGTTTGACGGCTGGAACAAGTTACACGTTTAGAGCGTTTGTGACCACTTCATCGGGTACGGTTTATGGTGACATTAAAACGTTTACAACTACACAACTGACTCCTCCCACGGTTGTTACAGGTTCTGCCACTAATGTTACAGAAACTACTGCAAATTTGAGCGGCACCATTACTGCCGGTGATGAAGCGATTACGGGAAAAGGATTTCAATACAAAGTATCAGGTGGTAACTATGCGTCTATTGTCGGTACATTATCGGGAACAACATTGTCGGCTTCGTTGAGCAGCTTAATGACCGGAACAACCTATACGTACAGAGCTTACGCCACTACTAACAGCAGTACTTATTACGGTTCGGAACGAACGTTTACTACCATTGCTGTTGTACCGCCAACAGTTACGACCAATGATGCCTCTAATGTCGAAGGTTTGTCGGCAACACTCAACGGAGATGTGGTTGTTGGTAGTGAAGCTCTTTTAGAAAAAGGCTTTGAATGGAAAACGACAGTAGGCGGTACGTATACTAAAATAAGCGGAGTTTTGTCAGGAACTACAATGATGGCCAATTTATCGGGATTGCAATATAGCACCGGCTATACTTTTCGCGCTTATGCCAAAACGGCTACAGCCACGCATTATGGTGTAGAAAAAACGTTCATTACAACGCAAGACCCGGCCGTCTTAGAGGGTACGGTTAATATTACTGAGATATGGAATAAGCCTATTGCTTCAACCAACTATTTGTATTCAGGTAATATACAACGTAGTATGGCTTATTACGATGGCAAACTGTATATTCCCAAAATTTCTACCGAAGGTCGATGCGATATTATCAATGCCTCTACAGGCAACCGATCTTCTTCTATTAAAGTAGCGAATTTCGATAATAAATGGAACATGATGAACGTGGCGATAAGCAATGACGGACAGATAATGTTCGGTAGTTCGCTAATAGGTAGTTACTATATACGTGTCAATTTTAGCAACCGAGTGTCTGGTGGTTTAAGTGATACGAGGGATATTATTACTAATTTTGGGCGAAGTGATTATTTCTATTATTACGGAGATTTTCACACATCTACAGGGGGTTACCTTCTTGCTTTGAGCAATACCAGTAATAAGGTAATTAAAGTACCGGCTGCCAATGGCGTGTTTGGTACTCCAGTGATGATGTACAATACTTCCCTTCCTACAGGAAGTAGCAGTAAGGCGTTTCCGATAAATGAGACGGAGTTTTTTGCACATACGATCGATTTCTTGCCAACCATGCATATTTCGCCTAACGGAACGTTGAAAGATGCGTTCGGTGGTTCAAGCGTCAATCCTTCTGAAACATCAGGTATTGTTGTCTTTACGTTTAAAGGTCGTAAATTTATGGTAATTCCTGCCAGCCGATATGGAAGTATAGAAGTGTACGACATTACAAACGGAATGTTGAATGCCGAAAAAGTTATCAATGGTACTGCGAATTTGGGTTCTAATGCCAACGATTCTTTCACTCTTGGTTTGTGCGCCAATGTAGAGTCCGACAGAGTGATGATATATGTGTTGGCTCCCAACAATGGTTTGGCGGCTTATGCACTGACGATATATACTTCGACAGTAGATAATCAAAAGGTATCAAAGATAAAAGGTTCTGTCTATAATACTCCTAATGGCATACGTGTAGAGGTGCCTGAAGCAGCGATGGTGGAAATTTATGACATACGCGGAGTGTTGGTTAAAAAACAGCACATCAATAGCACAACTGAATTCGCACTGCGGAGAGGTGCTTACATTGTTAAAATTGATAATCAACCATTTAAAGTGATACGTTAATTTATAAAAAACCTCCAATTAGGAGGTTTTTTTGTTTTCAGCCTATGAAAGTAACGATAGAACAAAGTTGGGAAGAGGTTTTGTGTGAGGAGTTTAATAGCCCGTATTTTTATCAATTGGTAAAATTTGTTAAGCAGGAGTATGCTACGAAAACCATTTTTCCTCCCGGAAAATTAATTTTTAATGCTTTTAACCTTTGTCCGTTCGATAAGGTAAAAGTTGTGATATTGGGGCAAGATCCGTATCATAATTTCAATCAAGCGCACGGGTTAAGTTTCTCGGTGAACGATGGTGTGGAAATTCCGCCTTCTTTGGTAAATATTTATCAGGAGATTGAATCCGAATTGAGTGTTAAAACTTTGCCTACAGGCAATTTAGAGCGTTGGGCGAAACAAGGTGTTTTGCTCCTTAACGCCACGTTGACTGTACAAGCACACATGGCGGGTTCACACCAAGGAAAGGGTTGGGAACGTTTTACCGATGCGGTAATACAGACGTTAGTCAAAAGGCGTGAGCATCTGGTGTTTATGTTGTGGGGCAATTATGCTCAGCAGAAATCGAAATACATTGATAAATCAAAACATTTAGTGCTAACAGCTGTTCATCCGTCACCGTTGTCAGCTTATCGCGGATTTTTCGGCTGTGGTCATTTTCGTGATGCAAACGATTATTTGATCGTACATGGTTTAGAGCCAATAGATTGGAGATAAAAAAGGGAGCTTGAGCTCCCTTTTTTATGTAATTCAAATAATTTATTTTTCCAAATATCCTTTTAAAATGCCACGCGGCGAATTTCTGATAAATAATACAATTTCGTCTCGTTCAGCTGATGCCGGCAGCTCGGTTTCTATTTTTTCCAGAGCCATGGTGCGGTTCATACCTGATTGGAACAAAATGCGGTAAGCGTTTTGTATCTCTCTTATTTGGTCGTTATTGAATCCTCTGCGGCGCAAACCGATTGAGTTGATTCCTGCATAAGAAATAGGTTCTCTTGCAGCTGTTATGTAAGGCGGAATATCTTTATTCACTTTTGAACCGCCTTGTAGCATGACATGTTTGCCAATATGGGTAAATTGGTGTATGAGCGAACCGCCACCCAGTATGGCATAATCATCTACTTCCACTTCGCCGGCTAATTGAGTTACATTTGCCATAATAACATTGTTGCCAATAATGCAATCGTGTGCAATGTGACAGTAAGCCATAATAAGACAGTTGTTACCGACAACGGTTTTTTGTTTTGCGGCGGTTCCGCGGTGTATAGTAACGCATTCGCGAATAATAGTGTTGTCACCAATAACCACAAAAGTGTTTTCTCCTCTGAATTTCATGTCTTGTGGTATGGCACCTATGACTGCACCCGGAAAAATAACACAATTTTTGCCAATGGTAGTGTTTTCCAAAATGGTTACGTTGGAACTGATACGGGTACCTTCGCCTATTACTACGTTTTTATCGATGGTTACAAACGGATCGATGACGACATTGGGAGCTATTTTCGCATCGGGATGAACGTATGCTAATGGCTGTTTCATAATTTATGAATTAGTGTTATCTATTAATTGTGCAATCATTTCAGCTTCAGCGGCTATTTTGTTGCCGACAAAAGCAAAGCCTTTTACGTTGGCAACTCCGCGACGTACGGGCGTTGTAAGGAACACTTTCATTACCAACACATCGCCGGGAACCACTTTGTTTCTGAATTTGACATTATCTAACTTCAGGAGATAGGTAGAGAGATTTTTGGTGTTTTCCATGGTACTTAACACGAATAAACCTGCGGTTTGCGCCATGGCTTCTATAATTAAAACACCGGGCATAACCGGTTCTTGGGGAAAATGTCCCAAAAATTGAACTTCATTGGCAGTAATGTTTTTTACACTGACAATATAGCTGTTGTTAATTTCTATAACTTTATCAACCAACAAAAAAGGATAACGGTGCGGAAGTAACTCTTTTATTTGATTGGTGTCCAGTATTGGCGTGGCGTCCGGTATGTACAATGGCGCAGATACTTCTTGTCGTTTCAACTCTTTGCGTATTTGTTTCGCCAAAGCAGTATTGGTAGAATGTCCGGGATGTACTGCAATCACGCGTCCTTTTATAGGTTTTCCGATGAGTGCAAGGTCGCCTATGATGTCCAACATTTTGTGGCGTGCCGGTTCGTTGTTGAAGAGTAAGTCAGTATTCAAATAGCCCAACGAAGTAACGTTTGGGCAGGGTTGGTTCATTAAATCGGCAATGCGTTGTAGTTCCTCTTGAGGAATTTGTCGGTCGTAGATGACAATTGAATTATTCAAATCGCCGCCTTTGATGAGGTTCATTTTCAGAAGCGGCTCTAATTCGTGCACAAAAACAAACGTTCTGCAAAGGGCTATTTCCGTGGCGAATTTAGACATATCGTCCAAAACAGCATATTGGTTGTTCAAAATTGGTGAATCGTAGCCAATAAGCGTTTGTACGCTGAAAGTATCGTCAGGAAGAAGCGTGATTGACGATGGACTGTTGGGTAGTTGGTAGGTTATTTTTTCCCTTACTATGAAAAAATCTTTTGGTTGATTTTGTGTTTTAATACCTACTTCGTTGATTTTATCTACATAATATTTTGCGCTACCGTCTAAAATCGGAAATTCGGGAGCATCTACTTCAATTAGACAGTTGTCGATGCCCATAGCGTACAATGCCGCTAAACCGTGTTCTACAGTACTTACTACTGTATCACCTTTTTTCAGTACGGTGCCTCTGGTGGCTCTATCTACGTAGTCTGCCAATGCAGGAATTTCGGGCTGCCCCTCCAAGTCTATTCGGCGAATGATGTAGCCGGTATTTTCGGGTGCCGGATTCATTGTTAAAGTAATGTTGAGTCCTGTGTGCAGACCTTTTCCTTTTAATTGGAAAGATGATTTAAGTGTGGTTTGTTTTGTCATAAGAAAAATATTTTTTGTCACTGATTATTTTTTGTCGGCGAGTTCATTAAGTTGCTTTTCGAGAGCGTATACTTTGTGTTGTAGGTCGGATAGATTTTTGTAAACGACCGAAGAACGGCGAAAGGTGGCAACAGGAACGGCAGGAGAGCCTTGCCACATTAAATTGGGTTCTTTTATGGATTTCGGTACACCTGTTTGTGCCAACAATATTGAGCCGTCGGCAATGTTAAGGTGTCCGACAACGCCAACCTGACCTGCCAAAATACAATGTTTGCCTATTTTGGTTGAACCAGCAATTCCCGTTTGTGCGGCAATGCCTGTGTGTTCGCCTATTTCCACATTGTGCGCTATTTGTACTAAATTGTCTATTTTACTGCCTTTGCGTATAATGGTCGAATCTATTGTGGCGCGGTCGATAGTGGTGTTGGCACCTATTTCCACGTCGTCCTCTATTATCACGTTACCTATTTGCGGAATTTTGTCGTAGTGTCTTTGTTCATTGGGTGCAAAACCGAAACCGTCGGCACCGATTACCGCTCCTGCATGCAAAATGCAGTTGTTGCCAATTTTGCAATTTTCGTAAATGGTTACGTGTGGGTAAAGTATAGTGTTATCGCCTATCGTTACACCGTCTTCCACTACCACCCCGGCATATATTTTCACTTTGTTGCCTATACGAACGTTTTTTCCGAGATAAGCGTAAGCTCCTATATACGCATCTTCGCCTAATGTGGCTGTTTCATCAACAAATGCCAACGAATGGATGCCCGTTTTTTGAGGTTTAAGACTCTCTCTAAGTTGCAAAAGTTTAGCTAAAGCTTGATAGGCATTTTCTACTTTTACGAGTGTTGCAGCTATGGGTTGAGTGGGCTCAAACGATTTATCTACCAAAACAATATCAGCCTTGGTAGTGTATATGAATGGCGTATATTTTGGATTGGAAAGAAATGTGAGTGTTCCGGTATGTCCTTCTTCTATTTTAGAAAAATTGTCTACAAGAATTGCTGGGTTACCGATTACTTCACCTTCGAGGAAATCGGCTATTTGTTGGGCTGAAAATTTCATGAATACAATTTGGTTTACTTAAATGATGTTTTTAGATGCAGAAACGTTGCATTCAAATGCGTAAAATAAACGTTTTTTTACCTTTTTGTGAAACAAAAATTAGAGACTATTTTTAGGTGTTTTAAAATCATTTGAAAATCAATTATTTAGTACACTCTTTTTAACGGTTAATTGAATAGTAGCAGAAATAATTTTTGGCTACTTTTTTATCTAAAATAGTTATGTCGAGCATATCCGACGCATCAGCGATATCGAGGAGACTGCCGTCGCTCGATTGTATGAGAATTTGGTCGTTGCCGCGATGATAGGTGCTCGAGATGCCAAGTGGCTCAACTTCAAAAAAATAAGACGCATCGTTTCTTTCAATGCCAAAATGCTGCACATAGGTGTCAATCAGTTTGTTGCGTTCGTTGGCTGATAGGTCTTGTTGCTTGACTTTGAAGAGTTTACGATTGATAAAGGCTTGGCTAAGAGTAGATAATATAATGTCGGGATGTTTCGCCCATACTTTTATAGCTGATAGAATATCCGAATCGTCAAGCGCAATGAAATTGCAAATAGCATCGGTGTCCGTATTAAATGTTTCTTGGGTAACATTTTGCCTGATGAAGTAGGCGAGGGCTGGCGATGCAAAGAGTGTTTCTCCGTTGGTACACAAAGCTTTGGCGCGTTTCAAAATTTTTACGAGCAGTTTTTCAGCTGCTACGGAAGTTTTGTGCAGATAGACTTGCCAGTACATGAAACGCCTTGCCACAAGGAAGTTTTCAATGGAGTAAATGCCTTTGGCTTCCACCACTAATTTATCGTCTTGCACATTTAGCATTTTTATAATGCGTGCCGAACCTATTGTGCCTTCGGTTACGCCAGTGAAAAAACTGTCGCGCCGCAAGTAGTCCAATCTGTCCATGTCGAGTTGACCGCTAACTAATTGGTGCATGAACTTCTTGTGGTACAGATTGTTAAATATTTTTATGGCAATGTCTAATTCTCCATTATAAGCGGCGTTTATTTTTTTCATCAACATTAGCGTAATCTCTTCGTGTGAAACGCCATTGATTAAAATATTTTCCAAAACGTGTGAAAAAGGAGCATGTCCAATATCATGCAACAAAATGGCTGAAAGCAGTCCGTTTGCTTCGTCGTTTGAGATTTCTTGCCCTTTGAAACGAAGTTGTTTAATGGTTTCGTTCATTAGGTACATTGCCCCTAAAGAGTGCTGAAAACGTGTGTGTTGTGCTCCCGGGTAAACAAAAAAAGCTACTCCGAGTTGCTTAATTCTGTTTAGCCGCTGGAAGTAGGGATGTTGAATAAGGTCGTACAAAAAAGCGTTTGGTATGGTGATGAACCCAAATACAGGGTCGTTGATGATTTTACTTTTGTTGGTCATTTTTTAGATTTTCTTGTTTAATCTAAGTATAAATAGTCGTAGTGTACAATGGGACGTTGCCCTTTTTTACCGATAAGCGTGCGTGCTTTTTCACTGTCAATTTGTGCTTTGCCTACACCGATAGGAACATTTTCAGGAGCAACAATTTTCACAATATCGTCTTTTTCAAATTCACCGACTATTTTTTCAACGCCTACGGGTAACAAACTGACGGCTTTATCGCCACAAAGGGCTTTGGCTGCGTGAATGTTGATATGCAGCTCTCCTTTGGCAAATCCTTCCGAGTGAGCAATCCATTTTTTGACGCTTGATACATCTTCTGACGATGGGATAAAGCGTGTGAAGGGCACATTGCCGCCACTAAGCAAGTCGGTCAGTATGCCGTCACGTTTGCCGTTGGCTATAATTACTTCAATGCCTTCGTCGGCTATTTTGTGAGCAATAGTTGTTTTTGTGAGCATGCCACCCCGCCCGAAAGTCGATTTTGAAGCTTTGATATAGGTAGAAACGTCTTCGTTTTGCCTGATTTCCGAAATAATTTTAGAATTTGGGTCGGTAGGGTCGCCGTCGAATATGCCATCAACGTTGGTTAGTATAATGAGTAGTTCCATGTCCATCATCGATGCGATAAGTCCCGATAATTCATCATTGTCGGTGAACATCAATTCCGAAACCGAAACAGTGTCATTTTCGTTCACTATGGGTATAACGCCGTTTTCGAGCATTACTTGTATGCAGTTGCGTTGATTGAGGTAGTGACGACGCGTGGAGAAATTTTCTTTAGTTGTTAGCACTTGTCCGACTGTCAAGCCGTGTTTGCGAAACAATTCGTAGTAATAGTTGATAAGTTTTGCCTGTCCCACTGCCGAAAAAAGTTGCCGCTGTTCGATGCTGTCCAACTTTTTATTGATTTTAAGTTCGTTCCTGCCTGAAGCGACTGCGCCCGATGAAATGACAATGATTTCTTTTCCTTGTCGGTGCAATGCAGCTATTTGGTCAGTCAGTGCAGCCATTCGCTTTGTGTCCAAAGTACCGTCGGACTGTGTCAGCACGTTGCTGCCTATTTTTATGGCTATTTTTTTGTATTTCTGTATCATAATTTATAATTCTCCTTGATCTAAAAAACTATAATAGGTTTTGCTTCCGACAATAATGTGGTCAAGCAGTTTTACGTCAAGCAATTTGCCGCCACTGCTTATTTTTGCGGTCAATTCTTTATCTTCTTTGCTTGGTGCGATGCTGCCTGATGGGTGGTTGTGTGCAATGATGATGCCACTCGAAAGTCGGTTGATAGCTTCTTTAAAAATGAATTTCACATCAACGGTAGTGGCGGCAGTGCCACCTGAACTAATGCGCAATGAATCTGTAATTTTATTGCTGTGATTGAGAAAAATCACCCAAAATTCTTCGTGAGAAAGATCTTCTATTATCGGACTGAAAAAATTGTAAGCGTCACGACTGCACAGTATCTGTTTTTTTTCTAAGGCACTTGCCTGTCTGTGTCGGCGACCAAGTTCCAAGGCGGCAGCCAAGGTTGTTGCTTTGGTTATGCCGATGCCTTTGAAATTTTTGCATAAGTCTCTGAACGGAATTTTGCTTAATTCGTCCAAATTATTGTGTACCGAATTGAGAACGCGACGTGCCAATTCTACCGCTGTTTCTTCTTTGGTTCCCGTACGAAAAAGTATAGCTAACAGTTCCCCGTCCGAAAGTGCTGCTATGCCCTTTTTGAGCATTTTTTCGCGGGGTTTATCTTCGTCAGCCCACTCTTTCAGATTTAAGCGTTTTTTTGTCATTGTCGTATTCAAATCGGACTGTAAAGATACAACAAAAAATTCAAATGAAGACGGGTACTACTATTGGTAATACAAAAATGAAGCCCTTCCAAACGGAAAGGCTTCAAATGTATGCTTATACATCCGTATTATGCCAATTTGTTAATTTTCAAAGTCAGTTTCGATTTTAAGTTGCTGGCTTTGTTTTTATGAATAACATTGCGTTTTGCCAATTTATCCAACATACCGGAAACTTTTTTCAAAAGTTCTTCGGCTTCTTTTCTGTCAGTCAGTTCGCGAAGTTTGCGAACAGCGTTACGTGTGGTTCTTGCATAGTACCTGTTATGCAGACGACGACTATTGATTTGTCGTATTCTTTTGATTGATGAACTGTGATTTGCCATGTGTTATAACAAATTTATAAATTAAATAGTAGCCCATAGCGGAATCGAACCGCTCTTTCAAGAATGAAAATCTTGCGTCCTAACCGATAGACGAATGGGCCTTCTTTCGCCAAAAGGCGGATGCAAAGGTACAATAATTTTTTATTTATAGCAAAAAAACTTGTGATTTTTTGAAATATATTTGTAATTTATTGAAAAGCAACAGCTTGTAACTGTTTTATTTTGTAAAAACAGTTGTTTTTTTACTTTTCTCTTCTAAACACCAAATTACAAACAAAGTCGCCAAAGACTGGAGCGTCGTGAATTTCTATGTTTTTAAAGAGACAACTATCTGCAAACAGGAACACTTCCGTTTTTGTGGAATCAGTTGCGAAAATAGAATCACCTCTTATTTCGTACACTCCGTGTGTGGTTCCACTATTGCATGAACTTCTTGTCCAGAAAGTAGAATCTTCGGTAAAAGTGATGTTGGTATTGCGTACGCACGAATCGACTGCGATGATAATTGGCAGCCAATTGGTTGATTGTCCGTCTTTGTAAGCTGCCGAAATGTACCAAGTGCCTATATGGCTATCATAAACCCCCGGCGGCTTTTTGGTACAAGCCGTCAGGAGTAGTAATAGCGAAAATATGTATAAGGCACGCCTTTTCATTGCGTTAATTGTTTTCGGGACGAAGTTTGCGCACAACGGCACCGGCTTGCCACATTTCGCTTTCGCGAAGGGCTTTCAATTCTTTTTCCAATCCTTCACGGTAGTTTGGTTTGGAATTGGTGTCAATGGAGCGTTGGGCTTCGTTGCCGGAAGCTACTTCTTGATAGAGATGTTCAAAAACGGGTTTGGTAGCATCGTAAAATTTGCCCATCCAATCCAATGCGCCGCGTTGTGCAGTTGTCGAGCAGTTAGCGTACATCCAATCCATACCATTTTCCGCAAAAAGCGGCATCAACGATTGTGTCAACTCTTCTACAGTTTCATTAAATGCTTCGGAAGGTGTATGACCGTTTTCACGAAGTACTTCGTACTGTGCTAAAAGTATACCTTGTATGGCACCCATCAGCGTTCCGCGTTCACCGGTAAGGTCGGAATAAACTTCGCGTTTGAAGTCGGTTTCAAACAGATAACCGGAACCAACGCCTATGCCCAATGCAATGACGCGGTTGTAAGCTTTGCCCGTAGCGTCTTGGAAAATAGCATAGGACGAATTAAGTCCGCGACCTTGCAAAAACATGCGCCGCAACGATGTGCCCGAACCTTTAGGTGCAACCATAATAACATCGACATCTTTCGGAGGAATGATGCCTGTACGTTCTTTATAGGTAATGCCAAAACCATGTGAAAAATAAAGTGCTTTTCCGGGAGTCAGAGCTTTTTTTACGCGCGGCCACACTTCTATTTGAGCAGCGTCGGATAGGAGGTATTGAATGATAGTTCCGCGTTCGCAGGCTTCATCAATGTCAAACAGTGTTTCGCCGGGAACCCATCCGTCGGCAACGGCTTTCTCCCATGTTTTGCCGCCTTTGCGTTGACCAACAATAACATTGAAACCATTATCTTTGAGGTTGAGGGCTTGTCCGGGACCTTGTACACCATAACCGATAACGGCGATGGTTTCATTTTTCAAAACTTCACGTGCTTTTTCCAAAGGAAATTCGTCGCGGGTAACTACGTTTTCGTTTACACCGCCAAAATTCATAATTGCCATTTATTTTTAATTTAAAATTAATACAAATTCAACTGCAAATTTACTAATTTTTTAGTAAAAAGTCAATTATTCCGATAGTATTTTAAAAAAATGCAGAAAAAGAGAATATTCTTGTTTATAACCATTTCTTTTTACGAAAAAAGAGGAGAATTCCGAGTACGCAAGCAATCATCAGTCCGATGGAGAAAAGGTAGCCGTATTCCCAATCCAGTTCGGGCATAAAATTGAAGTTCATGCCGTAAATGCTGGCGATTAATGTCGGCGGCATAAAAATAACGGATACGATGGTAAACATTTTGATAATTTTATTTTGTTGTATGTTTACCAAACCCAACAGAGTGTCCTGCAAGTATTCCAAACGGTCGAAACTGAAGCGTGTGTGCTCAAATAGCGAATTGATGTCTTTCAGAATAATAGTCAGTTTCGGTTTCAACTCTTTGGGGAAAAGTTGGCTTTTGAGCATATTGGAAACCACGCGTTGTTTATCGACTATATTTTCGCGTATTGACATACTTTTTTCTTGCAATTCATTGATTGATAACAATATACTATCATTAACATCACTGCTGGCTTGTAGAGTATTGCTTAGTTTTGTTACTTCGCGGGTAATATCTTCTATCATGTCTGCGTCATAATCTACACGAGTTTCGAGCAGAGCGACCAAAACGTGGTGTCCTGTGGGATAATTGCGCGGATTGGCAAACATTTTTTTAACGGTTTCGTTGAACGATTTCAGTTCTCTGTCGCGCACCGAAACAAGTATATTGTTTTTTACAATAAACGAAATAGCCTCTTCTTCGAAATCATCTAATAGAAAGTCGGAGTTGGCTACAATGGTGTCCTCTGTTTCGATGTACCGTGAGCTGATTTCGATTTCTTCCATTTCCTCATCGTCTTGAATATAGATTTTGAGGAATTGTTCCAATTCACTTTCCACTTCCACTTCCACGTCGTTGAGGTCAATCCAGAGGAAATTTTCTAGCGGAATTTTTTTCAATGAATCTATTGAGCGTGATATTTTTAATCGGGTGCCTTCGTGATAAAATAGTTTTACTTCTGCCATGATGTTCTGTTTTTTTAGAAGTTGTACTTTCAGATTGTTTTGTTTTCTGTTTTCTCTTCCAATAGGTTGGTAAGGGAAATAAAGTCGTTGACGCTTAGCTGTTCCGGTCGTAAATCGAAGATAGGTTCGGTAACCGATTGACCATTTAGTAATGGTTTTAGAGAGTTGCGCAGCGTCTTGCGACGTTGGTTGAAGGCCGTTTTTACAGTTCGAACGAACAGTGTTTCGTTACAATCTAATTTTTTAACACTGTTTCGCGTGAGCCGTGTAACGGCCGATTTGACCTTTGGCGGAGGGTCGAAAACGTGTTCGCTGACGGTAAAAAGATATTCTATTGTATAAAAAGCTTGCAGTAGTACGCTGGTGATGCCGTAAGTTTTGTTACCGTGTCGTGCTGCTATGCGTTCAGCCACTTCTTTTTGAACCATTCCCACCACGCAAGGTATTTGGTCGCGGTTGTCAAGTATTTTAAAAAATATTTGGCTGGATATGTTGTACGGAAAATTACCGATAATGGAAAAAGGCTGTTCGCCAAATTCCTTTTTTAAGTTCATTTTTAAAAAATCGCCTTCGATGAGGTGCAGACTTGGAAATTTTTCTTTAAGATATGCGCCGGCTTCGGAGTCGATTTCTACCGCAGAAAAACGAAATTGTGATTTGTTGATGAGAAATTGTGTGAGAACGCCCGTTCCGGGTCCTATTTCGAGTACAGAGGTGGTGTCGGAAGGAAGACTTTCGACTATATTAAGAGCGATTTGCAAATCGGTCAAGAAATGCTGCCCCAAATGTTTTTTGGCTCGTACTTGAATCATGTTGTAAAGGGTCGTCAGGCATTTCTGTTGGTTTTTAAATAAATTTCTACAGCAAAAAAAAAACACTTATCTTTGTCTTTTCAATTCTGTGGCAGACAAAAACATCCGCAAAGGTATAAATTTAATTTTATACCGCAAAACGATAAACCGTTTTTATGATAAAAAAAATCGAGAGTAAAATACAAAAATTCCTTTGGGTTGTCATTGACTTCTTTTATCAGCCATTCAGCAAATTCTTTAGTCTGCAATTTTTTCGCTACGGTTTTTGTGGTGGGCTAAATATGGCTTTTGATTGGGTGCTCTATTTCGTTTTTTACAATTTTGTGTTTCAAAAACAGTTACTCGATTTGGGCTTCGTGGCTATTTCGCCGCACATTGCTTCGTTTATATTCAAATTTCCAATCACATTTCTCACCGGCTTTTGGTTGGCACGCCATGTCAGCTTTTCAGAGTCGTATTTGCGCGGTCGCGTGCAGATTATCCGTTATTTATTGGTAGTGTGCTGCTGCATTCTTATCAACTACATAGGTTTGAAGTTTTTTGTAGAAATTTGCGGCATCTATCCTTCAATTTCTAATGTTATCACTTCCATAATTTCGGCGGTGTTCAGTTATTTTACCAACAAACATTTTTCTTTTCGTCAGCGTTAAATTATGTTTACGCGTGCAAAAATATATACGTACGTCAAATGGGCGATTTCGGTGCTTGCGTACGGTTTTTTGGCGTATAAGCTGGCTACGTTCGACGGTTATGACGCATTTGTTGAACAAGTAAGTTCGTTTGGTGCGGAACAGTTTGTCTGGCTGGCGTTGGCAGTTGTTTTGCTACCGCTCAATCTTTTTTTAGAATCGGAAAAATGGCGTTTGTTGGTAGGCAATTTGGTAACGCTTGATGTGAAAACTGCTTTGCGTTCGGTGTTAATTGGGCATACAGGTGCTTTTTCTACACCCAATCGTTTGGGCGAATATCCCATGCGTGCGATGTCTCTTCCGTCCGATGTACGTTTATCGGCTATAGCCATGGGTTTTGTCGGTAGTTTTGTTCAAAATTTCATCATTACCGTCTGTGGATTGTTGGCTTTGCTTTTTTTTCAGATTGGTGAACTTTTTTCAACTTTTTTTTACTATTTCTGCGGACTGTTTGCGGTGTTTTCTTTCGTGGTGTTTATCGGTTTGCCAAAATTTTCGGCGTATATCATACGGCGATATCCAAATGTGCGTTTCATCAATTTTTGGAAGAGCATGGCAACATTTTCGCAACGGCGCATTTTAAAAGTAAAGGCAATAACATTTGTCCGTTATGTGGTGTTTGGTTGTCAATTTTATCTGATTTTGCGCTTTTGCGGTGTTCCATTATCGCTGTTCGAGGCGTTATCGGCTATTCCAATCGTCTATCTTTGTGTTACTTATACACCTTCCATCGCCGTTTCGGAGGCGGTAGTGCGTAGTTCTTACGCTGTTTTAATCATTGGTTGCTATTCTTCCAACTTAGTAGGCATTACTTTGGCGGGCATTTTTATTTGGCTGCTCAATTCGGCTATTCCAATGATTATCGGTTCCATTTTTTTACATTTTTACCAAAAAAGTTAATTTTTTTTCATAATGCTTTGAACCAAACGCATTAAGTTAGTCTAACAAATAGGTTAAACTTTTTAATTAAACTTTTCGTTTTTTTATGCTCGATTTAGAAAATATTTATTATATTTGCACAATTTTTCACGAGAAGGTGTGAAACGTTATAGTTCATACATATTTATAGTTGCGGTAGTGCTTTTCGTAGCGTTGATATCGATGCAAATAATTTATATTTCGCGCACGACCGAAACAGTATTGCAACAATTTAACACTAACGTTCATGGGGCGGCGACTAATTTGCTGAATTTGCTCATACCTTTATTGATAATTACTGTGATATTGGTACTTGTTTTATCGTTCTTTATGTTTTATAGTCATCGGCAAAAAGTGCTTAGTACCATGAAGATGGATTTTGTGAATAGTATGACGCACGAAATGAAAACGCCTATCGCATCTATTTCGTTGGCTTCGCAAATGATGAACGACCCGTCGGTGGGAAATACGGTGGAGAAGATGCAGCGATTTGCCGGTGTTATAACTAATGAATCGAAACGCTTGAATACGCTGATTGAACAGTTGCTTTATACATTGGTGCTTGACCGCAAAAAAACTGTGCTGACTTTTGAAAACTTGGATGTGAATAAAATGCTTGGCTCGGTGATAGACAACTTTTCGGTAAAAGTAGATGCCGTTGGCGGCAAAATAGTGTCGCAACTGAATGCACAAAATGCTATGGCAAAAGTGGACGATGTGCATTTGACGAATGTGTTCTACAATTTAATGGAAAATGCTGTCAAATATTGCAAAGACGTGCCTTTGGTAATTACCGTAACCACGTTTAACGCAAAGGATATGCTTTGTATTTCAATAGAAGACAATGGTCTTGGAATGCGGCGCGAAGATACGAAACGCATTTTTGATAAATTTTATCGCGCAACGACTGATAATGTAAAGGGCTTCGGGCTTGGTTTAGCTTATGTGAAGCAAATAATTGAAGCACACAACGGTACCATTCGCGTAAATAGTGAATTAGGAATGGGAAGTAAATTTATAATAGAAATACCAAATTTAAAAATTTAAAAAATGGAAAAAGTAAAAATTTTATTATGCGAGGATGATGAATACCTCGGTATGTTGTTGAACGAATATTTGCAGACAAAAGGTTTTGAAACGGAACTGTGTCTTGATGGAGAAGCCGGTTACAAAGCTTTTACGAGTAACTCTTATGATTTTTGCATCTTGGATGTTATGATGCCAAAAAAAGACGGATTTTTGTTAGCACAAGACATTCGTAAGTTGAACTCTAATGTTCCTATCCTATTTTTGACTGCCAAAACCTTGAAAGAGGATGTTTTGGAAGGCTTTAAAATCGGTGGCGACGACTATGTAACGAAGCCGTTTAGTATGGAGGAACTGTTGTACCGTATCGAAGCAATTCTTCGGCGTATTTGCGTCAAAAAAAGCCGTATTACCAGCGAATACAAACTGGGTAAATTTACGTTCGACACTCAAAAACAACTGCTGATTATAGACGGAAAAGTAACCAAACTAACAACCAAAGAGTGCGAGTTGTTGACCATGCTGGCTCAAAATGCCAACAATATTTTGGAACGCAACTATGCCTTGAAAACCATTTGGGTGGAAGACAACTACTTCAATGCACGCAGCATGGACGTTTACATTACCAAACTGCGTAAATTGTTGAAAGACGACCCGAATGTGGAAATTATCAACATTCACGGCAAAGGTTACAAACTGATTATTCCTAACGAATAATTTAGAAGTATCCAAAAATAAAAAATCATCGGTTTATAAAAATCGATGATTTTTTTGTGTGGTTATTAGTGAGCGGCAAACGAGGCTCGAACTCGCGACCCTCAGCTTGGGAAACTGATGCTCTACCAACTGAGCTATTGCCGCAAATGGTATGCAAAAGTAGTTGTTTTTTTTGATTTTCTTTCGTAATTCTCAAAATTATTCAAAAAAAAGCACTCGTTTTTGTCAAGTAACGATTACGTTTATACAAAATTCGACATTAGCCCGTAAGACTTCATCAATTCGCCAAAATTTCGTACATTTGCAAATTAAAAAACAAAAGCGGAAACAATTGTTGTAACCGTAAAAATTTATACTAAAACAGTGCAGAGAAATGCTCTGCACGTAATTCGCAGTTTTTTCATGGAATACAATTTTAGAGACATTGAGCAGAAGTGGCAACAGTATTGGATTGACAATGCTACATACAAAGTGGAAGTAGATAACAACCGTCCGAAATATTACGTTTTGGATATGTTTCCTTATCCTTCGGGGGCAGGATTGCACGTTGGTCATCCGCTGGGTTACATCGCCAGCGACATTTTCAGCCGTTACAAGCGATTGAAAGGCTTCAATGTACTTCATCCGATGGGTTACGATTCTTATGGTCTTCCGGCGGAGCAATATGCCATACAAACCGGTCAACATCCCGAAATAACAACAAAACAGAACATTGAACGCTACCGCGAACAGATGGACAAAATCGGTTTCAGCTACGATTGGAGCCGTGAAGTGCGTACTTGCAGTCCCGATTATTACAAATGGACACAATGGGCTTTCCAACAAATGTTTGAACATTGGTATTGCCTTCGTGCCGATGCTGCACGTCCCATTTCTATGCTGATTGACATTTTCAATGAGCAAGGTAATGCTAAAGTGCGCGCTGCACAAAACGAAACGCCTCTGTTTACTGCCGAAGAGTGGAAAAGTTGGGATGAAAAACGGCAACAAGAAATTTTGATGAATTACCGCATAGCTTACCTTGCTGATACAAAAGTGAATTTTTGTCCGAAATTGGGTTGCGTACTTGCTAATGATGAAGTGAGCGAAGGGCTTTCGGTGCGTGGCGGATTTCCGGTGGAACAGTGCGTAATGCGTCAGTGGAGTTTGCGTGTGTCGGCTTATGCACAGCGGTTGCTCGATGGTTTAGACCGAATTGATTGGACGGAGTCTTTGAAAGAGACTCAAAGAAACTGGATTGGGCGAAGCGAAGGTGCCGAAGTTCGGTTTAAAGTGAAAGACAGCGATTTTGAATTTACCATATTTACTACTCGTGCCGATACGATGTTTGGCGTTACGTTTATGGTTTTAGCACCCGAAAGCGAGTTGGTGAGGTGTTTAACTACCGATGAACAGAAATGTGCTGTGAAAGATTATTTGGAGCAAACCAAAAAACGTACCGAGCGCGAACGTATTACCGACCGTCAAGTAACGGGCGTTTTCAGTGGTTCGTATGCTATCAATCCTTTTACCGGCGAGGCTGTGCCTATTTGGATTTCCGATTATGTGTTAGCCGGTTACGGCACGGGCGCAATTATGGCTGTTCCCGCACACGACAGTCGCGACTACGCTTTTGCCAAACATTTCAATTTGCCCATAGTTCCGCTGATTGAAGGTTGTGATGTCAGCAAAGAGAGTTTTGATGCCAAAGAGGGCATTGTGTGCAATTCGCCGCGCCAAGGAGTTACTCCGTATTGCGATTTGTCGCTGAATGGTCTTTCGGTGGAAGAAGCTATTGCTGCCACTAAAAAATATGTAGAAGCCAAAAAATTGGGACGTGTAAAGGTGAATTACCGTTTGCGCGATGCTATTTTTAGTCGCCAACGTTATTGGGGCGAGCCGTTCCCCGTTTACTACAAAGATTGTATGCCGTATATGATTCCTGAGGAGTGTTTGCCACTCGAATTGCCCGAAATATCCGATTTTAAACCGACTGCTGACGGCAATCCGCCTTTGGGACACGCTAAACAGTGGGGTTGGAACGAAGCTGAAAAATCTCTTGCTGCTACGGCGGATATCGACAATAAAACAATTTTCCCGTTGGAACTCTGCACTATGCCGGGTTTTGCAGGCTCGTCGGCTTACTATTTGCGCTATATGGATCCGCACAACGACAAGGAATTGGTAAGTAAAACCGCCAACGATTATTGGCAGAGTGTCGATTTGTATATTGGTGGTACTGAGCACGCTACGGGGCACCTGATTTACAGCCGTTTTTGGAATAAATTCTTGTTCGATTTGGATTTAATTGTTCAAGACGAACCATTCCAAAAATTGATAAATCAAGGTATGATTCAAGGACGCAGTAATTTTGTGTATCGCATAATCGGTACCAATAAATATGTGTCGTACAATTTGAAAAATCAATACGAAACGCAACCTATCCACGTCAATGTAAATATTGTGAACAACGATGTGTTGGATATTGAGGCGTTCCGCAATTGGATGCCCGAATACCGTGATGCAGAGTTTGTGTTGGAAGACGGCAAATACATTTGTGGCTGGGCAATTGAAAAAATGTCAAAATCGATGTTCAATGTGGTCAATCCCGACGATATTGTGGAAAAATACGGTGCCGATACGCTGCGTTTGTACGAAATTTTCCTTGGACCGTTGGAACAATCCAAACCTTGGGACACCAATGGCATTGACGGTGTACATCGTTTCCTGAAAAAACTTTGGGGACTGTTTTATGCAGGCGGCAATTTAGCCGTAACCGATGCGCAACCTACTGACGAAGAGTTGAAAACTTTGCACAAAACCATTAAAAAAGTTACTCACGATATTGAAAGTTTTTCGTTTAATACTGCTGTGTCGGCATTTATGATTTGCGTTAATGAGTTGGCGCAACAAAAATGTGCCAAACGTGCAGTTTTGGAACCGTTGTTGGTGTTGCTTTCGCCTTTCGCACCCCACATTACTGAAGAATTGTGGCATGCTGTGGGCAATACCACTTCTATTTGTGATGCGAAATTCCCTGTTTACGACGAAAAATTTTTGGTAGAATCAGTCGTAAAATATCCGATTTCGTTCAACGGGAAAGTTCGTTTTACGCTTGATATTTCGGCAACAATGAATAAAGAAGAGATTGAACAGACCGTACTTGCCAATAATCAAACTTTAAAATTTACCGAAGGCAAAACTCCTAAAAAAGTAATTGTTGTTCCCGGGAAAATAGTGAATATAGTACTTTGATTTTCAGAACTAAACGGTATTTATTCATAATTTTGTAACTATTAATCCTTATGAATGCAAAAGTGGAGAAACATCTCAAAAAGTTGAATTGGCATGCAACTCGCGAATATTTGCTGATTTCGCTTGGCTTGCTGATGTATTCATTGGCTTGGAAAGGTTTTTTATTACCACACCAAATTACAGGAGGCGGTGCTACGGGTATAGGTGCCATTGTTCAGTATGCTACGGGCTTCCCCATTTCCGCTACTTATTTCATCATCAATGTCGGATTGTTGATGGTGTCGGTAAGGACGCTCGGATGGGAGTTTAGCTTGCGTACGATTTTTGGCGTAGTTGTGCTAACTTGTTTTCTTGCCATTTTGCCACAAGCCCCTATTGGAACGTTTGTTTCAGAAAATGAGCCGTTTATGGCTTGTGTGTTGGGCGGTTTGTTAGCCGGTACCGGCATGGGAATTATGTTTCTTAACAATGGCAGTTCCGGTGGTACGGATATCATTGCGAAAATGGTAAACAAATACCGCAACATTACGCTTGGGCGTGTGTTAATCTATTGCGATGTGCTGATTATCGGCTCGTCTTTTTTCCTGCCTAATGGCAATATCGAAAAAGTGGTGTACGGTTTAACCGCTATGGCAATTACTACGGTTACGCTCGATGCGGTGGTGAATGGTGTGCGACAGTCTGTGCAATTTTTTATTTTTTCGCACAAATATGAAGAGATTGCCGATGCTATTAATACAAAAGTGAATCGTGGCGTTACCGTTATCGACGGTTTGGGCTGGTACACTAAAGAACCCATAAAAATTATTACTGTTTTGGCGCGCAAAAACGAATCGGCTAAAATTTTCAAGTTGGTGAAAACCATCGACCCAAACGCATTTGTTTCCCAATCGTCGGCTATTGGCGTTTATGGACAAGGGTTCGATGTGATGAAAGTAAAGTGATTTTATCATGTGCTAATGTTATGGTTGCTTCGTTTGAGGCAACCTTTTTTTTAGCGCATCTATTTGGCGTGCTGTCCAAACCACAATCATAGCCAAAATCAAACGGGGAATTATCAGCCAAAGTATGGGAACACCAATGGCTACAAACAGAAAAGTATCTTCTAAAAGTGAGTGGTTGAGAGCGATATGATAGTTGAGTAAATTCACTTCGCGTTGCTGCAAACTCTTTCCTTCCATTTCTTCTAAAATAAGAGCTGAACCGTAGGTTAAACCCGCTATTTGCGCAATAATCCAAAGCAACGACACATCGGGAGAAAGCCCCATAAATTTCATAACGGGCGCAAATGGTTTTTTTAGTTTGTCAATCCAATTAAATTCTTTCAGGAAACTTTGTATAAACATCAGTGCTGTAATTATCACAATGATTTTTATGCTGATGGTAAGTGCCATTTTTGCCCAATTCAGAAGCACATCGGCAACGGTTGTAACAGAGCTTACAGTAGTGGTTACAGCTATTTTTGAATCCATTTCGGCTGGCAGAAGGTGATTGAGTATAAAGGCAGCCAAAAAGCTTGCCGTAATGCGTAAAACGACTATAAAAGCAGCGGAAGTGCCTGTTTTTCGTTGTACGGCGGTTTCTACCAAAAGATTATGCGAAATTAAGCACATCAATGCCAATAGGGTTATTTCGCGTAACGGCAAATTCAAAGTGGCAATAATGGCGATTGGGGCGTATAACGGCAAAAAAATGCTGGAAATAAAAACAATGGCGGCTTCTCCGGGTAAACCGATTAAAATAAAAAAAGGAGTAAGCAGGGTAGAAAGGTAGTCAATAACGCCCCAAAATTGCAAAAAACTCACCAAAAACGATATTGGAAGAATAATTTTTAGAATCCAAAACACCGTTTTTTTCGTCTTTTGGATTGCTTTTTTGCCGGCAGTTATAGCCTTTTGTCGGGTGGCAGACATGATGTCGTGGCGAAAGTGTTAATTTTTAATCTATTGATTATAAGGGTTTAAAATATAAAAAAGATGCCCCTAAAAACAAGAAAGGGTTGTCTCACGACAACCACAATCTTTTCTTAACCTTAAATCTAATACCATGAAAAACACGGTGCAAAGATAATGCATATTTTTATGTTGTACAACATAAATTGCACAAATAATAATTATTAACTTTTGTGTGTATTTTATTAACAAATAAAAATTTTAATGTTAGTTAATTGTTAGGGTTGTAGCGTTGCCATTTGTCAATGAGTGCCTGCATATCGGCAGGCAGTTCGCTGTCGAATTGCATCCATTTGCCGGTAGTGGGATGTTCGAAACCCAACGTTTTGGCGTGCAGGGCTTGCCGTGGGCAAATGTCGAAACAATTTTGTATAAATTGCTTGTATTTTGCCGTACGAACGCCTTTCAGCACTTCGTTGCCGCCGTAGTGAGCGTCATTAAAGAGCGTATGCCCGATATGTTTCATGTGGACGCGTATTTGATGCGTACGACCGGTTTCGAGTTTGCATTCCACTAAGGTAACGTACGTAAAACGTTCCAACACTTTATAGTGAGTAATGGCGTGTTTGGCGTTAGGATTTTCGCCTTCGGGAAAGACGGTAAATAGCAGTCGGTTGCGTGGGTCGCGTGCCAAGTCGCCCGTAATGGTGCCTTCGTTCTCTTTCATTACGCCCCACACCAAAGCATTGTAGGTGCGTTCGGTGGTTTTATTGAAAAATTGAAGCCCGAGTTTCGATTTGGCATCTTCGTTTTTAGCAATGAGCAACAGTCCCGAAGTATCTTTGTCGATGCGGTGTACCAGCCCGATGCGCGGGTCGTTGGCATCAAATTTCGGATTGTCGCGCAGGTGCCAAGCCAATGCATTGAGCAATGTGCCGTCAAAATTGCCAAATCCCGGATGTACCACCAGTCCTGCTTGTTTGTTGACAACTATCAAATCATCGTCTTCGTAAATAATATCGAGCGGAATATCTTGTGCTACAACGGTATAGTCATTTTTCGGATAATCGAAAACAATGCTGATAACATCTTGCGGTTTGACGCGGTAATTGGCTTTTACGGCTGTTCCATTCACAAGAATAGTGCCCGCAGCGGCGGCTTCTTGGATGCGGTTGCGCGAAATTCTGCCTATTTTGTCCACCAAATATTTGTCGATGCGCAGTAAGGATTGCCCATTGTCCACTACAAAGTGGAAATGTTCAAACATGGCAGTTTCTTCGTCATCGTTTGGCAGCCAGTCGATTGTTTCTATATCCTCATTAGGGCAATCCGTCATAAATGCAATGAATTGGTTTTAGAAAAATTCATCGTGTTTGGCGGCACTTTTGCGCTGTTTTTTCTTGTCGCGCGACAGTTTGATATCCACACGCTTTCCGGCTGGACAAACCACTTTTTCTTCCGGTGTTTGTTCGTACACGATATATTCTTCTCTTTCCGTTTCGTCGGCGGGAGCAACATCGAAATCGGCTAAGCCGAGAACCAAATTATTGCCGTTAATCAGGCTGAGTGCCTCGCTGTACGAAAAACCGATGAGTGAAGGCATGGTAACTTCTTCGTCGCTGTTGTTTTGTCCTACCACAAGTAAGATTTTGGAGCCGTCTTCCAAGTGCGCACCGGCTGCCAACGATATGTCGCTGTGCTTTACGTCCATTACCAAGTTATCGAATTCCGATGATTTGTAGGTAATTTCTACCTCAAATCCAAGTGCTTCAAGCGTTGCTTTGGCTTGTCGGTACGACACATCGCGCATTTCGGGAACGGTAACTTGTTTTTTGGATTTGGAATTGACCGTTACATATATTTTTCGACCCTTTTTTACTTTTGTGTCGGGCATTGGCGATTGTTCGGTAATTTCGCCTTTACCTTTTGAACGAAGATAGACAGAATCAATTACTTCAAAAGTGATGCCGCTGTTTTGCAGTGCTACTTCGGCTTCTTCCAAATACATACCGCGCAAATCGGGCACAACCACTTCTTCGCCGTGGCGGGTTATAAACCGTAGCATTATCAATACAAAAATGAATAGTGCCAGAAAGATGCCGATTGCCAGCAAAATATTTTTCCAAAAAAACTTGCTTTTCAGGAATTGAAAAATTGTTTTAATATTCATATTGTTCTTTATTTTTTTTGATTTTCAAAGATACACTTTTTTTATTCTACTACAAAAACAAAAAAGTAAAGACGAAAAAATCATCTTTACCTTTTCATTTATTGACTTTACAATATTATTACTACAAATTTATGCTTTTTGGCAAAATTCGTCTGAAACCGTTAATTTTTTTCTTCCGCGTGCACGACGAGAAGCTAATACGCGACGACCGTTTGCAGTTGCCATTCTTTCACGGAAACCGTGTTTGTTTTTGCGTTTTCTGTTAGATGGTTGAAATGTCCTTTTCATTTTATATCGATTTTATTTATTATTTTCCGTTTGGGCTTGCAAAGATAGAGCTATTTTTTTATTTCACAAAATTTTTGCTGAAACTTTTTTCTCAAAAATCGGAATATGCCGTTTTGTCGGCAAAAAATAGTACCTTTGTGGCCTTGTGTTATCGACACAAACAGTAAAGCAAACTTCTAATAATGAAGAAATTATTTATAGAAACTTACGGATGCCAAATGAATGTGGCGGACAGCGAAGTGGTTAATGCCATTATGCAGGGCGAAGGCTACACGCTTACCGACGACATTCAAAAAGCTGATGCGATATTCGTCAATACCTGTTCTATACGCGATAACGCCGAACAGCGTGTGTTTGGTCGATTGAGTTATTTTCAATCGTTGAAAAAGAAAAACAGAAATGTTTTAATAGGTGTTATCGGTTGCATGGCAGAGCGACTGCAAGATGAACTTGTAAAAAATTATGGCGTTGATTTTGTCGCCGGTCCCGATGCTTATCTGGATTTGCCCAATCTTGTGGGTGCTGCCGAAAAAGGCGAAAAAGTTGTGAATGTGGAACTTTCCACTACCGAAACTTACAAAGACATTATTCCGGCGCGCATCGGCAAAAGCATTTCGGGCTTTGTCAGTATTATGCGCGGTTGCAATAATTTTTGTTCCTATTGCATTGTGCCTTACACCCGTGGGCGCGAACGCAGTCGCGATGTAACAAGCATTCTCAACGAAGTGCGCGATTTGCAGATGCGTGGTTATAAAGAAGTTACGCTTTTGGGGCAAAACGTCAATTCGTACAGTTTTGAGCAGGACGGTGTCGTTATCGATTTTCCGAAATTGCTTGAAAAAGTGGCTGTTGCGGTGCCCGATATGCGTGTGCGTTTCACCACATCGCATCCGAAAGATATGAGCGACCGAACGTTGGAAACAATAGCCAAATACGACAATCTTTGCAAATTTGTCCATTTGCCCGTACAAAGCGGCAGTAACGCCATTTTGAAAGCAATGAACCGCAAATATACTCGCGAATGGTACTTGGAGCGCATTGCTGCCATTCGGCGCATTTTACCTGAAGCAGGCATCAGTACCGATGTTTTTTGCGGTTTCCACGGCGAAACGGAAGATGACCACCAACAAACACTCAGCTTGATGCGAGAAGTGGGATTTGATTCTGCTTTTATGTTCAAATATTCCGAACGACCGGGCACTTACGCTGCCAAACATCTGCCGGACAACATTAGCGAAGAAGAAAAAGTTCGTCGTTTGAACGAAATTATCAACTTGCAAATAGAATTGAGCCACGCTTCGAACAAAAAAGATATTGGAAAAACGTTTGAAGTGCTGGTGGAGGGTTTTTCAAAGCGCTCGCGCACCGATTTTTGCGGTCGGACATCGCAAAATAAAATGGTTGTGTTTCCTAAATCGGGCAAAAAAATAGGCGATTTCGTACGCGTAAGGATTACCGATGTTACACCGGCTACACTTTTGGGCGAAGTTGATGAGTGAAATTGTTAAAATCTGAAGGATTTTTACTTTTTTCTCGATGTCTAAATCCTTATTTTATTTTTTTAAATAAATGGTGGTAAATAAAATAAAGGGCAGTCTTGACTGCCCTTTATTTTGTAATTTATTAATAAATTAACTTACTTCTTCTATTTCTATAATTTTTGTGCGAGTAGGTGTAGTCGCTCCGTTTTCATAAATTTCGATGGTAATATTTTTGTTTTGGTAATCAAAAAACGAATAAGCCGGTCGAACTTCTATTTTTATATCACATTGTTGCCCTGATTCTACGGATGTGAGCGTTGAACCTGACAAAGTGAAATTTATGGGTACGTCAGGGAAAAAAGAGAAAGCAACCCGTTCGCTTGTAACTACTATTTTTAGCGATGTTCCTTTTGGTAAATCGGCAGCAAGGCTATATGTACCAACTTTTATGGTTGTTGCATCACCAAACAAGGCGTTTGTTCCATATCGTCCCATTTCCGGATAAATTATATTATTGGTAATGGTGTAAGGGCTGTTGGCGACAAAATCCGTGATGTAGCTTTCGAACTCCGGAATAGTTACAGTTACCCCCAATGCTTGATAGCGTGCTTCCAAGTTGGCGCGTACTTGAGCGAGGTTTAGCAAACGCGCATCGTTTAGCAATTTAGAACCGAGTGTTGTATTGTCCAATTTTCCGTCTTCGCGAATGTCGGTGCAAATGTTTGCCAACAGTTCCGAAAGTTCCGCTTCCGTTCTAAATCCTTGTGCCATGAGCGACACAGCCAAAAGTATGGCATTGCCGTCTCCTGTTTTGGTAATGTCCAACGTTTCCGCTTTCGGAATTTCTTTAGTGATGCCGAAAATGGCAAGAACTTCTTTTTGAGCTTGTGTTTTAGCCGAAGCAAAATCGTTGCCGAGAGACATAAGGTAGGTTATTCGCGGTTTCTCCAAATGCGACAGAATGTTTACGTTGAGTGTAGCCGCATCTTGTAGGTCGGCTATAGCATTCAAGGTGAGCTGTGCGTTGGATGTTTTGCCCGAAACTTCGTTGAAATAGAAACCGGTGGCTTTTAGTTCCACGTAAGGCGACGACAATTCAACATTGTTCAGTTCGAAACAGCCTTCGTTGTTGGTTATTTGCGTATCGAACATTTTTCCTGTTTGTCCCATGCGGTTGTTCAATTCGGCAATGGTGATAGAGGTGCCGCTGATAAACGGTCCCTTTTGCGCATAACCGCTGATTTTTTCTTTAAAAATCGGCGTAACGGTCATTTCCTCTTGTTTTTCACAAGAGGTTAGCAGGCATACAAAGCCTGCTATTAACAGTAATGTAAAAGTCTTTTTCATAGCTGTAAAAATTTAAAGTGAATAATGAGATTTTTATTAATAAAAGAGTATTTTTTATTCCTTTATAAATTGTTGTGTTTCTTCGTTTGCTGTAATTATATATGTTCCTGAAGGTAAGTGAGAAATGTTGATAGTAGCTGTTTGTTCTACTGTTTGTTGTAAAACAATCTTTCCTTGAACATCAACAATTTTTATATTATTGTTCGTTGTAGGTAAAGTGAGTTGTAACAGCTCTTTTACCGGATTAGGAAAAATTTTAAACCTTAAATTATCATCTGAAATTCTGTTTAATCCCGATTCTTTTTTTCTCGTTCCCTTGCACGTACATTCAAGTGTGCCACCGGAAGTGCCTACATTGTAATTGATAGTTATAGAATCTTGAATTACCTTGCCTGTTCCCGAAATATGTAACGAATTGTCGAAGTTTTGAAAAGTTTGTAAGGGTATTTGAAAGGTACTGTCGTTAGTTATATTAGCTCCAATAGCCTCATAAAGCCCATGTTCTTTTAAATAAAGCTGAATATTAAATGTATCTACACTTGACGCTTTGATTTCAATTTCATAATCTGTCGTATCCGGAGGCATTGGATATGTGCAAGATTTACAAATTTCTTGAATGGTATAAATACCAACAAATTGTTGAACTTCTTGTGCGGTAATATGTAAACCGAACATTATACCTGCCAGTGTTAAAAAAAGTTTTGTTTTCATAGTTATTTGATTTAAAGATTAATAATCTCCACAACCATTCATGTTGATTTCAAAAACACCTCCTTGTTGTGTTTCAAATCCTTCATTTAAGATAATTTCATTTGCAGCTTCAAAAGTTACATTATCAGTACTTTTAACAGTAACTGTTCCTGATGTTGTAATAGAATTAGAAGCATTAGTCAATGAAGGTAGAGAATTTGTATTAGAATATACAATATCGTTGCCATCACAAAATCTAACATCGAAACTTATTGTGTTACCAACTGAAGATATGTTTTTGATGTAAATATTACCTAAATTTCCATTAGAAATGAAACAATAGGGATTAGATGTATTATGAAAGACAGTTCTACCTGAATTGCTAGACAAATGAGCGTTTGAATTGCTTCCTTTATTTGTTAAAGAACCGTTTAACCTAAAGACATAAACTTCATCTGTAGCACCTCCAGCTCCCGAACCATTACTATTTCCATGATAATTTTCATTTATACGATAAATAATTAATCCACTATTTGGTAAACTGCTTTCAAATGTGCCTGTTTTTTTTCTATATTCCAAAAACAAATATTGAGAAGAACCACTAATAGGAATTTTATAACAATTGTTCGATGGGGATGTTATTGGATTTAATGTATAAGTGCCTGAAGTTGTTATTTCAGGAACAGTTGTTATCCAATTATCATATTTAGATTTCATATATGCTCCCATGTGTTGTGGAGGGTTTTTAACGTGATCCATTAAATCCCAATCCCCAACAGGAGCCATATTATCACCATTATAATGATAAAGGTCTGGTGCTCCCAATGTGTGATACATTTCATGGCATAATACTCCCACTCCATTATAGGTTAAATGATCTTCAATTTGGAAATTATAATCCCAGACAAGTTTACCATTAATATACTCAGAAACTGAATGCAAAACCCATCTATGAGGCCATAATAAAGTATTCCATGCTGTTGTTTCTCCTCTAATGATAAAACAGATATTATCTACGCAGCCATCATTGTTATAATCTAAAATTAAGGAAGCAGGTATTTGATTTTTAACAAAATTTATTGCTCGTTGAAGTAAAGTGTGTTCTCTTGATTGTAAATCCCATGATGAAGTGTATCCGGAATCATTAGTTGCTGAATAAGGAGCATAATAATCCCTAATATGATTGTCTTGATATGAAATAATTGTCGTTCCGTTATTCGTTGGATAAAATGAGGTAGAAATATCTATTTGATTATAGCTTGCTTCATTAAAATAATTTTGCATAGAGTTTGCACCGCTAGTTGTGTTATTAAACATGGATGTGTAAACAGCTTGATTTGCAGGAAATTCTGTCTGGTCTGCAAATCTAATATAAATAACGATGTTATTTAAAATTGCGGTAGCTTTTTGTGATTTAATGTTGTTGTTCTTTGAAATAACAGTTTTTTTTGGAGTAGCTAATATAAATTCATTTCTTTTAGCCAATATTTTTTCAGAAGATATATTTATATTTGGCTCTAAATCTGTTGTATTAGGGTTTATTTCACCAACCACATATTGAGAGGCAATAATTTCATCATTATCTAGTTTTGCATAACAATAATATCCTGTCTCAGGATTTTGTATTATCGTAAATCCATCAATATCATGCAACCAATTATGAAATTCATCACCAGTTGCATAAATTTTCAATTCTTTATTATTTGGTTGTTTAATTGTCACTGGAACATTTGTCAGGTATGCTCCAAAAGACATAGGGCTATATAATAATCCAAATATAAGAAATGCTATTTTTAATAGTGTTTTCATCTTATTTAAATTATGGTTAATATGTTTGTTCAATTATATAAATGTTACTGTTGTAAAGGGACAGAGTAGTTTCTTATCAAGTTACAAAGTATTTTTGATTGTATTTGTTTGTGAGTATACAAATAACAGACAAAAATATATTGTAACTATTTTGTTAATATCATTCGTTTGGTATCAATTATTTTACCGTCTGCAATAAGCGAATAGAGGTACATACCGGCGGTGAGTTCTCCTCCGTGTATGGTTGTTGAGGCGGAGCCACGTTGTTTTAGTGTTATTCTGCTTATTTGTGCGCCATTCATATCGTAGATGTAGGGCTCTGCTCTTTGAATGGTTTCGGGCAATGCAAAAGCAATTTCCGTATCTTGCGTAAAGGGATTGGGTGTGTTTTGAAACAATTTGGCTCCCAGTAAGTCATTGCTACTTGCAGATTTTTCGTCGTTAGCTATTGTCTGTGCCTTTGAAGCATTTTGTGCAGCTACGGTTTTCTCCAAATTTTCCAATTGAATTTTCATTTCTTCAATTATAGTTTGTTGCTCTTTTATGCCTTCTACTAACAATGCTACTATTTCTGAATAAGCGACGGCTTTTGTTCCGCTGGGAGATGTACGTACTACATCCGGCAAAATCTTGTCCACTTCTTGCGCAATGAAACCGATATGAGCTAATTCGATATCTTCTTTTTCCATAGTAGCCATAACTTCGGGATCTAAAGGAGAGTAAGAGTTTTTCTTGGAGGTGGGAGTTGATGAATCAACAGCGTTTTGAGTAGGTTGTGTTTTGTCAGATTCTATTGAACTTTTGTATCTAAATGAAACACCCCGTAAGTTCAGTATTTTATCCAGTGGCTTTTCTATAACTTTTATGTCAAACTTTAAGGTTTCGTCTGATGGTGTATATCCTCCGTAAGCATAGACGGTGCCGTTACCTGTTACCGTGAATTTGTTATTGTTAGCAGCAAATGCTAAACTGGTATTGCGTGCAACATTAGCATATACGGCGACACCATCGTAAGATGTATTATTGAAGGCTGCATATAATCCGTATGAATGAAATGCGCCATCTTGAATTACGCTTAAAGCTCCATAGTCACCAAAATTTGAGTAGTTACCGATATAAACGCAACCATCAAAGAACCCTAATCCGTAATTGGGCTTATTACCATCTCTTAAAAAAGCGGTATAATCATCAACCGTCAGCCTTAATGCGTTTTGAAAGAACGTTGAGTTGTAAAATGTCAATCCGTTTGTTGCTCCTGCGGTAAGATTAAATTGCATGTTGCCGTTAACCGTACCTGTTGTTCCTCCAAACAATAATTTCCCATTGTTGAATACTTTCATTTGCGCATTAATTGCGATAGAGCATATTACTGCACTAAAAAGAAGAACTAATTTTTTCATAGCTATTAAAATTTAAAGGTTAAGATAAAATATTATTTCGCTCCAAAGGTAGAGAAATTTTTATACATATATATATATATAGTTA
>DUQS01000073.1 GCA_012837685.1 Bacteroidales bacterium
TCCGCCACCCAGCGTGCCAATTTGTCTTAAAGCAGATGAATATTCTGCTCTTACCACTTCCATATTATTAATATCATAGCCCTTGGGCATAAGGTTTTCATCTTGTGCTCTTTTATGGTGCTTAAAACCTACAGGCACTTTTTCCCTTATATCTCCTAAAATAAACTTCAGTTCTTGCTGAACTTCTGGCGCTAGTTCAATATCGGTTTTCACGGCGCACATACCGCAGCCAATATCAACCCCTACAGCATTAGGCACTATCACGTTATCAGCAGCCATTACTCCACCAATAGGCATTCCGAAACCTGAGTGTGCATCGGGCATAAGGCAAATATTTCTAAATGCAAAAGGCAAATTAGCAAGATTTTTTGCCTGTTGAAGAGTATTTTCTTCAATTTCATCAAGCCAAAGTTTAATGGGAATTCGTTCCGTATCTATAATTTTTTTCATAATGTTAAATTTTTACGACATAATTATAAGTAATCTACAAAGATATAAAATTATTAACATATAAACAATACTTATGGGTGAAAATTTAATACTGTTTTGAATATATATACAATTTTTTTTGTTATATTTGTTTTGTGTGTTAAATGTTATAAACAAGTAGAGATATATTAATATAAAAATTATAAATGAGGAAAGAATATGGTTAAGCATGGACATGGAAATCACTGGGACTGTGTTGAAGAAATTGACAAAGTACTTGATGAGATTTTTCCTTCAATGATTCAAAAAGGAAATAAAATAGAAAAATCTGAAATAATTGCTAAGTATTTTGGGGATAAAACTCCAACTGCTACTGAAGTCTTTACCATTACAGATGAAGCTGAACTAACTACAAAAGTTTTGGTTGCAGTAAATCCGGAAAAACAGATTAATGAAGCTGTTTGTGCTTATCCATTTATTCAATCAAAGGAAAAAATATTGTTCAATTGGAAATTACTGAAATCAATGAATGGGAACACCTTATTGAAGCAGTTATAACAGGAAAAACAGAAGACGATCAAACAATTTCATTTTTCGACACAAGTTATTTTTTACATAAAGAAACCTACAAAATAGGTGAAACATACGATTTTGCTATTTCTGCATTAGGGTATAATGTTAAAATTCAGGAAGAAAAATCATTATCATTAGAAGGACAAGACGCAATAGATTGGCTTGAAAAAATTGAAGAAGAACCAACTTATGATGAAAAGGGCAATGTGGAGCCTATCGTGTTTGTCATGTCCTAAAATAGGTTTACACCAAAAACAGGAAAAAACATGGCAAAAAACCAGAATTTTACAAAACGGTATAGTGATTGCTTCAAGTTGCAAGTAATCGAAGATATTGAAAAAAACGGTCTCAGTATTGAGCGTTGCCGCTCAAAATATGGAATTGGCGGCAAAGAAACCATTCAGAAATGGCTTCGTACATTTGGTAAAAATCATTTATTAAACAGGGTTGTCAGCGTGAGAAGCGTAAAAGAAATGGACGAATTAAAACGTCTTAGAACAGAATATAAAGCCCTAAAAGAGGCATATGCAGAGCTTTCTTTGCATCACAAGTGTTCGGAAAAAGTTATAGAAGTAGCCGATGAGCTTTTTAACTTGGATCTAAAAAAAAAGTACGAACAAGAGTTATCGATTTACTTCAAGGGGAGGAAACAATGAAATCTCTTTGCTCATATTTTAAGATTACTCGTCAAGCGTTTTACAAAAGTATTAACAGCGAAGAGCACAATAGACTTAAAGAGTCTCTAGTTGTAAAATTAGTGCAGGAGAAGCGACGTTATTTGCCACGTATAGGTGGGAGAAAACTTTATTACTTGCTTAAAGATGACTTATTAAAAATTGGCAAAATAGGCAGAGATAAGTTTTTTAGGATACTTGCTAAAAATGACTTACTTGTAAAGCGCAAAAAGAGTTACACAAGAACAACCAACTCTTTCCACCGTTTTTACAAGTGGAGTAATCTTATAAAGGATTTGTCAATAACCCGTCCCAATCAAGTCTGGGTTAGCGATATAACGTACATACGCACATTAAGCGGTTTTGTTTATTTGTTTTTGATAACAGATTTGTATTCCCGTAAAATAGTAGGTTGGTCTTTGAGTCGTAGTTTGAGTATAGAAGGTGGTCTTGAAGCTTTACAAATGGCGCTTCGCAGTCGTAAAGATAAATCACTATCATTGATACATCATTCAGATAGAGGCGTACAGTATTGTAGTAAAGAGTATGTTAAAATGCTTCAAGGCGCTAATATAGGCATCAGTATGACGGAAGAGAATCATTGTTATGAAAACGCAGTAGCAGAACGGGTTAACGGTATCTTAAAGAATGAATTTTACTTAGATGCAACGTTTAATAATTTTAAGCAGGCTCTTTCAGCAGTAATTTCAGGCATAATGATTTATAATGAAAAACGTCCACATTGGTCATTGAACCTGCAAACTCCATCGCAGGTTCACAGTCAGACAAAAGTGGCATAAATTTAATAAAAAATAATAAAAAAATAAAGTAATTTGTATAACAAAACGTGTAAACTTTTTTTAGGACGCAACATATACGTCGTAAAACTGCTGAAAAGATATTCGCGGAACTTCCAAAGAACACATTGGACTACGGCATAGTTTTGCAGGATTTTTCGCGTTGCTTTTATCATCCAGTTTTTGATGTTGATTACCGAAAAAACTATGAAGCGGGCAAGTTTACTTCTGATTTTATTTCGGCAGATGATTTGTTAACGCGTAGCGGAACAGCTTCTACAATTCTTATTCAAGGCATTAGGAAAGGGGAGTCGCCCGATATGAATACTGTTTGGGTGCAGGTCGGTTATCCTGAAACGTCTGTATCTGTGCCACTTTGGGTGCGTGGCGGAGAAAATATACCGCTTGTGCTGAAATATGATACTACGCTTAAAAATAGTCCACTTAACCATTATGCGATGCAATGGAAAAAAGAGGTATTTCCCATAGGACGTTCAGACGGGTATCACTATCTGAAAATGACAAAATTAGTAAATCCACAGAAAACAGGCTACTTGCAACGAATAGAAAATTTTGAGAAAGGAATTTTCGCTCTTACAGATGAAAAACTTGCTGCTTGGAGAAAAGCTCTTCCTAAATCATCTGAAATTGAGAACTTTTATCAATTACTGAATAAAAAGATTGATGATTTTTATACTGTTGAGAAGTGAAATTGTCTGAACTATGATTTTTAGATATTTTTAAATTTCTCTTCTTTGGAGAGATTAAGGGAGCTTATTCAATTGGGATTATAATTTAAAACAACATTAACAAAACACTAGCTATGAAAATATTACTTTCTATTATTTGTTTGTTATTATTTGTACAATGTACGCAGCGACAAACAA
>DUQS01000074.1 GCA_012837685.1 Bacteroidales bacterium
GCTATGGCTACAGGAGGTACCGCCAACTATTTAGACCCCACCAAAAACAACCGTATGATACGATTTGGGGAAACCGGCACAGATGCCGAAACCTACTATTGGGTAACGGATGTTCCGACAAGTTCACTGCCAATAAGCGTAAAAGCAGTAGTAGGCAACGTTTATAATCCTAATTTGACCAATTGGGAAACTACGCAAAAAAATGCTACGTCAGCTTCTGCTATGCGCTACATCTATAGCACACGCACAAACAGATTGGAACGCGTACAAGCTATAGACGGAACCATTAAGAGCACCATTGAAGCTACAACTATCAACGTGGCTACCGTCAATGCCGGCAATAAATGGGAAAGTATGGCAGAACTTGCCAACTACAATTCAACAGCATTGACACTCACATCTAACGCCGATGCCGGTTTAACACCTGTATCGAAAACTATTCCATTACAAGCAGGATTTGACAATCAAATGACCTTAGGAGTGGAATACGACTTTAAAACCAACCGAATAGCTAACCCGAAATGGATTGTGCGCACCGACGAAAACTATACCGTAGCCTCAACAAAAAGCGGTGCACCTGCCGTAACCATCCGCAATAATGGGCAAATAACCGGTACAGTACACGGTACAGGAAATATTACCATAGAAAAGAGCTACAACTTGGTTGACAGCAGCACGGTTAATACACGCAACTATTGGATAAGTTTCCCGTTCAACGTGGTTGTTGCCGACATTACGGGCGATTCTATACGACGTGGCGTGCAAGAATACGACTTGCAAAGCAAATACGGCGCATTATGGCAAATAGTTGAGTACGACACCCAAACTAAAGGTACAACAAACGGTGCTTCGGCGCCCTATTGGAAAGTAGTTCCGAAGAGTGCCACACTACAAGCCGGTCGAGGCTACGTGTTGCAGTTTACCGATAAAGTAACCGGCACACCGCGACTGTTCTTCCATTCGGCAAGCGGTGCATACACCGTGAACGGAGCGAATATGGACACCACAATGCTGACACCAACCGGCGGTTCGAATCCCGATCATCAAAACTGGTACCTGATAGGCAGTCCTTTCTTCGCTCAAACAAAAATTATTGGAGGCCCGCTTTGTTTGGTACGTGTCAATTCGGACTACAGCGACTACCAGTACTACTTGGCGCGTAACTACCAAGATTTGAAACCGTTCGAATCGTTCTTTGTACAGTATGCACATGCTACCGTACCGGTATCGTTCAACAACATCGCGACAGATGCGCCCGGTCCGGCTCCTGCTCTAACACCACTCAAATCTACACAAGTCAATGACGAGATGGAGTTCTACGAACTGACTCTCACAAAAGGAGAGTATAGCAAAATGGCAGCAGTAGTATTGGGCGACGATGGCGACAATAACTACACCTACGGTCGTGATATGGTGTTGATGCCGGAAGATAACAGCGCATTGAGATTCTACAGTGTTGGCACCTACAAGCAAGTGGTCAACTACCTGAAGAGACAGTCGCAAATTGTACCGTTGGGTTACACCACACAAACGGCAGGCAGCTACACCATAGCATTAGCCAACAATGACATACCGGAAGATAGTCGCGTAACACTCTACGATGCGGTAAAAAACCGCACCACAGATTTGCTGACAAGCGATTACACATTCAACACCGAAACCGGAACGTTCGACAACCGCTTTACATTATATATAAATAAATCAACTACCGATTGCAATCAAATTTTCAATCCGAACTTGGTAGTTCGTCAAGAAGGACGCAATCTTGTGGTAGAAGGCGTTGTTGCAGGTGAAGATTTGACGTTATTCCATGTTTCAGGAAAATGTATAGCACATTTCTCTGCCGACAACACTACGGTTACCTTCTACGATTTGACTTCGGGTATGTACCTGCTGCGTACCGGCAACGATGTGGTGAAAGTAACCATAAAATAACAATTTTAAAAAGATAAAAAATAAAAAACTAAACTGATAAAATTACGCGTGCTGCCGTGCCTTACACACTTGTAAAGGCACTGTAGCATGACGTATAAAAATAATGTAAGAACACCAAAAACAACCCGCAACATGCGGACAAAATAATTTTACCAACTAACATTTTGAAAACTTTATTTTTTAAATTAATATGAAAAAATTTACATTACTCTTTTTGACACTTACGCTTGTAGCTTCTTCCATACAAGCTACGGACTATGTATTCCGAAAAAAATGGGATAAATCA
>DUQS01000075.1 GCA_012837685.1 Bacteroidales bacterium
GAATATTGCTGCCGACTCTACCGAAATAGTTATACGGTGGTAAAAACCAATCGAATTATTATTACACACAGTCTTGGTAATGGGTTTGTGCGTGTAAGTCCTTTATTCCAAAAGACGTTTATTCAGCACAGCGCATTGCGACACTATTATATTGTTCGTAATTTGCTGGAAGTGAGGAGGCTTTATCCTGAACACAAAAAATATTATTCCAGACAATTGCGTAAGCGTTTAAAACGTTGCTTGCTCTACGATTCCGACCAAAAATGGACGAAAATAAAATATATGTATTGGGGATGGAGGGATTATAAAAAAAGAATATTCGGAAAAATAAATCATTAACATTCATGAAAAAAGTTATTGACTATAAACAAATTCTAAATTACATCAATTTAATAGGGTGTATTCTGATTTCTATCCGTACTTTGTTTTACAATATAGAAATGCCATACCTATTAAATTTTGGCAGTTTATATCTTTTTTTCATAACATGGGTTATAGAGTTTTTCGTAGAAAAGAGATGGACTAATTGGCGTTGCGACAAAACAACAATCTATTTCATTGTACTTATTTCATTTTTTCTTTTGTCATTACTATACGCTCCGTTTGACACCACTAAATATTTCAAAAACCTTCTTGAAAAACGATACGCCTTGTTAGGTTTTGGAATAGTAGGATTATTTGGTCTGAACAAAAAATATAAACTTAGCTACTTTCTGAATACCATAATCATCACAGCTATTGTTGCAATCGTATTTTTAATAAGTAAAATCGGATGGAGTACATTTTTCCTTTCTCCAAATCGTGATGTACTATTGACACAAACACGTATCGCTTACATTAATGCACACATGGGTTTTAATCTGTATCTGAATTTCGCATTAGTCGGTATATGGTACATCTGCACACACAAATGGAATCAAATGGCAACATGGAAACATTACGCCTACGGCTTTGCTTTAATTGTTATTTTTGGCATTTTATCCTTATCCGAGGGTCGAAGCGGTTTTGTCGCTTCTATTCTATTGATTTGTAGCTTTACAGTGTTTGAAATATGGAAACGCCGTAAAATATTAGGTCTGTTAATCATCTTACTTGCACCAATTGCGTTATACGAAGCATCTGCCCACCATTCCAGAATGTCTGAGGAAATGTTGAGAAATGAGCCAAGATTAGCTTTATGGCATTCTGCTGTTGATTTAATAACAAAAAAGCCCTTAACAGGATACGGAATGAGTAGAGCGCAAGAAATGTACGACACTGTAAATTACAAATATTGTTCTCCTGAATATACTGAATATGTAACGTCAAATCAACATATGTTTACAGACAGCCATAACCAATATATTCAAACGGCTTTAGAATTCGGTATCATTGGGCTTATACTATTATTGTTTATCTATGGCGCACCAATATTTATATGCAAAAAGGGACGACGTGCATTTGCTTTTTTCATATGCGCCTTATGCGCTTACCAATCCCTTTTTGATATGTTTATTACAGGGCAATTCTGCACATTATTTTGTTTAATGATGCTCATCTTATTGCGAGTAGATGATGATGTGATAGCTAAGACTAATAACTAAAAAACAAGCGCAAACGAAAATTGCTTTTTCCGTTTGCGCCCGCTATGCTAATAATAAAATTTACAATCCGAAAGACTTCCGTATTTTTTCCACGCAATCCAATTTTTCCCACGTGAAAAGTTCCACTTTCAACACTTTTTCGTGTACGGTGTTGTAACGCGACGTAAACCATTTGGTAACAACTTTATTTTCTCGCCCAAAATGACCATAAGCGGCAGTTTCCGAATAGATAGGCTCGCGGAGTTTAAGGTTACGCTCTATCGCTCCAGGGCGCAAATCGAAAAGTTGTGCCACTTTTTGCGCAATTTCACCGTCACTAATTTGCAAATGCGATGTGCCATAAGTATTTACATAGATATTTAACGGCTCCGCTACGCCGATAGCATACGATACTTGAACTAAAATCTCATCGGCAACTCCCGCTGCCACCAAGTTTTTAGCAATGTGGCGAGCTGCATAAGCAGCCGAACGGTCTACTTTCGATGGGTCTTTGCCCGAAAATGCACCGCCGCCGTGCGCTCCTTTTCCGCCATAAGTATCGACAATAATTTTACGACCTGTAAGACCGGTATCGCCATGAGGACCGCCTATTACAAATTTTCCCGTAGGATTTACCAACAGCTTAAACTCGCCATTAAGGTAGCGTTTGTATTCGGGGTGTTTTTCAAATACACGTGGAATTAGGATATTTGCAATATCATTATGAATTTTCGCCTGCATTTCGCGGTCGGCATCTTCTTGCGATTTGCCATTTTCAGGCAACACAAATTCGTCGTGCTGAGTGGAAATAACAATGGTATGAATACGGCGCGGTTGGTTGTCGTCGCCATATTCCACTGTAACTTGGCTTTTGGAATCGGGGCGCAAATAAGGCATCAACTGCGTATTTTTGCGAATATCAGCCAATTCTATCAACAATTGGTGCGCCAAATCAAGCGTCAACGGCATATAATTGGGCGTTTCGTTGGTGGCATAACCGAACATCATACCTTGGTCGCCGGCTCCTTGTGCCAACGGGTCGGATTGAATGATACCGCGACTGATATCTTCCGATTGCTCATGGATAGCCGACAACACCCCACAACTTTCGGCTTCGAATTGGTACTCACTTTTGGTGTAGCCGATTTTTTTAATAGTCTCTCGCGCCACATTCTGCAAATCGATGTAAGCTTCAGAAGTAACTTCGCCACCAAGTATCACTTGTCCTGTGGTTACAAACGTTTCACAAGCCACGTGAGATTTCGGGTCGAAAGCGAGAAATTTGTCTAAAATAGCGTCCGATATTTGGTCGGCTACTTTGTCAGGATGACCTTCGGACACGGATTCGGATGAAAATAAATAACCCATAACAATTAATTGATAATTAAACGTTTATAAATTAATAATTAGTGGGAAATTGGACTAAACGCGAAGAAGAAAAAATTTCGGAAACATTTTAGCATTTTTTTCTGTGGTTGCAAGCAGTCCAAATCTGTCCACATAGTTTTCAATTGCAAAGGTAATTATAAAAAGTGGATTGAACAACAAGCCAATTAAAAAAATAGAAAAGCCAAAACGAACAATTTTGTCCGTCACTTGGTAATTTGCTTCTAAAATAGTAACTTTGCAACGCAAAAAGTATTCGCATCTCATTATTAAACACATCAATAACACATGTTTGAAAACTTAAGCGAACGACTTGAACGATCGTTCAAAATATTAAAAGGACAAGGTACCATCACCGAAATAAACGTGGCGGAAACATTGAAAGATGTTCGCAAAGCGTTGCTCGATGCCGACGTTAATTACAAAGTAGCCAAAACTTTTACCGACGATGTAAAAGCAAAAGCACTCGGTATGAACGTTTTGAACGCTATCAAGCCCAATGAGTTGATGGTAAAAATAGTGCACGACGAATTGGCTCGACTAATGGGTGGCACGCACGAAGATATCAATCTGAAAGGCTCACCTGCCGTTATTCTAATGTCGGGACTGCAAGGTTCGGGTAAAACCACTTTTTCCGGAAAATTGGCAAATATGCTCAAACACAAACGCGGCAAAAATCCATTGTTGGTAGCTTGCGACGTGTACAGACCTGCGGCTATTGACCAACTCAAAGTGGTGGGCGAACAAATAAACGTACCCGTTTATAGCGAGCCGGACTCTAAAAATCCGATAAAAATAGCCGAAAACGCCATTAAGCAAGCAAAACGTAACGGACACGACCTTGTTATTATTGACACCGCCGGTCGCTTAGCGATTGACGAACAGATGATGGCTGAAATAGCTGCTATTAAAGATGCCGTGAAACCACAAGAGATACTTTTTGTGGTAGATGCCATGACCGGACAAGATGCCGTAAATACCGCCAAAGAGTTCAACGAACGTTTGAATTTCGACGGTGTGGTACTGACAAAATTAGACGGCGACACACGCGGCGGTGCGGCACTTTCCATTCGTACAGTAGTCGATAAGCCGATAAAATTCATCGGTACGGGCGAAAAGATGGAAGCCATCGACCTCTTCCATCCCGAACGCATGGCCGACCGCATACTTGGCATGGGCGACATTGTGTCGTTAGTGGAACGCGCTCAAGAGCAATACGACGAAGAAGAAGCCCGCAAAATTTCAAAGAAAATCGCCAAAAATCAATTCGATTTCAACGATTTTATGAGCCAAATACAGCAAATAAAAAAGATGGGCAACATTAAAGATTTGGCTTCTATGATTCCGGGGGTCGGCAAAATGATGAAAAATGTGGACTTAGACGACAATTCGTTTGTCGGCGTTGAATCGATTATCCAATCGATGACTCCTGCCGAACGTGCCAATCCGCAACTCATTAACGGAAGTCGTAAAAACCGAATTGCCAAAGGCTGCGGACGCAGTGTGCCCGAAATCAACCGCCTGCTCAAACAATTCAGTGACATGCAAAAAATGATGCGCGCCATGCAAAATCAGAGCAATCCGCTGAGAATGATGCGAAAAAAACAATCTAGAAGATAACAAAAATCATGGAAATTGGTGACTATTTATATATTATAGTGTTAGTTATCGCCATTGTTACCAGCATGATTGGAAAGGCGAAAAAGAAAGAGAAGGAAGCGGACAAAACGCCCCCTTTGGCACCGAATTGGGAAGATATTGCCCAAGAATTGAAAAAAACAGTTCCCCAACCGACTAACGACACGCCGCAACCTACGCCGCAACCGGTAAAGCCGACAACTCCGCCGATTGCCGAAAAACAGTTTAATTTTGAAAACACTGATTCAAAAATCACCAAAGAAACGCCACACCAAACACACAACTACACCATTCAAGAAAACGAAACAGCTATTGACCCGCAAAACTTGGACGAACTAAAAAAAGCCGTTATCTACTCCGAAATTCTAAACCGCAAATATTAATAAAAAACGCTCGGCGTAGGTAAAATGAAAAACATTAAATTATTGTGGAATAGAATTAGGAATCTTTTTGACTATATATATTATAGGTCAGTAGCTTTTTATGAAAAATATGAGTCTCTTCCTAAAATTAGTGGCTTGATGGTCTTAGTTACTTTACAATTTTGTACATTACATCTAATATTTTTGATAATATATGCATTAACAGATTATTTAATAATAAAAGACAAAATATATTTAGTGTTAATTTTGGCTGTTATGATTGTTTTTCAATATCGATATTATATTTCAACTCACCGCTATAACGATTTTAAACGTAAATGGGGAAAAGAACCAAAAAAACAGAGAAAAAAACATGGAATATTTATTATCGTTTCTTTTATATTAGTAATTTTACTTAATGTTGCTATTAGTTTTATCAAACATAATATCTTAGGACAATAAATTACAAAACGAACATTAATTGACATAAGTAAGTAAACTTGCGCCAAATACAGGAATAACGAATTTTTATTTTTTATTTGCCTATTTGAAAAAAAAAACATACCTTTGCACTCAGAAAGGGAAAAATGAGAGGGTTCCGACTGATTGTCGGGATTCTTTTTATTTATAGGTAAATACTAACACTTACAAACATTAAAAACATTATGGCTATTAACTATATGACAGAAGAGGGTTATAAAAAACTCCACGACCAATTATCTGAATTGGAAGCGCAACGCCCTCTTATTTCGCGACAATTAGCCGAAGCACGCGACAAGGGCGACCTATCGGAAAATGCAGAATACGACGCAGCCAAAGAAGCCCAAAGTTTGTTGGAAATAAAAATTTCGCAACTGAAAGAGACCATCGCCGGTGCACGCATTATTGATGAAAGTAAACTCTCGGTCGAAGAGGTACAGATTTTGAATAAAGTGCGCATCAAAAATATGGCTAACAATCAAGAAGTGGAATACACGCTGGTGTCGGAAAGCGAAGCCGATATTCGTGCCGGAAAATTGGCGGTCAATACGCCTATCGGCAAAGGATTGCTTGGCAAAAAAATAGGCGATGTTATTGCCGTAGAAGTTCCTATGGGCACACTATCGTTCAAAATTTTAAACATTTCTATCTAACACAATGGCAACCATTTTCACACGCATCATCAACGGCGAAATTCCCTGCTACAAAGTGGCGGAAGATGCCAATTATTTCGCATTTCTCGACATCAATCCTTTGACTAAAGGACACACGCTGGTAGTTCCGAAAGTTGAGGAGGACTATATTTTTAATTTAGACGACACCACCTACGGCGGTCTTATGCTGTTTGCCAAAAAAGTGGCAAAAGCGTTGAAACAAGCTGTTCCGTGCAAACGCATCGGAGTTGCGGTGATGGGCATGGAAGTTCCGCATGCACACGTGCATCTTATTCCCATCAACAAAGAGTCGGACATGGTTATTTCCAATCCGAAACTACAATTTTCGAGCGAAGAAATGCAAAAAATAGCCGCCGATATTGCCGCCAAACTCGATGATTAAAAGAGAAACCAAAGATTTTTCAAAAAAACGTTGGCTATTCAACGAAAAACACCTATCTTTGCGCTCCTAATTTTTAGGAATTTGATGGCGGGATAGCTCAGGTGGTTAGAGCGTCGGATTCATAACCCGAAGGTCCCGAGTTCAACTCTCGGTCCCGCTACCAATAAAAAAGAGAAAATCGTTTGATTTTCTCTTTTTTTGTTTCCTTTTCGCTTTACTCAAGCGGTTTTCCTTGCGCACGCCACTCAATAATGCCTTTGTCCAAATCGTACACCAGAAAACCAAGATTAGTCAATTGTTGCGCTGCCACTTTACTGCGCCGTCCGCTTCGGCAATAGACCGCCACAGGCAGTTTTTTGTTCAGCAGATTGACACATTGGTTCGTAAAATTTTCACTCTTTACATCAATATTTAAAGCACCCGGAATATGTTCTTCTGCAAATTCCTGCGGTGTGCGCACATCCACCAATTGGGCTTTTTCTTCAATCAGCAATCGCTCAAATTGAGCAACATCGACCGAAATAAACAGTTTTTCCTGACAACCGCACATTGCCAATGCGACAAACAACGACACCAACCATTTCCAAAGTTTCATTGTATTAGTTTTAGTTCCAAACAACAGCGTTTGTTGCCGCAAAATTACACTTTTATCGGGAAAAACAACGCTGACTGAGCCGATTTTTTACAATAGACCGCAAAATTGCACGTTATTTTACCAACAACAGCGTAAGTTCCGTGTAAAAAATGATGTCAAACAAATAAAAATAAGTATATTTGCAGACGGATTGAACTTTTTTCATTTAATATGAGAATATTGCGTCTTTTCTCTATTTGTTTTCTCCTGATGTCAGTATGCGTCGCTTGCGATTCGTTCAATCTCTTCAACACTTTTATTCTGCCAAGCAACTCCGCTGACAAACGTTTCGAAACATCGCAAAAAATTAACCAAACGCATTCGCAAATTATCATTTCATCTCCTTTCGACAAATTTCAAGGCGATAATGGTACGGTCAATTTTATAAAATTAACTGTTGATAAATCTATAAACTATACATTCTCAAACTATTGACAATGAAAACGCATCCATTAAATTTCTTCGGTTTTTGCCCCCATTGCGGCTCGGAACAATTTGCAGTTAAAAGTGCTAAATCAAAAAAATGCTCACAATGCGGATTTGAATATTTCATCAACGCCGCAGCAGCCGTAGCAGGCTTTGTTTTCAACGAACGCAACGAATTGCTACTGTGTCGTCGCGCTTTTGAGCCGGCAAAAGGCACATGGGATTTGCCGGGTGGTTTTGTCGATTTGGGCGAGACTGCCGAGCAAGCCGTTTGTCGCGAACTGATGGAAGAATTAAACATACAACCAACAGCGGTAAATTACTTATTTTCGCTGCCCAACGAATACCTATATTCAGGATTTACCGTACATACATTAGACCTGTTTTTTAAAATACAAGTAGAAAAAATGAACAAATTAATCTGTTCGGACGACGTGTGCGAACTCAAATTTGTACCGCTCAACGAAGTGAAACCCTCAGAAATAGGGCTTTTATCGATACGAAAAGCTGTTGAAATATTTTTACAACAACCAAAATAATTTTTTGATACATTTGCATAAATATCAGAATCTATGAAAAGAATATTTGCATTAATAGTAATCGCGTTGTGCCTTAGCGGTGCCTACGCGCAGGAAACTTATGTTGCCTCGAACGACAACCTACTTTTCCAAAAAGGTAAAACCTGTTTCGACGAAAGAAAATTTAGTGTCGCCATTCAATTTTTTCAACGCTATTTGGACGAAAGCGCCGACAAAAATGACGCTCTCCGTGAGAAAGCCGACTACTACATTGTAAGTTGTCGCTACGCTCTAAAAGATGCGAAAAGAATTGCGCTGCTTCAAGATTTTCTAAAAGTCTACCCCTACTCGCCTATGCGTAACCGCGTGGCTTTTATGATAGGCTGTAGCTACTACGATGCCGCCAACTACGAAGATGCCATAAAGTGGTATAGTCAAGTAAAAAAATCACAACTCGACGACAAAGAGAGTATGGAATTTGCGTTTACCAACGGTTTTTCTCATTTGTCGCTCAAAAACTACAATGAAGCGCGCACTATTTTTGCCCCGCTATCGGCTAAAACGGGAAAATACGAAGAAGATGCCCGTTACTACTATGCTTACTGCGATTTTTGCCTGAAAAATTTCGATGAAGCATTGATGGAATTTAACGCTATGAGCCAAAAAGGCAAATATGTAGAACCTGCTTCTTACTACGTTCTGCAAATATACGACCAACAAGGCGACCACGACAAAGCCGTTGAATACGGTAAGGAATTGATTAAAAAATTTCCTACCAGCCGCCACAATTCGGAAGCATACAGAATTTTAGGCGAAACATCGTACCGCAAAGGCAATTACCCCGAAGCGGTGGACAACCTGAAAAAATACGAGCGCAACCTTAAAAAAGTGTCACGTTCGACCATGTATATGTTAGGCGTATCGTACTACGAAACCGCTAACTACTTGAACGCCATCAACTACCTTTCGAAAGTAACCACCGAAAACGATAGCTTGTCGCAAAACGCTTACCTGCACATTGGAAACAGCTATATCAAAATAAACGATGTAAAAAACGCAAAAATGGCATTTCAATCTGCTGCTTTAGGCGAGTTTGATAAAAACGTGCAGGAAGTGGCAGCCTTCAATTATGCTTTGGCGGCTTATCAATCGGGCGCACTATTTGGTGAAACTATTTCTTTGTTTGAAAATTTCATCGCCAACTACCCGAAATCACGCTATTTGAATGAAATTTACACTCACATGGCTAACGCTTATATCGCCGAGAAAAACTATGCGGCAGCCTACGCCTCCATCAAAAAAATAGAAACGACTAACCCCAAAATAAAAGCCGCCAAAGAGAACGCTTTGTTCCAATTAGGTTTGGCTGAACACACCAAAGGGCAATATACGGCAGCTTTAGACTATTTTTCATTGGCAGTAAAAGAATACGATGCCAAATCCTTTTCTGCCCAAGCACTGCTGTGGCGCGGCGATACCTACTACCGCCTTGGAAAATATGAAGAATGCCGCAAAGACCTCCTAAAATTCATCGATGCGAAGCAGAAAAAAACATCAGACGATATTTTAAAATCTTACTACACAATAGCTTACAGCTTTTTTGGACAAAAAGAGTACAAGGCGGCTCTGGAATGGTTTTTGAAATGCTTGGAAGACAAAAGCGTTGCCGCAAGCCCGCTTTATGCCGACATTCTCAACCGAACAGCCGACTGCTATTTCCAGGAACGCGAATTGGAAGCCGCACGCCAATACTACGCCAAAGTTCCGACCACAGAACCTGCAGCAGCCGATTATGCAGCTTTCCAAGGAGCTTTCATTTTGGGATTGCAAAAGAAATACACCGAAAAAATAAAAGCATTGGAACAGTTGATAGCTAATCATCCCGAATCGGACTACGCCGATGACGCTCTTTATGAAATAGGTCGCGCTTACGTGCTACAAGAAAAGTACGAACTCGCTATCGCTACTTACGAAAAAGTTTTGGCTAACTACGGCAAAACCACTGTTGCACGAAAAGCTGCGTTGGAAACAGGTATGCTCTATGCCAATTTAGCTAACACCGATAAAGCCATAACCGCCTACGAACAAGTGGTGGAACTCTATCCCAACAGCGAAGAAGCCCGAACCGCAATCGAAAGTTTGCAAACACTCTACGTGGACAAAAACGATATAGAGGGCTACATTGCTTACGTCAAACGCATCTCAAAATTTGCTGTGGCTGTATTGCCGGAAACACAAGAAGATTCGCTCAGCTTTGTTGCCGCCGAACGCCTATTTATCAAAGCCAACTACAAAGAATCAGCCAAAGCATTTCAAAATTATTTGAACAAATATTGCAAAGCACAGACTCTCAACTGTATATCGGCTATCTACTATTTGGCGGAAAGCTATTACCAAACCGACCAAAAAACGCAAGCGCTGGACGAATTTGAAAAATTGACACAATTGGACGGCAATCCTTACCTTACCGAAGCACTTTCGAGAGCTGCCGAATTGGCTTATGCCGACAAACAAACCGCCGATGCTTTGAACTATTTCACGCAACTCTACGAGAAAGCAGACAATAAACACATAAAACGCGATGCACTCTTTGGCATGATGCGGTGCTACTATTTACAAAATGACAACGACAAAGTAATAACCACCGCCGACAAAATAATGGACGACAATACTTCAAGTGCTACTGTCGTACGCGAAGCACGCTACTGTCGCGCTAAAGCTTACATTGCCAAAAACGAAACAGCATCGGCAATTGACGACTTGAAGAAACTGAGCAGCGACACACATCACGAAATGGGAGCCGAAGCGAAATTCTTATACGCCAATTATCTTCACCTATCGGGTAATTACACTTCGGCACAAACGGAGATATTCGAACTCATACAGAGCAATACGCCTCATCAATACTGGCTGGCACGCAGTTTCGTTCTTCTTGCCGACACCTACATTGAACAAGACGACGACTTCCAAGCTAAACAATATTTGTTGAGCCTACAAGAAAATTATAAAGCTAAAAACGATGTTGCTCAAATGATAGAACAACGCCTCGAAGCCATTGCGGCAAGAGAAAAAGAAAAAGTTTACTAATCGCTAAACTAAACGAAAATTATGAAAAAGATATTTTTGCCCATCCTGCTTATTCCTATCTGCTTTGCAGCCAACGGTCAAGATAATAAAAACACGGCTACAACTGACACCGCTGTTATTGTAAAGCACGTGCAAGTGGAAAAGGATTTTGTACCAACTATCGAAAAAGTTGAACGCGCCGACTTTTCTCTTTCGTTCACCGAACCGGAAGTAAAAAAATCGGATGTTACTTACAGCGACTCTACCAAACAATTAGAGACTGTATCACCTTTCAATCCTTTGGCACCCAACAGTTTAACAATGATGGAACGCGCACGCTACAAAAAAGGATATTTCCGTGGCGCAATCGGTTTTCCGCTAACATGGATAGTAGATTTTTGGTACCCGATATGGGACGACAACACCTACTATTTAGATGCTCACGTCAATCACTACGGCATTAAATCGAACTTACAGAAACTTATCAACACCGACATCGGTTTCGATTTTTCGAAAAACTTCCGAAAAGACCAACTTTATGCGTCCATTAACTTCAAAAACAGTTACTATTCCTATTACGGCACGGATTCGGTCAATAATACCGATTTGTTTTTCTACGATGTAAATCAACAAAAAATACGCGGCGATTCCTTGCTACCATTCGACCAAATGTTGATTGAAGCCGAAGCTGCTTTCGGCTTCCGTTCGACACAAGCGCGCAAAGGCTGGAATTACGATGCTAATGTCGTTTACAATTTATTCGCCTCTCGTTTTGCACAAGAGCATCAAGTTGCCATTAACGGCGGATTTAGCAAAGAACTTGGTGGTTTTCCTCTTTCGGTGGATGTAAACACAAACACTTTCTTCTATAACACAGCTAAATTCCCATTCATCACCGACACAGCAGCAAATTGGAAACCGCAATCCGTTATTGCTTTGGCACCGAAATATGAAATGCAGTGGAATAGTCTAAAATTGAGAGTTGGTGCAAAAATGCGTTTTTCCATCAACAAAGGGCAATTGTTTACCATTTCGCCCGACATCGAAATCGCTTACTCGTTCCGTACCATTTTTAATGTATATGGCGGTGTTGGCGGCGATTATGGCATCAACAGTATGGCAAGCACTTTTTACCAAAATCGCTATTTCTGCCCAACCGACCAACTCAAGGAAAACACCTATACGCCATTCGATTTCTATGCCGGATTTAAAGTAAAACCCGTTGTGGGGCTGATGATTGACGGTGCAGTCAGCTACAAAATGATTGCCAACCAACAATTTTTCTACAACAAACCCTACGACTGCATTACAACACCTCACTTGTGGCCCTTAAGCGCATCCGAAAAAGTGTACAGCAACTTGTTTACGGCTGATTTCCTAAAATCGACCTTGCTGAACGCCTCTGTAGGCATAAGTTACAATTTGCAAGAGCGTTATCTATTCTTCGTAAAAGGTTTATACAACGGTTGGAACGTGATGGAAGGCGAAAAAATTGCATGGAACAAACCGACTTGGGAAGCTACCGCCGGCATCAACACCAAAATAACGCAAAATCTGTTGATAAAAAGTATTTTCTACTTCGCTTCGGAGCGTCAAACGAAACTTCC
>DUQS01000008.1 GCA_012837685.1 Bacteroidales bacterium
TCGTTATAAATAAGTTCTGGGTTGCATACGCCCGTTATGGTGTTTAAAGCGTCAATTAGTCGCAAAAACTCAAAGTGCGTACACGACGTTACAGCAATGCTCCGAAGCGGAATTTGTATAGTCAGAGTAGCATCGGGCGTTTGTGTGGTGCTGTTTTTTACTAAATAATAGGTAGCCAATGTTTCGCCTTCGTGCCACGAATTGTTTAATATAACGCGCTTATAACCATCAAAATAGTCCACTCTGAAACCTTTTGCGTGGGTTACAGTCATTGTAGAGTCGGGCAGGGCAGTATCACCGCTGTTGGTGGCTGGTGGCGTGCCACAACCGCAGAAAAATGTTGCCAGTGTAAAAAAATAGAGAAAACGTTTCATAAGTTCTATTTCTTAAACCAAAGAAAAGGTTCATTTTGCAAAGTTACTTCTAAAATCGCAAATGTGAAAAAAAGTTTTACATTGTGCCTACTTTTGACACAATTGTATTATAATTTTGAGACAAAATAGTGTCAAATTAGTTGTCGAATAAGCTAAAGCAAAAAAGGCTTCACTTCTACAAGTAAAGCCTTTTGTTATTAATTGAAGCATAAGGAATTAAGCCAAAACTCTCTTTTCTACTTTCTTATTTTCACACTTTTATACCTTTACACTTTCATACTTTTACACTTTTCCACAGTTTTTTACTGCTTTAAAACTCATATCCAAGCTTTTAACGGAATGGGTGAGTGCACCTACCGAAATATAGTCCACGCCACATTCGGCATATTGGCGCAGTGTGTCAAAGGTAATTCCGCCTGATGATTCTGTTTCGTATTTGCCGCCAATTAGTTCCACAGCCTTTTTGGTATCGGCAGGCGTAAAGTTGTCGAGCATAATGCGGTCAACGCCACCAACTGCCATTACTTGGTGTATTTCGTCAAAATTGCGGACTTCTATCTCTATTTTGAGGTTTTTTCCTTTAGTTTCACAGTACTCTTTGGCACGAGTAATTGCTTTGTCAATGCCTCCGGCAAAATCCACATGATTATCTTTAAGTAAAATCATATCGTATAAGCCGATACGATGGTTGCAGCCTCCGCCTATTTTTACCGCCTCTTTTTCAAGCAGTCGTAATCCGGGCGTGGTTTTGCGCGTGTCGAGTACGCGTGTGTGCGTTCCTTCGAGCAATTTTATGTATTCGGCAGTGCGTGTGGCTATGCCGCTCATTCGTTGCATAATGTTGAGTATCAGTCGTTCCGTTTGTAGCAGCGATTGTATGCGCCCTTCCACAACGAATGCGATGTCGCCCACTTTTACGCGGTCGCCATCGTGCAAAAATTGCGTCATTTTTAAGTCGGAATCGAATAGGTGGAAAACCCGTTTGGCTACTTCTACGCCCGCCAAAATACCTTCTTCTTTAATAATGAGTTGCGATTTTCCGATAGCATCGGTAGGAATACACGAAAGAGTAGTGTGGTCGCCATCGCCGATATCTTCGGCAAACCAAAGTTTAATAAGGGCGTCAAGATGGTCAGTCATCAGCGTTTTCTATTCGTAGTTGTTGTATTAAGTCGTTTTTTATCAGCACCGATACGCGGAAACGTCCGGTAGTAGTTTCGAGGTTACCTATCATAAATTGCGACCTGTCTTTGTCGCCTTTGTGCATCACAGTGAACTTCAACGGCTGATTTTTTTTGAAAAAAGAGCTGAGAATAGTTCTCGTCTGTTGCTTGTTGAACACATTGTCCACTTGGTCAATGGTGAGTTCCACATTGTTATTCAAGTGGTTGGCAATGCCGTCGCTGTAGCCGCTATTAAAAGCTGCTACCACATCATCGGTAACATTCGTTTGTGCAAATGCAACCGTGGGTAAAGCGAATAAGAGTATAAAAAATGAAGTGAGTATAGTTTTATTCATACGCTTGGAATTTATGTTAAAAATACCGTCAAATTCCGTACCAAAGTCTAAAAAAACGATACATTTTTCGTTTTTACGAAGCAAAGGTAACCATTTTTTTTTATTTGATGCATATCGGTGATGTTTTTTTACCGATTGGGGAAAAAAAAGAAAGCTGACAGTAAATTTGTCAACTTTCTTGTGTGGTGCCACCAGGAATCGAACCGGGGACACAAGGATTTTCAGTCCTTTGCTCTACCAACTGAGCTATGGCACCATTGCCGTTTTGCGGTTGGCAAAGGTAATACTTATTTTCTTATTCCGCA
>DUQS01000076.1 GCA_012837685.1 Bacteroidales bacterium
TGAGTTGGTTGTAGGGTTTGTGTATGGGAAAATCGAATTTGGCGGCGTTGTAAATCAATGCTTTATTCCATTCGTTCATTTTTTCGCCACGCCAGCACATCACTGCTTCTTCGTAGATGGAAAGGTTCTTGTTGGGAATAACCAAATCGGGGTCAATGCCTATAATTTTGCCGAAACCTTCGCAAACGGGGCATGCGCCTGCTGGATTGTTGAAACTAAACATTTGCTCGTTTGGTTCTTCAAACAAAATGCCGTCGGCTTCGAATGCTTTTGAAAAAAGGTAACGTTTTGTTTTTCCGTTGTGTTCCACCACTACTTCGCAGGTGTTTTTGCCTTCAAAAAAAGCCGTTTCTATGGAATCGGCAAGTCGGTTGCGCAATTCTTTCAAAGTGTTGCTGTCAATAATTACGCGGTCGATGACCAAACGCATTTTTTGGGGATTTTTGTGCAACTTTTCGTCGGCTGCCACTTCGGCAATGCGGAAAAATTCGCCGCCAATCTCCAATCTGCTAAAACCTTGTTGATTAAGTAATTCCAGATATTTTTGAAAAGATTGGTCGCTGTTCCAATCAAGTGCGGTTTCTAAAATGGCGATTGTGCCGTTGGGTTGTTTGAGTATAAAATCGGCAACATCGCTCACGCTGTGTTTTTGAACCATTGTTCCCGAAACGGGCGAAAACGTCTGTCCGATGCGTGCGTATAGCAGTTTGATGTAGTCGTATATTTCGGTAGAAGTGCCTACGGTAGAGCGCGGGTTTCCGCTGATAACTTTTTGCTCTATGGCGATAGCCGGCGGCAAACCTTTGATGTAGTCCACTTCGGGCTTGTTCATTCGCCCGAGAAATTGGCGCACGTAAGCCGACAGACTTTCTACGTAGCGACGTTGTCCTTCGGCGTAGAGCGTGTCGAACGCCAACGACGATTTGCCCGAACCGGAAAGTCCCGTTATGACCACCAATTGGTTGCGCGGAATTTGAACATCTACGTGTTTCAAATTATTGACACACGCATTTTTTATTTCAATAAATTGTTGCATAAATAGTTCCGTTAAAAAACGGATTATTTTCCGATGTTTTATTTTTTGATGGAAACAATTTGTCCCGTTGCGGGATTAAATTCCACTTTTACATCGGATTTGTTGAATAGTGCAGCAGGCAATGCAGCTATGCCGCCCAATTGTGGGGCAACTACATCCTTTTCTGCAAAAACAGTGTTATTATCGGTAATAACGATATGCGCTTTGCCCGGAACGGTATAAAAAATTCCGTTTTCAGAAGTGCGTTTGTCGTTGTTTTCGGCTACTTCTTGCCTAAAAACTTCGCAATTGACATATATCGGTGCGCCTGTCAAATTGTCGGAGGTTACAATACCTTCGCGGCGCGAAATTCGGAAAAGAACAGTAGCGCGTTCCGTTTTTTGCGGTTCGTATTCAAAATTGCGTTTTGTGGTACGCGTAGCAATTTTTCCTATAAATAAGGCAGTTAGCTCTCGTTCGTCGCTTTCCAATTTTGCAATCATCTCTTTTAATGCCGTTCCGTCCGGTAGCAGTTCATTTTCACCGGAAAGCAGGTTGGCTCTATTTTCGCGTATGCGGTAGATTTGTTTGGCAGCCAACTCTGCCATTTTTGGAATGGAATTAGCCATTAACGCTTCTTGACCGAGCAAATTCATACAAAAAACAGTATCTATCTCTTCCGACGCAATGTTCGGTTTGCGGTTGATGCGTTGGTTCTTTTCTATTGAAGTGTTTACTGCGCAAATAATGCCTTGTTTATCAAGCGTAACGAATGGTGCTACCGTGTTTGGCGCAACGATTATTTTAAAAGCTCTGTCATGGTCGGGACGCGCTATGGTGCGCAGTTTTACCGATTTTAGATTCCAACTCGTTTTGTTTTCCGTAATAAAATCCTTTACGCCAAGATACAGCCGTGCGTAGTTGACAAACGGACCTGTTTTTTGAATAGTCTGTTCCGCTTCCGCTTCTACATTTACCACCGTTTTGGGCAAATAATAGACAATGCCGTCTCCGATAGGGTCGTTTGGAAGGAAAGGTACGACATTTGTTTGAGAAAAAACGTTCAGTGTCGTAAACAACGAAGCGAAAAGAAAAGCATACTTTTTCATTGTATTTTGAATTTTAAAAGTTGATGATTTGCAAAAAACTAGTTTAATTATTCGCAAAAATAATAAAAATAACGATACCGTGTATTTGTTTTGTTTTAAAAATAGACCTTTATCTGGCGCAAGTTTACTTGCGCTAAAAAACCGTAGTGTTTAGCCCCTTCAGGGGGTTGGGGGTAAATAAATCCGTCAATTTATCAATTTGTAAATCATTTCACGCCGTTCGTCCCGTTGGTAAGCGATTAACGCGACAAACCGCATAGAGCGGTTGGTCGCAATCTGTAAATTTGTAAATTTCATTTAGGGGTAAATAAATAATGAAAGAGCCGTCTCAAAATAAGACAGCTCTTTACTGAAAAACTAATTTTTACAAAAACTTTTTATCGCACCACAACCTTTTCGATAGCGTTACCGATGCGGACAATATAAATTCCTGCAGGAACGGCAACCTGCCCTTCTGTTCCTTGAAGAGGAAGTGTGCGCACCAACATTCCCGATACATTATATATATGTGCTGTGAACTCTACAGCTCCCCCTTTAGGTGGTTTTGGGGCTTGTATCTCTATCACTCCCTTCCCGCCGCACACTTGGATGCCTTGTGAAGTGAGAGAA
>DUQS01000077.1 GCA_012837685.1 Bacteroidales bacterium
GAATAACGGTCTGTTTTTCCGCCACCCTTCATACCCCGTTGCCTAAAACCGAGATTAACGTAAGCATCGATTTTTGAACTGTTATAATTGAAGTTAGCACTGGCGTTACTACTGAATTTTCCTTTCAGTTGATAGCCCGCTCCTGCTGTTACACTGCCGAAATAACCGGATTTACGCTCTTTTTTCATCACCAAATTGATGATGCCCGCAGTGCCTTCAGGACTGTATTTCGCCGAAGGATTGGTGATTATTTCTACTGCCTGTATGCTTCCGGCAGGCATCTGTTCCAAAATTTGCGCACGATTATCTTCCGTCAGTCCCGCCGGTTTACCGTTAATCCATATTTCCACGCTCGAATTGTTGCGCAACGAAATATTGCCGTCGTTGTCCACTTCCACCGAAGGGATGTTTTCGAGTACATCGGTCGCCGACGCGCCGGCTGCTGCCACATTAGCATCAACATTAAACACTTTTTTGTCAATATCAAAACGCATTTGCGAAGCCTGTCCCATCACTTCTACCTCTTGAAGTGCTTTCGTATTTGACTTTAATTTTACTATGCCAATGCGTTTTTCCTCGTCAAGCGATTGAATAATTACTTGCTGTGCATACAATTCGTAGCCCACAAACGAAATTTCTAAATCGTAAGCTCCCAAAGGTACATTTTCTATTCGGAAGGTTCCGTCTTCAGCTGTTGTTATACCACTTACAATAGTTGTTGTAGCCGTTTTTTTAAGTACTACATTTGCAAAATCTATTGCTTCGCCGGTATTGGCATCAATCACTTTTCCTTTAATAATCGCCGCTTGAAAAACTATCGAAATTAAGAGAAAGACAGTCAATAAAAATAATTTTCGCATAAAATTATGGTTTAAAACCATTAAGAAAAAAACAATAAAAAATCTGCGTTACAAAAAGTATCGCGACTTTTAGATGCCAAAAAGCGGATAAGGTTTAAAGTGTGAGTAAAAAATAATTGACAGCTAACTCGTAAGAATGCAATCCTAAGCCGCCAATAGTGCCTTCAACCACAGGCGACAACAACGATGTATGACGCACCTCTTCGCGCTTAAAAACGTTGGAAATGTGTACTTCTATGCTTTTTGCAGTAACGCTCTTGAGCGCATCGGCAATAGCTACCGATGTGTGCGTATAGGCGCCGGCGTTGATGATGATGCCATCGAACGAAAAGCCGATTTCGTGGATTTTATTAATGATTTCGCCCTCAACGTTCGATTGGTAATAGACCATTTCTACCTGTGGATATTTCTGTTGCAGAGTTTTAAAATAACTTTCAAAATCCTGATTTCCATAGATATTCGGTTCACGCTTGCCCAATAAATTGAGGTTGGGACCATTGATAATCGCTAACTTCATGGCGAATAATTTTTATTTGCAAAGATAATAAAAAAAGACGGAGCAAATGTCCCGTCTTTTAAGTAGTTGCGGAGGAAGGATTCGAACCTACGACCTCCGGGTTATGAGCCCGACGAGCTACCTCTGCTCTACTCCGCGATATCATTTACAAAGATAAGACTTTTTTTGCAGAATAGCAAATAATTCTCACTTTTTTAAAAATTCGAAGCAAGTTGCCAACTTTTGGTACAAAATGGCATTTTCTTCGGGAGTTCCAACAGTGATTCTCAGACAGTTGTTGCACAATGCAACCGACGACCGATTGCGCACGACAATTCCTTTTTCTATCAATGTTCGATAAATTGTGTTCGCATCGGTTACCTTTACCAATAAAAAATTGGCATCCGATGGGTAAATTTTTTCTACAAACGACAGTTTTAAGAGATTTTTGTGCAGCCAGTCACGCTGTACAAGAATGTCCGCTACGCGCTGACGCACCTGTTCGTGATTTTCCAAAACGGACAAAACATGTTGTTGTGTCAATATGTTAATGTTGTACGGATATTTTATTTTGGTTAATATGCCAACAATTTCGGGCGAAGCAAACGCCATTCCCAAACGAATGGCTGCGCTAGCCCATGCTTTGGAAAAAGTTTGCAGTATCACCAAATTTGGATAATTGTGCAACAACGGCAAAAAATGGACTTCTGACGAAAAATCAATGTACGCTTCGTCGAGAATTACCAAGCCGTCAAATCCTTTTATCACGTCCAGAATTTCTTTTTCGTCCAATCTGTTACCGGAAGGATTGTTTGGCGAACAGAGCCACACCAATTTCGTGTGAGCATCGCACGCCGACAACAATTTTGCAGCTGACAATTGAAAGTTTTCATCCAAAGCAACGGTGCGATATTCCACATTGTTGATGTCGGCACAAACACGGTACATACCGTAAGTAGGCTCTATTGCCACTACATTATCCTCCTTCGGCTCACAAAAAGCACGATAAAGTAAATCTATCGGCTCATCGCTGCCATTGCCCAGAAAAATAGAATCGGGCGATACATTTTTCACTTCGCCGATACGTTTTTTTACTTGCAATTGAAGCGGATCGGGATAACGATTGTAGGGTGCTCCGTAAGGACTTTCATTCGCATCAAGATAAACAGAAGCCTCGCCTTGAAATTCGTTGCGGGCGCAAAAGTACGGCTTCAGTTGCCATACATTCGGACGTGTCAATTTTTGTAAATCCATTATATCGATAAAATTTGCAATACGCCAATTTTTTCAGGGCGTACCTGTTTGTCTTCTTTTATGGCTTTAGCAATAGGAATATCTACAATTTCGTTATCCACAATGCCTATCATTACGCTGCGTTGTTCATTGAGCAAAGCGTCTATTGCCGCCACGCCCATGCCACTTGCCAAAATGCGGTCGAATGCCGTGGGCGAACCACCGCGCTGCAAATGACCAAGAATAGAAACGCGCACATCGTAGTTGGGAAATTTCTGATGTATTCTGTCGGCAAGTCCCTGTGCTCCGCCGCCACTTTCGGCTACTAAGACTATGCTGCTGTTTTTAGATTTGCGAATGCCGTTGCGAATTAAATTTTCAAGTTCTTCCACCGACGTTTCGCGTTCGGGGATAACTGCAGCTTCGGCACCGGCTGCTATGGCACTGTTCAATGTGAGAAAACCTGCATCGCGCCCCATTACTTCCACAAAAAACAGGCGTTCGTGCGATGTAGCTGTATCGCGGATTTTGTCCACACATTCCATTATGGTGTTCAGCGCCGTATCGTAGCCAATGGTACAATCCGTTCCCCACAAATCGTTATCGATAGTAGCCGGAATACCTACAATAGGAATATTAAATTCTTGAGCAAACAAACGTGCCCCCGTGAGCGTACCATCGCCGCCAATTACCACCAAAGCATCTATTTCGTGACGTTGCATTGTTTCAAAAGCCAACTTTCTGCCTTCGGGCGTTCTAAACTCTTGACAACGTGCCGTTTTCAGAATAGTGCCGCCGTGGTGTATGATATTACTTACATCCTGTGTTTGAAATTCCTTTATTTCGTCAGAAACAAGACCTTTAAAACCACGGTAAATTGCTTTGACGCGGATATTATTAAAAATAGCCGTACGTGTAACGGCGCGTATGGCAGCATTCATCCCCGGAGCATCTCCACCCGAAGTCAGCACGCCAATACATTTAATTTTATACTGTTCCATAAGTTGTTTTTTACGGATTTAATATGCAAAGGTAATGATTTGTTACGAAACTACAACTTTGGAACGAAAAAAGCGGCAACTGAACTATTCAATTACCGCTTTTGTCGGGATGACTGGATTCGAACCAGCGACCACACGCCCCCCAGACGCGTACTCTAACCGGACTGAGCTACATCCCGAATCGCTTTGGGAGTGCAAAGGTAATCAATTTCGTTAAACTTTGCACATAAATCGGCGGATTTTTTATTTTTCGATGCATTTGAACATTTTCAAAGCAATACAAAACACAAAAAAGCGTCCACTACAAAGCAAAAACAGCAATCTTCTCATTTTTTTATTAAAAACTAATCGCTATTTTAAGTATCTTTGCAATATCTTTTTATTCCATACTACTAAACTATCGGTTATGGCGCATAAAGCAGGTTTTGTAAATATAGTAGGCAATCCAAACGTGGGCAAATCTACGTTGATGAACGCTTTGGTGGGCGAACGGATTTCCATCATTACCTCGAAAGCGCAAACAACACGCCACCGCATTATAGGAATTGTGAATGACACTGATTATCAGATTGTTTATTCCGACACGCCGGGTGTCATCAAACCCAACTACAAACTGCAAGAGTCGATGATGGGATTTTCCAATTCCGCTCTTACCGATGCCGATGTGCTGTTATATGTAACCGATGTGTTAGATTCGACTGAAAAGAACGCTTTTTTTCTGGAAAAAGTGCAAAAAATGCAAGACACTACCAAAATTATTTTGGTAATAAACAAAATTGACCTGATTGACCAGAAACGTTTGGAAGAATTAGTCGAATTTTGGCGCTCTGAACTGCCAAAAGCCGAAATATTTCCGTTGTCGGCATTGGAAAAATTTGGTGTCGAGCAACTTTTTGCCCGAATTAAAGAATTACTACCCGAATCGCCGCCATTTTTCGACAAAGACGCTCTTACCGACAAACCTGAACGATTTTTTGTGAACGAAATCATCCGCGAAAAGATACTTTTAAACTATAGTAAAGAAATTCCCTATTCGGTGGAAGTAGTTGTGGAAGAATTTAAAGAAGAGGAAAAAATTATCCGCATTAGCGCCGTAATTTATTGCGAAAGGGAATCGCAAAAAGGCATTCTGATAGGCAAAGGCGGAAAAGCTCTGCGTACAGTCGGAACCGAAGCACGCAAGGATATCGAAACATTTTTCGACAAAAAAGTATTTTTACAGTTGTTTGTCAAAGTGGAAAAAGATTGGCGCAACCGCGAGAAAAAACTCCGCAATTTCGGTTATCAGATAGAGCATAAAAATGAATAAGTAATGTGAAACGGTGCCTTTCCGCTTGCTACGGCGAGTTACGGAATTGCTTGCGAAAGTAGTAGGCGCCCCTGTATAAACATAAAAAAAAAACAATAATAAAATGGGAAATTTAGTAGCCATTGTAGGTCGCCCCAACGTGGGTAAATCAACTCTATTCAACCGCCTGACGCGAACACGCCAAGCTATTGTAAACGAAGAAGCCGGCACTACACGCGACCGTCAATACGGTTTGAGCGAATGGTGCGGTCACGATTTTTCAGTGGTTGACACTGGTGGCTGGGTAGTCAATTCGGAAGATGTATTTGAAGAAGAAATCAATCACCAAGTAGTTATCGCTATCGAAGAGGCAGACGTTATTCTATTTTTGGTCGATGTGTTGAACGGTATCACTGATTTAGACCTAATGGTTGCACAAATATTGCGTCGCAGTAATAAAAAAGTGCTTTTGGTGGTCAATAAAGTAGATACTTTTGATTTGCAATATCAAGCTGCTGAATTTTACAAACTCGGGCTTGGAGACCCACTGATTCTTTCTGCTATAAACGGGTTAGGTTCGGGCGAAGTACTCGACGAATTGGTAAAACATTTCAATATTGATAACAAAGAAGAGATAGAAGAGTTGCCACGCTTTGCAGTGGTAGGTCGTCCCAATGTCGGGAAATCGTCGCTCATCAACGCTTTTATCGGCGAAAACAGACATATTGTTACGGACATTGCCGGCACCACACGTGACTCTATTTATGCCCGTTACAACAAATTCGGATTCGACTTTTATTTGGTGGACACCGCCGGAATACGCAAAAAAGCTAAAGTAAACGAAGATGTTGAATATTACTCGGTAATACGCGCCATACGTGCCATCGAAAATTCTGACGTATGCATTCTGATGATAGACGCCACGCGTGGCATAGAAGGACAAGATTTGAACATTTTTTCACTCATACAGAAAAATCGTAAAGGCTTAATAGTCTGCGTAAACAAATGGGATTTAGTGGAAGAAAAATCGGCTAAAGCCATTAAAGCATACGAAAATACCATACGCGAACGTCTGGCTCCGTTCACCGATTTTCCTATTATTTTCACGTCGGTACTCACCAAACAACGTATATTCAAAGTGATAGAAACTGCCACACAGGTATACGAAAATAAAAAGCGCAAAATATCTACAGCCAAACTGAATGAGTTTTTCTTGCCACTCATCGAAAACTATCCGCCACCTGCCTATAAAGGTAAGTACATAAAAATAAAATATGTAACGCAAATGCCTGATACGCAAGTGCCAACGTTTATCTTTTTCGC
>DUQS01000078.1 GCA_012837685.1 Bacteroidales bacterium
ATTTTTTCACTCGAATCGCGTTTTGGACCGCCTCCCAATAAATTGACAGGAAAAAACACCGATGCCAGCGGTTTCATTTCATTTAGCAAACTATTGGCTATAAAGCGAATATCGTTACCGAAAGAGCACCGAATTGCCTCTCCGACAATTAATGCTTCCGGACCTCCCAACGGATGGTTGCAAACAAAAATGAATTTGCCTTGTTTGGGAAGATTTTCTTTGCCTCGTACATTGTATGTAATGTCTAAATAGTCGAGTGCCGGCTTAAAAAAATCAGCTCCTTGTGCACCTTGCGACAAATCTATTGCCTCGTTCAATTCCGCTTCATGCGCAATTTTTTTGATATAATTGATGACAAAACGCGGTAGTTTTTCTGTTAATTTCGGACCTAAAAGGTTCTCAACATTTACATATTTTGATGTATCTTTCATAGAAGTATGTTAATTTAATATGCTGATGCAATGTTCCAAATGTTCGATGAATTGGTCAATTTCAGCTTTAGTATTATACAAAGCAAACGAAATGCGCGCCGTGCCGGTCATGCCCAGCGATTCGATTAACGGTTGGGCGCAATGATGTCCCGTGCGGATAGCGACGCCGGTTTTGTCGAGAAACATTCCCAAATCGTAGTGGTGAATATTGCCCACTTGAAACGAAATAATGCCGCTCTTAGTTGCTGCCGTACCGATAATTTTCATATTGGGAATAGCTTGCATACGTTCGGTGGCATACGCTAACAGTTCGTTTTCGTAAACGGCAATTTGTTCAAGACCTATATTGCTGATGTAATCTAAAGCTGTTGCTAAAGCCACTGAACCGATAAAATCGGGCGTTCCGGCTTCAAATTTGTAGGGCAATTTGTTGAAAGTAGTTTTTTCAAATGTTACATTTTCAATCATCTCGCCGCCACCTTGGTAGGGAGGCAGTTTGTCAAGCCATGCAGTTTTGCCGTATAAAACCCCTATGCCCGTTGGTCCGTAAATTTTATGTCCTGAAAAAACGTAAAAATCGACATCTAAATCTTGCACATCTACCGGCAAGTGTGCAACGGATTGTGCTCCGTCCACCAGCACGGGAATATTTTGTGTATGCGCCAAAGCGGTTATTTTTTTGATAGGGTTAACGGTGCCCAACACATTCGATACGTGCGTTACCGCTATCATTTTTGTACGTTCATTCAACAGTTTTTCCAATTCATCTAATCGCAAATCACCTTTTTTGTCAATAGGGACAACGCGTAATTTTAAACCTTTGCGCTCGGCAACCATTTGCCACGGCACGATATTGGAATGGTGTTCCATTTGCGTTATTACAATTTCGTCGTCCGCTTGGCATAGTTCCGAAAAGCAAGAAGCCACCAGATTGATAGATTCTGTAGTTCCTCGCGTAAAGATAATTTCTTTGGCATCGTTAGCATGAATAAAATCGGCTACGGTTTGGCGCGCCGATTCGTGGGCGGCGGTTGCCAATTGGCTCAAATGGTGTACGCCACGGTGAATATTGGCGTTTTGTGTGGTGTAAAGTTCCGTCATTTTATCTAATACACAGCGGGGTTTTTGTGTAGTTGCTGCATTGTCGAAATAAATCAACGGTTTGCCAAAGATTTGATCCGATAATATCGGAAAATCGGTACGAATTTTTTCTATATCAACTATTGGTGTCATTTTTTATTTATTTTATTCAACATCCGCTACATCCTTTGCATTTTATGGAATTGCCACGTAAACGGCGTTCAACCATGCTGCGTAACTGGTCGCGCAGGGGTTCTACTGCTACATAGTTTAAAATATCGGCGGTAAAAGCCGAAAGTAACATCATGCGCGCTTCTGTCTTATCAATTCCGCGTGTCTGCATGTAAAAAAGTGCCGATTCGTCTAAACGACCGGTAGTGGCACCATGACTGCACTTGACATCATCAGCATAAATTTCCAATTGCGGTTTGGTGTACATTTGCGCCTCTTTGGTCAGGCAAATGTTATTATTGGTTTGGTAGGCTTCTGTTTTTTGCGCATTTTTTTGAACGACAACACGTCCCGAAAAAGTTCCTTCTGCTTGCCCTCCGAGTATATATTTGTAAAGTTCGTTACTTTTGCAATGTGGTGCAAGGTGACGAATTACCGTGAAATTTTCGTTTTGTTGGGTTCTATCGCTTACCAACATACCTCCCAACCAAGTTTCGGCACCGCTTCCTTCTAAATCTATTTCAATGTGGTTGCGCGTACAGCCGTTGTTTAAGCCTATTGTATTGACAACTGCTTTTGAGTTGGCATTTTGTTGTATAAAAATTTGTTTAAGACTGTTGGTTTTTAAATGGGTGCTTTCGAGACTGTAATAATCAAAATTGGCATTTTCTGCGATAAAAATTTCAGTCAATTGATGGCTGAAGAAATTAACATCGCTCGTAGCATGGTCGCATACAAGTAGTTTTGCTTGCGCACCTTCTTCCAAAATGATAAGGTTACGGCTGAATGTCAACAAATCGACTTTGGAACGCAGTATATTAATAAGTTGTATCGGGTTTTCGCACTGTCTGTTTTTTGGAACGTACAGAAAAAATCCGTCTTGGGAAAAAGTTTCATTGAAAGCGACGAAACCATCGGTTTTTTTAACCGTCTTTTGACCCAAATAACGATTTACTAATTCGGGATAAAGTTGGCAAGCCTCGCTCAAAGAACACATCAACACGCCGTCGGGCAAAGATTTGGTTTGTTTAGGTACGTGAAATTGGTCGTTGAGCATAAAAAACAAATCGGTGCGGATGCCCGGCACGTTGCACGCAAATATCTCTTTGTCGTTCACAGGGCTGTTTATACGGTTGATGTTCACGCCGTAATTGATGCCCAATTGCTTTTGAATTTGGCTATACAGATAATCTTCCTGTTGTCGCGTAGGAAATCCTATCTGTTCAAATAGAGCAAATGCCTTATCGCGCCGATTGTTCAGTAGCGTGGCAGAACTGTTTTTCAGTGCCATTGAAGCCTGTCGGTACAAATCAATATATTGTTGTTCAAAATTCATAATCCGTTATTTAAACCACATAGCGAAAAGAAAGGTTTATATGGTTTATTTTGTTTATTCAAATTCGTTTTTAATCCAATCGTAGCCTTCTTCTTCCAGTTTGAGTGCTAAATTTTTATCACCTGTTTTTACAATACTGCCGTTGTAGAGGACATGTACAAAATCGGGGACAATATAGTCGAGCAGACGTTGATAGTGTGTAATAATGATAGAAGCGTTGTCGCTGCTTTTCAGCGCATTCACACCGTTTGCCACAACGCGTAGCGCATCAATGTCGAGACCGGAATCGGTTTCGTCGAGAATGGATAGACGCGGTTCGAGCATTGCCATTTGAAAAATTTCGTTACGCTTTTTTTCGCCGCCCGAAAAGCCTTCGTTTACCGAACGATTAGTCAATTTGCTATCCAATTCTATCAACTCTTTTTTGGCGCGCATCAATTTCAGAAATTCCGAAGCTGAAGTGGGTTCCAATCCTCTGTGTTTGCGGTGTTCGTTCACGGCTGCACGCATAAAATTGACCATACTTACCCCGGGAATTTCCACCGGATATTGAAAACTCATAAAAATGCCTTCACGCGAACGCTCTTCGGGCGATAACGCTAATAAATTTTTGCCGTAGAAAGTTACTGTGCCTTCGGTTACGGTAAAAGCCGGATTGCCCGTAAGTACCGCTGAAAGTGTCGATTTTCCGGCACCATTTGGTCCCATAATGGCGTGTACTTCACCGGCACGGACGGTTAAGTTCAATCCTTTCAGGATTTCCTTTCCATTGATGGAAGCGTGTAAATTATTGATTTCTAACATATTATTTGTTGTTGTCTATTTTCTGTTTGTAATAAATATTCTTTTCGCCATCTGAAAAATGCGCGTGTACCGATGCAGAAGTAAACGCTGTACAATATAGCCGTGAAATACAGTCCTAAAGTAGCGTAAAACACCGTACTGCTCGCATCAATCATCATCCACAAAGCCCAACTTTCCAATTTTTTGCGCGTCAGCAAAGCTTGTCCCGCAATACTTGCCATGGTCAGCAACGCATCAATATTCGGACAAGCAGGCGTTTCGATATTTTCGGGAAATAGTTCCGAAAAATAGACCACTAATCTTGCCCACAATAAGCCTGCTACTATAATAATTATTCCAATTACTATTCGCCAATGAACTTTTAACAGACTGATTTTCAATTTTTTTTGTTGTTCATTTGGCTTGCTCCAACTGTATATACCGTAGCAACATAGCGAAAAAAAGACCACTTGCAGCAACATCATCGAGTAGAGTTGGTTTTGATAAAAAATAATGAAATACAATACATTGTTTACCAAACCGATGTAAAAATTTATCACTTTGCCCATCGCTGCTAATGACACCGCTGCGAGACCTGTCAGCACGCCTGCTAATTCCAGCCACGAAAGCGAATAACCCAATACTGTAAATGCGATAGCGGACATAATTTATAATGATAAGTTGTTTAAAGTGATAAAGTTTTAAACTAAATGAATTATATGATTGCTTGTTTTACTAAACTCATAATATATTCAAATAATACATCATCTGTAATTTTCAACTCATAATCACCATTTCCCCAATGTCCTATATTGGAGACATCTCGTGTAATATTTTTAGGATCATCAAGTTGCCCTTTGGGCAAATTAATAAACATTTTAAGAGACTTGTTTTGAATCTCTATATCGGCAATATTACGACGATCTTTTTTGAATGCGATGTATAATTTTTGTGGTTTTATTTCAATGTCATCTGCTAAATTCAGAATACCAGATTTATATTTTTCATATAATTCTATAATATCGTCTGATTTGTTATTTAAAAAATCTTCTTCGGTATAAGTTTTTAATTCTTTTGCGACTTCTGCATATTCCAATTTGTTTTGAATTGTAGGTTTAATGCTTACTACTGAGCTTTTTTTAAGAGGATTAATAATTATTATATCCTCTTCATACCGTTTTACTTCCCATAATTCAATTGCTAAATCTTTGAAATTAGTTGCTTCTCGTTGATTTTCCGTAAAACTAGGAGACACAAAAGCCACACGTGTTTGTGACCAGTCAACATCATCACGTTTCAAGTTTTTTTAAGATTTTCGTTGTATTCTACAATAAAATCAGCTTTATTTTGAAGCATTAAATTCAAATATGTAAATCCTTGATCAACAACACTACTATTTCTATCTCTCTTATATTCAACAATCACAAATGCTTTAGCTTGAGGATCAAAAGCCAAAGAATCTATACGTTTATTTTTAATGTTAAATTCTGATTTAACAAGTTCAACACCCATTATTTCAAATAAATTATTTTCAAATAATTTTTGAATCTCTTTTTCTAACTTAAAAGATTTTTCTTTAATACGAACAAGTTGTTTGTCTTTTGTCTTAAAAATCATATCGCAAATTATGTTATGAAAATTATCATTTTATCCCACGCTACCTTCCAACGAAATTTGCAGTAACTTTTGCGCTTCGACGGCAAATTCCATTGGTAATTTATTCAGTACTTCTTTGGCGTAGCCATTCACTATTAAACCGATAGCGTCTTCGGTGCCTATCCCGCGCTGATTGCAATAAAAAAGTTGGTCTTCGCTAATTTTGCTGGTTGTGGCTTCGTGTTCTATTATTGCTGTGTCGTTTTTGATGTCCATATACGGAAACGTGTGCGCACCGCATCGGTCGCTCAATAGCAAGCTGTCGCACTGCGAAAAATTGCGTGCGCCGTCGGCATTCGGCACAACTTTTACCAAACCGCGATACGAATTTTGGCTTTGTCCCGCTGAAATACCTTTTGATATGATGCGACTGCGTGTGTTTTTGCCGAGATGAATCATTTTTGTGCCAGTGTCGGCTTGTTGATAATTGTTAGTTACGGCAACCGAATAAAATTCACCTACCGAATTATCGCCTTTTAGAATGCAGCTTGGGTATTTCCACGTGATTGCCGAACCGGTTTCTACTTGTGTCCACGAAATTTTGGAATTATTGCCCTTACAAATGGCGCGTTTGGTTACAAAATTATAGATACCGCCACGTCCGTCTTTATCACCCGGATACCAGTTTTGCACAGTGCTGTATTTCACTTCGGCGTTGTCCATTACTACTATTTCTACAATAGCTGCGTGTAGCTGATTTTCATCGCGCATCGGAGCTGTGCAACCTTCTAAATACGACACGTAAGCATCATTGTCGCACACAATAAGCGTGCGCTCAAATTGTCCGGTATTAATGGCGTTGATGCGGAAATAGGTCGAAAGTTCCATCGGGCAACGCACGCCTTTTGGAATATAAACAAACGAACCGTCGGAAAAAACGGCACTATTGAGAGCTGCAAAAAAATTGTCGGTATAAGGCACCACCGAACCAAGGTATCGGCGTACCAAATCGGGATGGTCTTTTACGGCATCACTGAAGGAGCAAAAAATAATGCCTCTTTCAGCCAAGTTTTCGCGAAATGTAGTTTTTACGCTCACACTGTCCATTATCGCATCGACAGCAACTCCCGAAAGTGCTTTTTGCTCTTCAATGGGAATGCCAAGTTTGTTGAAAGTGTTAATTAATTCGGGGTCAACTTCGTCGAGACTTTGCGGAGCATGTTTGCGAGGAGCTGCGTAATAAGCAATTTGTTGGTAATCAATTTCGGGAATGGTAAGGTGCGCCCAATTTGGCATCTTCATCGTTAGCCAATAGCGGTAAGCTTTCAGGCGAAATTCGAGCAGCCAGTCGGGTTCGTTTTTTTTCGAAGAAATGAGGCGAATAACGTTTTCGTCAAGACCGTGAGGAATAACCTCTGTTTCAATGTCGGTAGTGAATCCGTATTTATAATCGCCCGATGTAACTTCTTCAATGATATTTGTTTTCTTTTTAGACATGTTGCTTTCAGAAAAAACCACAAAAGTATAAAAAATACCACATAATTCTGTATACCAATTTACCAATTAGCGACAGTAGCATTGTAAATATTATCCACCAATTCTTCAGTAATTTCTTGCATCAGTTGGTCTTGTACATCATTTAAAGTTGATGTGCTGGGGAAGTTTCGGGTGGCAGAAAATGAATGCTCGAAATCTTCCGACGGATTTACATTGTTGGCAAATCGCACGCGCACGGTAATGGTAAGTCTTGTTTCGGCGGCTAATGCATCAGCACCGATGGAGAGCGGTTGTAAGCTATATTCTACAATTTCGCCTTCCAAACTCAAATCGCCATCGCGGCGTACTTGCGTCAATCGGGTTTGTTTGCTGAAAATGTCGCGCACCTGTTCGGAAAAATATTCAGCCAAAGGCGGATACACCAACGTGGCGTAATTTTGGAAATCAGCTATGGCGACAGTTTTCACTTTTGAATAATCTATCGATGCGCCGTTGAATTTATACGAAACGGAGCACGAAATAGCCAATAAATAACTGAATATAAACAAAGTGATAGGTGTGATATTTTTTTTCATAACAAAATTATTCCAAATTGTATTCTTTTATTTTGCGATATAGGGTGCGTTCCGAAATTTTCAAATCTTGAGCGGCGTATTTACGTTTTCCGTTGTGTCGTTCAAGGGCTTTGCGTATCATTTCCTTTTCTGCGTCGATAAGCGAAAGCGATTCTTCCACATATTCTTCCGTATCTTCAATGGAATTGTTTTCGTGACTGATTTTTTTAGGTTTCGCTACTGTGCTTGGCGTAATGTTGATAACATCCGGTGATACAAAAGTAGTTTCGGGATGTTCTTTAAAATCGTTTTGATAGTTCAAACCTTCTTTAGCGATAATTTCGTGTACCAATTTTTTCAGGTCGTTCATATCTTTTTTCATATCGAACAACACTTGGTAAAGAATTTCGCGTTCGTTGTTGAATGTTTTGGAACCGGAATGTGTAGGCGATAAAACAGCCGGCAAGTTTTCGGTGCTCGCCGCCGATAAGTATCTGTTCAGTGTTTCGGCTGTAATGTTACGATTTTGCTCAATAACCGAAATCTGTTCCGTTAAGTTTTTCAATTGACGGACATTGCCTTTCCAATAATGATTTTTGAGTAGTGTTTCCGCTTCTTCGTTCAATTTTATGGGTGGCATAGTATATTTTTCAGCAAAATCGGAAGCAAATTTGCGGAACAGCAGTGGAATATCTTCTTTTCGTTCGCGCAGTGGCGGAATATTTATAGGTACGGCATTGAGGCGGTAATAAAGGTCTTCCCTGAAACGTCCTTCTCTTATGGCATCCATCATATTCATATTGGTAGCACCCACTACACGCACATTGGTTTTTTGAACTTTCGATGAACCGACGCGCATAAATTCACCGGTTTCGAGCACTCTAAGGAGGCGCACTTGCGTTGAAAGCGGCAGTTCGCCCACTTCGTCTAAAAATATAGTGCCGCCGTCGGCTACTTCAAAATAGCCTTTGCGGTCGGATGTGGCACTGGTAAAAGCACCTTTTTCGTGCCCGAACAGTTCCGAGTCAATAGTTCCTTCGGGTATTGCGCCGCAATTCACAGCAATGTAAGCGTTATGTTTACGGGGACTGTATTGGTGAATAATTTGCGGAAAAGTCTCTTTGCCGACGCCACTTTCGCCCGTTATCAACACAGAAAGGTCGGTACTCGAAACTTGCACCGCAATATCAATGGCGCGATTTAATGCCGGAGCATTGCCAATAATCCCAAAACGCTGTTTAATACGTTGTGTTTCAGATAATTGCATAACAAGTAGTTTTAAGGGACTGCAAATATTGCAGAAAACTGACAAAATTACATTTTTTTGCCGAATTATGCAAAAACGGAAAAAGGAAATTTGTGCGTGTGTAAAATCCGCAGAGAGAAACGCCGTATTTTTGGATAAAAATATGTACCTTTGTACATCTAAAAAAGTGACAGACCGTTTGTGTTGCTGAAACTTTGGACTATATGCTGTTTTTTGAAATAATAGGGCAAGACGAAATAAAACAACGTTTAATACAGACTGTAAAAAAGGGGCGAATTCCCCATGCGCAGTTGTTTTGCGGTATTTCTGGCGTTGGCAAACTGCCGTTGGCATTAGCTTATGCGCAGTATATTTGCTGTACCGATAGGCAAAGCGATGATTCGTGCGGAAAATGTCCGTCGTGTGTGAAGTTTGCCAAACTTATTCACCCCGACCTTCATTTTGTGTTTCCTATTGTGAAAAATGAGGCGAAGAAATTGACCGTTTGCAATGACTTTTTGCCGGAATTCAGGCAACAGGTGTTGGAAAATCCGTATCTTACTGAAGACGAATGGATAACGAGCATAGCAGAAGGCAAACAAGGGCAAATTTACACCAACGAAGGCGATGAAATTATCCGCAAATTGAGTTTTAAAGCTTACGAGTCGGAATATAAGGTGATGATTATTTGGCAGCCTGAAAAAATGCACGAAAGTTGTGCTAACAGGGTGCTTAAAATTATAGAAGAACCGTCAGAGAAAACGGTTTTTATACTGGTATCCAACCAGCCTGAAGAAATTATCGCCACTATACAATCTCGTTTGCAGCGCATTAATATTCCGCCAATAGCAGATTCTTGTTTGTATGAACGTTTGTCGGAAAGGGGCGTTGTCGGCGATGATGCAGATTTTTTTGTGCGTAGTGCGCAAGGCAGTTGGTCGGCTCTTCGCGGTTTGCTTGAAGCGCACGAAACGCAGCAGGAATATTTTCGTCTTTTTGTGATTATGATGCGCTTGGCGTGGACTGTTGATGTGAAAGAAATACGTGACTTGATAGAAACGCTGGCGAGTTTTGGTCGCGAAGGACAGAAAAGTTTTTTGGAGGAGGCACAGCGTCAGTTGCGCGAAAACTTTATTTTGCGTTTGGGGCATTGGCAACTCAATTTTCTCACAAAGGAACAGGAAGCGTTTGCTCAAAATTTTTCCAAAGTCATCAATGAGGCGAATATTATTCCCATCATGGAAGAAATGCAACTGGCTGCCGCACAAATAGAACAAAATGCAAACGCGAAAATCGTTTTTTTTGATATGATATTGGTTTTGAACAGATTATTGAAAACAAAAAAATAATAATATGGATTATACTCTCAATACAGGCGAAAGCAATCCCGGTGTAGGCGGATTTAAAGGCAATACGCACCAAAAACTGCCGGTTGTGGATTGGATGGCTGATTTGCCCGAAACGCGATTGGAAACCGATTTGGTAGAGGTGCAATTTAAAAATACGCGTAAAGGTTACTACCTTAACAGCACAAAAATAGATTTGGAAAAGGGCGATATGGTAGCGGTAGAAGCTACTCCCGGGCACGATATCGGAACTGTTACACTGACAGGGCGTTTGGTGCTGGCACAGATGCGCAAAATGAAAATCAACATGGAGCACTACGAGGTAAAACGCATTTACCGTAAAGTGCGCGCTGCCGACATGGTTAAATACGAAGAAGCCAAAGCGAAAGAACACGACACAATGATAAAATCCCGAAAAATTGCCGAAGACCTTAATTTGTCCATGAAAATTGGTGACGTGGAATATCAAGGCGACGGCAATAAAGCTATTTTTTATTACATAGCCGACGAGCGTGTCGATTTTCGTGAACTTATCAAAGTGCTGGCTGATGAATTTCGCGTACGCATAGAGATGAAACAAATAGGAGCGCGTCAGGAGGCGGGGCGCATTGGCGGTATTGGTCCTTGCGGTCGCGAACTTTGCTGTGCTACATGGATGAGCAATTTCGTTTCCGTTTTTACGTCGGTTGCTCGCAGTCAAGAAATTTCTACCAATCCGCTGAAATTAGCCGGACAGTGCGCAAAAATCAAATGTTGCGTCAATTATGAGGCATGCATGTACATGGAAGCTCAAAAAGATTTTCCTTCAAAAGAGATTGTTTTGGAAACGAAGGACGCTTCCTATTACCATTTTAAAACCGATGTGTTCAAGCGTCAAATGACCTATTCGTCTGACCCTAATCTTGCTGCCAATTTGGTAGTTTTATCGGTAGATAGAGTGAAGGAAATTATTAGGTTGAACAAACAAGGCGAAAAGGTGGATTCTTTGGAAGAAAAACGAAAAGCTACATTTGCATCGAAAGTTGATTTTCACAATGTGGTGGGACAAGATAGCTTAACGCGTTTCGACAATTCCAAACGCCAATCACGTGCCAAACGCAATCGCCGCAACCGAAGCGGCAATCGTCCCAATCAAAAACCCAAAACTGACGGAAATGCGTAAATTGATTTATATAGTATGTCTGTTCAGCGTGTTTCTAATTTTTTGCTGTTGCGGTCGGACTACTGTTTTTGACGAATGTAGAACGATAGAGCGTGTCGGGTGGCACAAAGACAGCGTGTGCACGTTTTTGGTAGAAGTTGCCGATACAGTCAATTTTCACCGCGTAGAAGTGATTATACGCAATTCAGCCAATTATCCGAACCAAAATTTGTGGCTGTTCATTGATAAAACCAATCCCGACGGCACAACAAAGAAAGATACTGTACAATGTTTTTTGGCTGACGAATATGGTCGTTGGACAGGTTCGGGAGTAGGCTCTATTTTTTCCAATTCTTTTATCTATCAAGACAGCCTTGTGTACAGTCAGTTGGGCGTTTACGGTTACACAATTCAACAAGGTATGCGCTACGATTATTTGGAAGGAATTAATAGTGTGGGATTATGCGTAACAAAGGTTAGCCGTGGCGAAAAATAAACTCAAAAAATTCCGCGAAATGGAGCAATTTGAACATGTGTTTCAATGCTCCTATGCCGAAATGTTGGAGCGACCGCAATTTGAATTGAAAGGTTGTTGGAGCGAAAAGTTTTTCGGTAACTCTTATCCGATTGTGCTGGAATTGGGCTGTGGCAAAGGCGAATATACCGTCGAATTGGCAAAAAAATATCCCGAAAAGAATTTTATCGGCGTTGATATCAAAGGAGCGCGTATGTGGACAGGTGCTAAAGTCGCTTTTGAAGAAAATCTTACCAATGTGGCTTTTTTGCGAACGGGCATCAGTTTTTTGGACTATTTTTTTGGTACCAACGAAGTTGACGAGATTTGGATAACATTTCCCGACCCGCAAATGAAAAAAGTCAACAAAAGACTTACTTCCACGACATTTTTAGCGATTTACCGTTCCATTTTGTCATCTCAAGGTATCATTCATCTCAAAACGGACAGTTTATTTTTGTTCACTTATACTTCCGAATTGATTAAACTCAACAATTTACCCGTTTTGGCACAGACAGATGATTTGTATGCTTCTGAAATTCGGAATTTTGAATTGTCGATAAAAACCTATTACGAACGTCAATGGTTGGCACGTGGCATTACTATAAAATATATAGCTTTTAAATTGCCCAAAGAGACGATTTTAGAAGAGCCGAATATTGAAATTCCGTTCGATGAATACCGTAGTTTTGGGCGAAATCAGCGTGCAAAATTGAATATTTAAATCCAAAACGGGCAAAAATTGAGATACTTTTCTCAAAAAGATTTGCCAAACAGAGAAAAAAACCTTTTGTGAAAAAGTTTGACAAAAAACGTATTTGATTGTATTTTAGTGAGTTATGTTTTTTGTTTTAAGGTGTTTTTAGAAAAAAAAGAGAAAAAGATATTTTTTTTTGATATATGAAAAAAAATAGTATCTTTGCAACGATTATTAATTTCTTAAACGTTAGTCAAATGAAAAAATTAGTATTGTTCTTAGCTGTTGCTACAGCTGTTGCTTTCGCATCTTGCGGTGCTAAAGAAGAAGCTGCTGAAGAAGTTGCTGCTCCTGCTGTAGAAGAAGTTGTTGTAGAAGAAGTAGCTGACACTACAGTTGTTGTAGAAGAAGTTGCTGAAGCTGTTGCAGAATAAGTTCAACGAAACAACAAGCACGAACGAAATGAAAGCCTATCCTTTTGATAGGCTTTTTTCGTGTGTTTACAAATGACTAAATGTTTTAAACATCACTTTTTAACACCTCAAGAGTGGGGATTTATGAAAAAAAATGTTATTTTTGCAATTCAAATTTAAAATTATAACACTATGCTACGAATCGCAGTGCAATCTAAAGGTCGTCTGAATGAGGACAGTATGAAATTGTTGGAAGAGGTGGGCGTGAAATTGTCTGTCGGAAAGCGTCAATTATTGACACGGTCGAGTAATTTTCCATCGGAAATTTTGTTTTTGCGCGATGACGATATACCTAAAACGGTTGCCGACGGCATTGCCGATGTCGGTATTGTTGGAGAAAATGAATTGGTAGAGAAAAACGCCAATGCAAAAATAGTTAAACGTCTTGGTTTCAGTAATTGCCGACTTTCATTGGCAATACCAAAAGAAGCTGATTACAATGGTTTAGAGTGGTTTAACGGGAAAAAGATTGCCACTTCATATCCTGAAATACTGACGGCGTTTTTGAAAAAAAACAATCTGAATGCCAAAATATTTGTTATTTCCGGTTCGGTAGAAATTTCGCCTGAAATAGGTGTTGCCGATGCTATTTTTGACATTGTAAGTTCGGGCAGCACATTGGTGGCGCATCGTCTGAATGAGGTCGAAGTGGTAATGAAATCGGAGGCGGTTATGATTGCCAACAACGATTTGACATCGGAGAAGCAGACCATTTTAGAAGAATTGTTGTTCCGCATTGAAACGGTGCAGGAGGCGGCTCAAAAGAAATATATCTTAATGAACGTGCCCAATGACAAAATAAAAGATATTGTGGAAATTTTGCCGGGGATAAAAGCACCAACCATTATGCCGTTGGTGCGTGACGGTTGGAGTTCGTTGCATACGGTACTCGACGAAAAACGTTTTTGGGAAATTATTGGTAAATTGAAACAACTTGGTGCTGAAGGCGTTTTGGTTTTGCCAATCGAAAAAATGATTTTATAATTCAAGTTTTATGGATATTGAGGTTATAAAATACCCACCGAAAGAAAATTGGAAGGAGTTGTTGAAGCGTTCCGTACTCGACAAAGCGGAATTAGATGATGTGGTATCAGCTATTTTGGACGATGTAAAAGCCAATGGCGATGCGGCTTTGCGAAAATACAGCGAGAAATTTGACGGTGTGGCGTTAGAGTCGTTTTTAGTTACCAAAGAAGAGTTTCTCGAAGCGGAAGAGCTGACCGACAAGACGTTGAAAGAAGCTATGTCGCAGGCAAAACGCAATTTGTCCATTTTTCACAATGCCCAAGTACACGAACTTGAACAGGTGGAAGTTGTAAATGGTGTAACCTGCTGGCAACGTCAAGTGCCGATACAAAAAGTCGGTTTGTACGTGCCGGGCGGTTCGGCACCGCTGTTTTCTACTGTTTTAATGTTGGGAGTTCCGGCTGATATTGCCGGCTGTCCCGAAATTGTATTGTGTACGCCGCCCAACAAAGATGGGAAAATAAATCCTGCCATTTTGTATGCCGCCAAGTTAGCCGGAGTTCATAAAGTGTTCAAAATAGGTGGTGCTCAAGCTATTGCGGCTATGGCTTACGGAACGGAATCTGTTCCTAAAGTATATAAAATATTCGGACCAGGTAATCAATTTGTTACAACTGCCAAACAGATTGTCGGACAAAAGGATGTCGCTATCGACCTTCCGGCAGGACCTTCGGAAGTGGAAGTTTTGGCAGACGGCGATGCCGATGCGTCGTTTGTTGCAGCCGATTTACTGTCGCAAGCCGAGCACGGCAAAGATTCGCAAGCTATTTTGGTAACCAACAGCGAAGAATTGTTGAATAAAGTGCGTGCCGAATTGGCGGTGCAGTTGCCGTTGCTTGAACGCAAAGAGATTGCAGCGCAATCGCTGAAAGCTAACGGGCGTTTAATTTTGATGCACGATATGGCTGAGGCAATGGAATTTACCAACAGCTATGCGCCTGAACATTTAATCATTTCGGCGCGCAACGAAGATGATTTGGCTGATTGCGTTATAAATGCCGGTTCGGTGTTTGTTGGGGCGTTTGCGCCTGAAAGTGCCGGCGATTATGCATCGGGCACCAATCACACTTTGCCCACAAATGGCTATGCCAAAATGTACAACGGCGTGAATATGGATAGTTTTTTCCGTAAAATAACATTTCAAAAAATTTCGCGCGAAGGATTGTGCGCTATCGGCAATGCTATAGAAATAATGGCGGCTCAAGAAGGGCTTACGGCGCACAAAAACGCAGTAACTTTGCGTTTGAACAAAGAAATAGAACGCACCAACGATGATAATTTTGAAGATAATCGGTTTTAGTTACCGATAAAATATGTACTTTTGTACTTCTGCTGAAATTTTTATTTATTTTTAAAACGTATTGATATGCAAACAATTAACAAATTTAACTTTGCCGGAAAAAGAGCAATTGTCCGTGTGGACTTCAATGTTCCCTTGGATGAAAATGGTAAAATTACGGACGACACCCGTATTTGCGGTGCGCTTCCTACCTTGAAAAAGATTTTAACCGATGGCGGTAGTGTTATCATTATGTCGCATATGGGAAAACCAAAAGGTAAAGTAAATGCCAAATATTCTTTGAGTCAAATTGTCGATGCAGTTTCCGAAAAATTGGGCGTAAAAGTGAAATTTGCCCCCGATTGCGCTAAGGCTGCCGATGCCGCTGCTGCTCTTAAATCGGGCGAAGCGTTGATGCTTGAAAATCTTCGTTTTTATCCCGAAGAAGAAGGAAAACCCGTTGGCATAGAAAAAGACGACCCTGCTTACGAAGAAGCTAAAAAAGCGATGAAAGCCTCGCAGAAAGAATTTGCGAAAACATTGGCATCGTACGCCGATTGTTACGTGAACGACGCTTTTGGAACGGCTCACCGCAAACACGCTTCTACCGCTGTTATTGCCGATTATTTCGATGCTGACCATAAAATGCTCGGTTTCTTGATGGAAAAAGAAGTTGAAGCGGTCGATACTATTTTGAGCAACATTAAACGTCCGTTTACCGCAATTATGGGTGGCTCTAAAGTTTCCACAAAAATAGGAATTATCGAAAATTTGATGGACAAAGTGGACAATCTTATTCTTTGCGGAGGCATGACCTACACTTTTGCGAAAGCGCAAGGCGGAAAAATTGGTAACTCTATTTGCGAAGACGACAAATTGGATTTGGCACTCGATATTATTGCTCAAGCTAAAGCAAAAGGCGTTAATCTGGTGCTTGGAACCGATTGCGTAGCAGCCGATTCGTTCTCGAACGATGCAAAAACGCAAATTGTTCCCGCCAATGCCATTCCCGATGGTTGGGAAGGATTGGATGCCGGTCCTGAAACGCGCAAAGCGTTTGCGAAAGCCATCGAAGGCGCGAAAACAATTTTGTGGAACGGTCCTGCCGGCGTGTTTGAATTTGATAACTTCACAGCAGGCTCGCGTGCTATTGCCGAAGCTATTGCAAAAGCCACCAAAGCGGGAGCTTATTCGCTCATTGGCGGTGGCGATTCGGTAGCGTGCATCAACAAATTCGGCATGGCTGACCAAGTTTCTTACATTTCTACCGGCGGCGGTGCGTTGTTAGAAGCTATTGAAGGTAAAGAATTGCCGGGTGTAGCTGCAATAAAAAAGTAAACGAACTTTTTAAAGCGTTATAATATAAAACTTTCCTGTCGGGATTGCCTGCAGGAAAGTTTTTTTATGTCAAAATGTCAGCGATATCGGTTTGGCATTTTTTTTGAAAAGTAAATGCACGGATGGCTGTGTCCATTTTTTTCAAAATTAATTAATCAAAATCAATATAATTATGGTAAAAGGAAACATTGGAGTAACGACGGACAATATTTTCCCCGTCATTAAGAAATTTTTGTACAGCGACCATGAAATTTTTCTACGCGAACTTGTGTCGAATGCTGTAGATGCCACTCAAAAACTAAAAACGCTTGCTTCGGTAGGCGACTATAAAGGCGAAATGGGCGACTTAAAAGTGGAAGTAAAACTTGATAAAAAGGCTAAAACGCTCACTATTAGCGACCGTGGTGTGGGCATGACTGCCGACGAAATTGAAAAATACATCAATCAAATTGCTTTTTCGGGTGCTACTGAGTTTTTGGACAAATACAAAAATGACGCAAACGCCATTATTGGGCACTTTGGTTTGGGTTTCTATTCGGCTTTTATGGTGTCGAAGCAGGTGGAAATTTTTACTAAATCGTACACCGATGCGCCGGCACAACATTGGAGTTGCGACGGTTCGCCCGAATATACGCTAAAAACGTGCGATAAAGCCGACCGTGGAACCGACATTGTGCTGCATATCGACGATGAGAATAAAGAGTTTCTTGAGGAAGCGCGCATCAGTACAATATTGACGAAATATTGCAAATTTCTGCCGATACCTATTGTTTTCGGAAAAAAGAAAGAGTGGAAAGACGGCAAAGAGGTGGAAACCGCCGAAGACAATATTGTCAATAACACCGAGCCGGCATGGACAAAAAAACCGGTCGATTTGAAAGATGAAGATTACGCCAATTTCTACCGCGAACTTTATCCGTACGGCGAAGACCCGTTGTTTCACATTCATTTGAATGTCGATTTTCCGTTTAATTTGACAGGAATTTTATATTTCCCGCACATTAAAAATAACATAGATTTGCAGCGCAATAAAATTCAACTCTATAGTAATCAGGTGTTTGTAACCGATTCGGTTGAAGATATTGTGCCCGATTTCTTGACGTTGCTGCACGGGGTTATCGATTCGCCCGATATTCCGCTGAATGTGAGCCGTTCATACCTTCAGAGCGACCAAAATGTGAAAAAGATTTCGGCGCACATTACCAAAAAAGTGGCTGACCGTTTGCAGGAAATTTTCAAAAGCGACCGTGCGCAATTTGAGGAAAAATGGGACGCCTTACGTATTTTCATCGTTTACGGTATGTTGACCGACGAAAAATTCTACGACCGTGCCAAAGAGTTTGCGCTGTTGAAAAACATTGACGGCAAGTTCTTTACGTTTGACGAATACAAAGAATTGATAAAAACCGAACAAACCGATAAAGACGGTAATTTGATATATTTGTACGCCAATAACGCTCACGAACAACATACCTACATTGAAGCTGCCAAAGCTAAAGGCTATGATGTGTTGTTGATGGACGGGCAGTTAGACGCACATTGGCTCAGCCAGTTGGAACAGAAAAACGATAAATCGCGCTATGTGCGTGTAGATGCCGATGTGGTAGAAAAATTAATTCGAAAAGCCGATGCTCCCAAAGTAACGCTTACCGCCGAACAGCAAGATGCTCTGACAAATATTTTCCAATCGCAGTTGCCGAAAATTGACAAAACCGAGTTTTTGGTAACTATGGAACAGTTGGATGCCGATGGTCAGCCGATTGTTATTACTCAAAACGAATTTATGCGCCGTATGAAAGATATGGCAGCTACGGGCGGTAATCCGATGATGGGTTTCTATGGCGAAATGCCCGACAGTTACAATGTGGTACTCAATACGGCGCATCCGTTGATAGAAGGCATTTTGAAAGCGGAAGAGGCTGAATGTGCAGACAAAGTGGCTCCTTTGGCGACTGAAATTGCCGACTTGGAAAAACGCCGCGAAACATTGAAAGATGGACATAAAGGCAAAAAGAGCGAAGAAATTCCGACTGCAGAGACAGAGGAAATAAAAACCATTGACAAAAAAGTGGGCGAATTGCGCGACAAGAAAAAAGCCATTTATGCCGATTTTGCGAGCGGTCAAAACCACGTTAAACAATTAATCGACTTGGCTTTGTTGGCTAACAATATGTTGAAAGGCAAGGATTTAGCCGATTTTGTGAAACGTAGTGTCGATTTGTTGAAATAAAACAAAGTTGTAAAAATAGTGAAGCGGATTCAATGTTGAGTCCGCTTTTTTGTTGAGTGTGTAGTGTTTAATGTTTAATCGGTGAATTGTTTAACTGTTTAATTGGTGAATCGGTGAATTGTTTAACTGTTTAATTTGTAAATTCGTAAATCTGTCAATTTTTAAATCTGTCAATTTCATTCCCCTTTAGGGGGTTGGGGGTAAATAAATTTGTAAATCATTTCACTACTACTTGCGTGGCAGTTGTCCCAATTTTTATAATGTAGATGCCTTTCGGGACATTAAATTCGGCAAACTGCACATTTTCTTTTATGCGGAATAGTTGTCCAAGCGTGTTGAAAATTGCAATATCTGTCGGCGCCGTTTGTTCGACAATAATTTTTCCTTCGCGTGTATAAACGCCGGTAATGGTTTTAACGTATTCAATGGCATTTTCGCTGTTGATTACAGTAACGCGGCACGTATCGCTTAAAGAACGGTCAGCCGAAAAGACAATAATATCGGTCGTTCCCAAACTAACGGGTTTAATGATGCCGTCGCGCACGGTGGCGATATTTTCGTCAGCCGATTTCCATGTAACGCGTTGGTCGGTGGCGGTAACAGGCAAAATAGTTGGGCGCAAAATAGTAGTGTCTTTGTTTATAGGAATAGATAAATTTTCAGGTAGCGTGAGCGAAACAACTTCAATCGGCGTATTTTGTCGCACACGTTTATAGAGGTACGGCAGTTTCATCGAAGTGGAAGTGTAGGTGGTAAAACGGTCGCCTGTAGAGGTGTTGTAGCGTATGGTGCCGTAGTTGGCGTTTGTATTGGTTATTTGTGCGCCTTCAAACACAAAAGTTACGTTCCACGTAGAAACGCCATTGTCCCATGCCATTTTTTTCTCGCCCGTTGCACTCAGAGTGTCGCCGTATTGGTTGACGAACTGCCAATGTTCGTTCTTTTTGTGTGCGGTAAAGTACATCAGTTCCGGTTCAAACACATTGGCGGTGCTGTGCACTTTGTAAATGCTCAAAAAAGGATTTGTGCCGCCTACTAAATCGCTGGCAGCCACGCCGGCGTAATAAATAATAACATTATCGCCTTCGGTCAAAGTGCCGTTTTTCGGTATTTTTTCGTACACGTAGCCCAATGGACTTTCGGTTCTGTTGCTTCCCGGGTCGTAGTCGATGGTGTAGCTGTTGATATAAACGGAACTTTCGGTACCTTCTATAATGATGGAAATAATTTCATTTTCTTTGATGACATGAGATTGGCTCATCGTTTTGGTAATATCCACGTAAATGTAGTTTTGGTGTCCCACCCATTCGCCGTACCATTCGGGGGCGTTGAATTGTGCCCGTTGTTTAAATAGTATTACGCTGTCGGCACTGACGGTTATCTGCGCACCGCCCGATGCCATGTTTGAACACATATTAAAAGTTATGCTGTTGATGGTGCAACCTTCCCAGCCATACAGTTCCAAAATGGCTTCTTTGTCTTTGGTTATTTGGTTGTAACGGTTGCCAAAAATATCGCCAAACTCGTTTTCAAAATAGACATACGAATTTTCGGGTTTCTGTCCGAAACCGTTTACTACGGTGCCCAAATCATCATCTTTAATAACTGTGTAGGTTACGCTTTCTGCAAAAATGAGTGATGGGAATAGCCACAACAAAAGTAAAAGTGCTGTTTTTGAAAAAAAGGAGTGTTTCATAATAGTAAAATTTAGTTTTAGCTTAACAAAGGTAAGCAAATTTAAGGCTAAAAAAGGGAATTCTTGATAGAACTCCCTTCAGATAAAGTTGTTTTGGTGTTATTATTCAGCAGGGGTACCTTCTTCAACGGGAAAGTTTTCGTTAAAATTCACCAAAGGTTGTTCAGTTGCGGATTTCTGTTCTTCGGCAGTTTTAGCAATGGACGATGTTGTGGTGGTCATGGAAGTACGTTTGGAAACGCCCGATGCAATGATGCTCATAACCACAATGGCAGCAATAACTGTCCAAGTGCTTTTTTCAAGAAAATCGGTAGTTTTGCGCACGCCCATAATTTGGTTTTGCGATGAAAAACCGGAAGCCAAACCACCTCCTTTGGAGTTTTGTACTAACACAAGAAGTACCAAAATGATAGATGCAATAACGATTAAAATAGTTAAAAATGTGAACATAATGATAATTTTATTAGTTCTCTCCAATGCAGAGAGTTACATTTTACAAATAGCATGCAAAGTAAATACTTTTTTTCCGATTTTTCAAATTAAATAGCATTTAATTTTAATATAAGGCGTAAAATTAACACTATTTTTGTGCGTGTGCAATTAAAATTGGTACTGTAAATGGATGCGAAAATCGGTTTTTGTGTTTCCTTGTATCGTTTCCAATCCGCTTCCGACTGTCTTTCTGCCATCGGCGTAAACGGTTCCCGCTAAGCGCAGGTAGAGTGTTAATCCGTTGATAATGGTATATTTATAAACAATATAATAGCGACTTCCTTTGCCGTAGAGTGCCGATGACGAAAAAGTATAGGGAACATCGCGCTCATAGACATAAAAACGATTATCGTAGTTGGGGGCATCAAAAAATTCGTAGCGCAAGCAAAAAGTCATATCAATGCGCGGAAGTTGGTAAATAACATCTTGTAAAATGAGAAATCCGTATGTTGCCGAACTTTTTTCGGTGTAGGCTGCATTAGCTTCCACGATATTTTTCAGTCCAATGCTTCCTATTTGATAGGCTATTTGGTAGCGGAATGATGCTTTGTTGGTTGTTCCCACATAGAAAGTTTGAGCAAGTGGCTCGGTGAGGTTGCTTTCTTTATTTTTGTAGCGAAATCGTCCGAACATTTCCACTTTTCGATGCGGTTTGTAATCGATTTGTAAAAAAGCATCCCAACCTGTACTTGGTTTGTACGTCCCGAAACGCAGCCATGGAAAACGAAAAACATCGGCATAGGCAGAAATTTTCCATAGCCGATAAGGTTCAATTTCCATGCCCATATATACGCCGTTTTCGTTGTTCGTTTTGCTGTTTTCCGAAAAAGCATTAGCAAAAAAAACATCGTATTTTGGTGAATAATAGCGTTGTAACAGAGCTAAATTGAGCATGGACACGGGCGAGTAGGTAACGCTGTTGAGTGTGGCTACGGCACCTCGTTCGTTAATGGCGGTTTCGCCGCAAAAACGAAATTTGTAAAGGCGAAAATAGTAATTCAGGCTGGCGGCGAATTGTGCTTTTCCTTGAAAGTAGAAAAGGTTGTACGGTCTTGCTTCCGGCTGTAGCGTAGCGTCGAGCCAAGAACCTACCGTGGTCAGTCCAATTTTGAATTTCGGATGGCTGTAAGTGGTGTTAAATCCGAAAACTTGCCTGCCGACCGTACGTTTTCGTTCCAAATCTTTTACTGTGCGGTGCAGTCCGTCCGTTTTGAACGAAGTAAACGTGTTGTTGATTGTGTCGCCGTCCATTTTGCGGTACGAGTAAAAGGCGGTTATGTCGAAATTGCCTATTTGTGCAGTAGCGCCAACGCCTCTGAAAAAGTTGAATTCGTCGGTAGAACTGAACTTTTTTAAACCGTTGTTTTGTGCTGTGATGTTGGTTACTGAACTTGATTTGCCGGAAAGAAATTCGCCGGACATCACCAATCCTTGTCCGAAATTCGCTTTAAAATCGCCGACAATAATGGTTTTAAATTTCCATAAATCGTTGATTTGCAAGTGTCCCGAATAAAAATCATAACCCTTGTTGCAAGTTCCCCAAAATTGTTCGCCGGCATCTTTTTCGGCGGTCAATCCCAGCGATACCCAATCTTTACTTTGAAAACGGTATTTCAGCGATGTGTAAAAAGGGTCGCCAACGTATCGGTTATTAAATTCGGCGTTTTCTTCGGCAGGTCGATAGCCTTGTTTTTTCTCAAATGTGCCATCAAACCGTGCTATAAATTGATGTTTGCCGTAAGTCAAAATGTCTTTGAAGCGATATTTTGTACTCGCTGCGTCCGAAGCTCCAACTTGAACGAACGGCAACAGCAGTTCGATGGTAAAAACGTCCATTCCTTCCACCAATTGCAGTTCGTAGATAGTCTCCATTCGTTCATTGACGTAGATGTAGAACAACAAATTTTCTATTTGCATATCCGAAAGCAGGCGCAGTTTTTCCAGCTCATCCTTGGACGTATGGTTGAGATTAATAGGATTTTCGGCAAAATAGGTCAGGTCGTCGTACAAAACGGAAAAATCTCCTTCGCCGTCGGTGGTTTCCATCAGTTGTTCGTAAATTTTTTCGATAATTCTCTCTTTTGCCAACTCTCTTTGTGAAAAAACATTGACAGCAAACATCAAAAAAAGCAACAGATAAACGACTTGTTTCATTTCCGCTTTTGCGATTGAAAAGTGTAACGCAATGCGCCTAATGCGCTCAATCCCAGTCTGGTATGGTACTCCGTGTTCAGGCGAAATTCAAAGCCGGAAAAATGAAAACCTACGCCCAATGTCGGCACGGCATAGTTTGAGCCATAGACACCGGCATTGACAATAAATTCCTTGAAAGGTCTGTATTCCACGCCTGTAGCCCATCGCAAGGGCGATTTCACTTCTTTGTCTATTTGAACTAACCAATCTACTTGGTCGGTAATTTGATAAAGCGTGCCCAAACTAAAAACTACAGGCAACGATTTGTCCAAAAATTCCGTCTTTATTTTAGAAAATACGGGGTTGAATGCTGCAAATGAGATGTAAAAATTATCTATCACTTTGGCTTGCAGACCGATATTGGCGGTAAAAGTTCCCCGATAGCGTTCGGTGGGCGAAAAGAAAACCGTATAGTAGTTGAATTCGATGCCAAGACTGAAACGGTCGCCAAATGTACGTGCAAACGTCAATGCTGTAAGCATCTCATTATAAACGGAATAACCGAAGTAAGAAAACGATGCACCGATATTGACGTATTTGGTAGAGTAGCAGCCGCTGACAAGTGCAGTGTTGAGTTCTTTTGTAATGTACCTGTTGTCGTATTGAAGTTGTATTGCACCTACTTTTTCGTGTGCAAGTGCAGCTGGATTATGAAAAGGCAACCACGCATTTACATACGATACGGATGCGTTCCCGGGAACGTATGAGTTTGGTACAATTGTTGTTATTTCGGCAAAGGCACTATTCAAAAACAAGAAAAAAGCACCCAACGACAACACTAATTTTTTCACTTCGGTATATTGTTTTTTCAAAAAATGATTTCAAAGGTATATAAAACCTGTAAAACAAAAAAATTATCGGTAAATATTTGTAATTTTGCTTCCATGCAAAGTAGGTTGGTGGCAATATTTGTTTTCTTTGCGATTGGGTGTGCAAATTTGTCTGCTCAGTCGGAACTGAAGCCTGTTTCTTCCCAAGAACGGGTGGCGGAAAACCGTTATCCTGCTGTAGTGGTGGGAAATGATACAATACTGACGTTTACGCTGCGTACGGTTTATTGTTTTCCGCCTTATAAATTCAAAAATAAAAAGGAGGAGCAGTATTATTGGCGAATGGTGCGCGATGTTAAAAAAACATTACCGTTGTCGAAATTGGTAAAGCAGGTGATAATGGAAACCAACGATACGCTTATGCGTCTTCCGACCAAGAAAGAGCAAAAACGGTTTATGCGACAGTACGAAAAAACGGTGTACAAAAAATATGAGCCTATTTTCAAAAAAATGACTTTTCAACAAGGTAAGTTGCTTATTCGCCTTATTGACAGAGAGTGCGAAGCATCTTCTTATGAGTTGATAAAAGCCTATCGTGGCGGATTTAGAGCTGCTTTTTGGCAACTTTTTGCAAAAATGTTCGGTGCCGACTTGAAATCCGATTTCGGTTCGGGGAAAGATGATGCTATGATTGAGCGCATCATTGTTTTGGTGGAAGCTGGACAACTTTAGTTTAGGAAGATTGTTTTTCCAACATTTTTTTGAGGTAAAACGCCGTGGAATTGTTTGGTATTTCGGCTACCTGTTCGGGTGTGCCTTGCGCAATGATTTGTCCGCCGGCTTTGCCGCCTTCCGGTCCCATGTCGATAATCCAATCGGCGCATTTAATAATGTCCATATTGTGTTCGACCACTACTACCGTGTTGCCGCGTTTTAAAAGGCGTTCGAGTACCGAAAGCAGTACGCGAATATCTTCAAAGTGCAGTCCTGTAGTTGGTTCGTCAAGTAGGTAAAGCGTTTTTCCCAAGTCGCGTTTGGAAAGTTCGGCGGCTAATTTTATGCGTTGGCTTTCGCCGCCCGAAAGCGTTGTGCTTGGCTGTCCTAATTTCACATAACCTAAACCGACATCTTGCAATGTTTTCAGTTTGTGAATGAAAGTTGGCATATTTTCAAAAAATTCCACAGCTTGGTTAATGGTCATATCCAAAACATTGGCGATAGATTTTCCTTTGAAACGCACTTCCAGCGTTTCGCGGTTGTAACGGGTTCCGTGGCACACTTCGCAAGGCACCATTACGTCGGGCAAAAAGTTCATTTCCAATGTTTTGTAACCATTTCCTTTGCATGTTTCGCAGCGTCCGCCGGTGGTGTTGAACGAAAAACGTCCGGCACTATAACCGCGCACTTTTGCTTCGGGCAGTGATGCAAACAATTTGCGAATATCGTTGAAAATGCCTGTATAAGTTACCGGATTTGAGCGTGGCGACCGTCCGATGGGCGATTGGTCAACGCGTATCACTTTGTCGATAAATTCGATGCCTTCTATGGTGTCGTAGGGCAACGGTTCTTCGTTGGAACGGTAGAAGTGGCGACTTAAAATCGGTTGTAATGTACTGTTTATCAATGACGATTTCCCACTTCCCGATACGCCCGTGATGCAAACAAATTTGCCCAACGGAATTTCTAAATTGACGTGTTTCAAATTGTTGCCGCAAGCACCTTTCAGTACTATTTTTTTACCGTTGCCGCTGCGGCGTTGGGTAGGCACTTCTATGCAGCGTGTACCGTTCAGATACGATGATGTTAAAGTATTGGTTTTTAACATTTCTGGAAAAGTGCCTTGAAACACTACTTCGCCTCCCAAACGTCCTGCACGCGGACCCAAATCGACTATATAATCCGCCGACCGTATCATATCTTCATCGTGTTCCACCACTATAACGGAATTGCCCACATCGCGCAGTTGCTTCAGCGTGTCAATCAATTTGATGTTGTCGCATTGGTGAAGACCGATGCTCGGCTCGTCAAGAATGTAAAGTACGTTCACTAACTGCGAACCTATTTGTGTGGCTAAGCGTATGCGTTGGCTTTCACCACCCGAAAGCGAAGCTGTATTGCGGTTTAACGACAGATAGCCAAGTCCCACATTTATTAAAAATTGCAAGCGTGTAGAGATTTCTTTGAGTATTTCGTCGGCAATTTTCCGCTGTTTTTCGTTCAATTTTTTCGGAACGTCTTTCATCCATTGTGCCAAGTCGTTCAGGTCTATAGCCGACAGTTCCGCAATGTTTTTTCCGGCAATTCGGTAGCTTAACGCCTCTTTATTCAGTCGTGTACCGCCGCAATCGGGACAAGTTACGGTACTCGAAAACTGTTTAGCCCATTTTTGTTCCGACACTGTTGCACTGTTTTCCTGTTCCAATTCTATGTAGTGCACAATACCTTCGTACGAAGTAAAATAGTTGGTCGATTGACCTAATGATTTGTTACGAATGTGTAACTGTTCGGTAGAACCGTTGAGCACTTCATCCAATCCTTCCGTCGAAATTTCGGCGATGGGTGTTTTTAGAGTAAATCCATGTTTTTCGCCGATAGCACTCAGTTGCCAAAAGATAAGTGAATTTTTCTCTTTGCCTAATGGAGCAATGCCGCTTTGAGCAATGCTCAATTTTTTGTCGGGAATTATTTTGTCAATGTCAATGCGGTTGATAACACCCAATCCTTTGCAAGTGGGACAAGCACCTTTGGGGGTGTTGAATGAAAAGTTGTGGGGAGCGGGGTCAATGTAGGCTAAACCGGTAGAAGGACACATCAGTTGTCGCGAAAAATAGCGTATCGAAGCAGTTGTTTTGTCCATCACCATCATCACACTGTCGCCTTGTTTCATAGCCGATTTTACGCTTTCGCGTAATCGTTTTTCGTCTTTTTTATTTACAATCAGTTTGTCGATAACTACTTCTATATCATGCGTTTTGTAGCGGTCGAGTTTCATGCCGTAGTCCACTTGGCGCATTTCACCGTCCACTCGAACGTTGAGGTAGCCTTTGCGCCGAATTGTTTCAAACAGCTCTTTGTAGTGTCCTTTACGCCCTTTTACGACAGGCGCAAGCAGATAGCACGCTTTGCCCTCGTAATGTTCGAATATCAGTTGAAGAATTTGCTCTTCGCTGTATTTCACCATTTTTTCGCCCGTTTCGTACGAATAAGCTTCGCCCGCTCGCGCGAACAACAGACGCAAAAAATCGTATATTTCGGTGGTGGTGCCTACGGTTGAACGCGGATTTTTGTTTGTGGTTTTCTGCTCTATTGCAATTACGGGACTAAGACCGCTTATTTTATCCACATCGGGGTGCTCCATGTTGCCGATAAATTGGCGCGCATAAGCTGAAAATGTTTCGATGTAGCGGCGTTGTCCTTCGGCGTAAATGGTGTCGAACGCCAATGACGATTTGCCGCTGCCACTCAAACCTGTAATTACCGTTAGTGCGTGGCGCGGAATGGTAACATCAATGTTGCGCAGGTTGTGTACTCGTGCTCCAAGTACTTCAATAGCTCCCTTTTCGTATGGTTGTTTACCCATTTGCGTTCAAAATTTGCAGAACCGCAAAGATACGGATATTTTGCCGATAAGGAAAGTAAAAACTTGTTTGATTTGTAGAATAATTGGGGCGATTTGGTAATGTTTTTATTCCAAATCATTTTGATTCAATACTTTAAATCCGTTAGTTTTAAGGTGGTTAGCCAAATATTCTTGTTCAGTTTGCCCGGGAGTGGGCACTAATACAGCCTTTTTGCCCAAAGTCATTAAATCCATTAGTGTAGAATAGCCCGAACGGCAGAAAAGTGTCGGTGCGTTGAGAATAATTCGCTGCATTTCTTGTGTATTGATGTGCGGCACCAAATCGATGTTGCCGATTTTCATAATTTTTGGCTTTTTCGATGGAATACCGCGCACAATGAGTGATGGGAACAGATTGTCTCTCAGATAATTAACAAATTTGTGTTCCAACATACTGCGTTGTGGTTCCGGTCCCGATAACAAAACTACTATTTCGTAAGGTATAGGAGTTTTATCCTGTTGTCGGTCGTTTTGAAAACGCGAGAGCCAGCCGACAAAAACGGCGTTTTTAGGTAGCTTCCATAAGTGCGATAGGTCGCCTGATAGGTTGTCGTTTCCCGGAACGTCTGGAATCCAGCAATGATTGTAGCGGTGAATAATGCTTCGATGAACGAACCAAGCGATGCGTTCGGCAAACTTCAGTTCGGGAGGCATTTTTATGAGCAGTTGGTGAGTAATATAAACCGTTTCAACTTTTTTGTTCCACAAGCCGAAACGATTATCGGAAATGACGGTGTCAATATGGTGTTTTGCAACAAGTTTTTTCAATCGGCGATGTTCGGAAGTTATGCTTTTGAGGAAATAGGGAATTTTTTTTGCCAAAACTTTTACTTGCGAATTGCTTTTGCTGTATTTCACTTTCATCCCGATAAATTTTACGGCTTTCAAATCGGGAAATTCCTGTTTCAAAAATTCGAGTGCAAAACCGTCTGCAGCTATTACTACTTCTTTGCCTTGTCGGAGCAGTTCCTGAACGATAGGCACACAGCGCGTGGCATGTCCAAGTCCCCAATTCAGCGGACATAATAATATTTTCTGACCTTTTAAAGTGCTGACTGCCTGCTGTAAACGAGTTTTAGAATCCATAATATTATTGAATAACAGAAGTTGAAATACCTAATTTTTCGACTCGGTCGGCAATTTGTTGCAACACTGCACTATCTACTTTTTGCAGTGTGCTTATGGGCGGAATTCTGTCCAAAGAATAGATTTCCACCAATTTAGGACGAATATAGTCGATTGCATTCAGCCATGCCGACACTTCTTTTTCAGTTGTGTTGTCAATGGTTTGTCCGCGATATGTGCCTTTCAAAAAAAGTGATTGTACAATGAGATTGCCGTTGAATTGCCGTTGTTGTTCGATAATTTTGGTAATGTCGAACTTTGGGTTCACCGGTTGGTTGATGAGTTTTACCGTTGCATCAATAACGGAATCCAATTTGAGGATATTGTTGTCCACCTTGTTCAATGCGGCAACTACAGCAGGGCGGTGTAGCATGGTAGCATTCGACAAAACGCTGATTTTTGTCTGTGGATAGTAGCGATTGCGTAAACGTATGGTGGCATCGATAATGGCAGCAAATTGTGGGTGCATTGTCGGTTCGCCGTTGCCTGCAAATGTTATCGAATCCAATTTTTTATTGTCTGCGACCATGCGTTCCAACGTCTGCTCCAATTGCGTTTCTAGTTCTTTGAGTGAGGGCAAATGGGCTTTAGGATCCGTAAAATTAAACCCGCATTCGCAATAGATGCAGTTAAATGAACACACTTTTGCCGTAGCAGGCAAAAGATTTACGCCTAACGAAATACCTAAACGGCGACTTTTTATTGGACCAAAAATAACGGATTCAAATAACATCGCACTAAAAATTTCAACTTTGTCTTCTATTTTTTAGTTTCTCTAATAGCACTACGGCGTATTTTCCCACTGATAGTTTTGGGTAGCTCCTCCACAAAATCGATAATGCGCGGGTATTTGTAGGGTGCTGTAACATGTTTCACGTGGTCTTGTATATCCTTGATAAGTGTAGATTTATCGGCATTTAAGTACTCTTTTGTCAGCACAATGGTAGCTTTTACCACTTGTCCGCGTATTTCATCGGGGACGCCAGTAATGGCGCACTCCAAAACAGCCGGATGAGCCATCAATGCACTTTCCACCTCGAATGGTCCAATGCGGTAACCTGAACTTTTAATCACGTCATCGGTACGACCGACAAACCAAAAATAGCCTTCTTCATCGCGCCAAGCTACATCACCTGTGTGATAAATGTTGTCCGAATAGACTTGCTTAGTGAGTTGGTTATCTTTGTCTCTAAAATAGCCATGGAAAAGACCTAAAGGTTTACCGTTTTTTGTATAAACGACAATTTCGCCTTGTTCGCCTGCTTCTGTAGAACGTCCGTCGGCAGTGATAATGTCCAAATCGTAGGCGGGATTGGGTTTTCCCATTGAGCCGGGTTTGGGTTCCATCCATGGAAAATTGGCGATGATAACGGTTGTTTCCGTTTGACCGAAACCTTCCATCGGTTTTACGCCGGTAGCTTGGTAAAAAGCGTTAAACACTGTCGGACTTAACGGTTCTCCGGCTATGGTGGCATATTTTAGTGACGACAAATCGTATTTCGTTAAATCTTCTTTTATCATAAAACGATATATGGTCGGCGGTGCGCAAAAAGAGGTGATGCGGTATTTTTCTATCATAGCGAGAATTTCTGCCGCGACAAACTTTTCATGGTCGTACACAAAAATGGTTGCACCGACAATCATTTGACCGTAAAGTTTTCCCCAAACAGCTTTTCCCCAGCCGGTGTCGGCTACTGTAAAGTGAATGCTGTCTTCGTTCAGGTTGTGCCAATATTTTGCGGTAACGATGTGTCCCAAAGGATATGTGAAGTCATGAGCTACCATTTTTGGGTTGCCTGTGGTGCCGGAGGTAAAGTAGAGTATCGATATATCGTCGTTGGTATTCACATGTTTAGGACGCACAAAAGTTTTTGAGCGGCGTACTCCTTCGTGAAAATCTTGCCATCCGTCAGGGCAATTGTTACCCACTGCAACCAAATATTCCAAGGTGGGGCTTTCGGTGCGTGCCGCTTCAATTTCGCTGACCACACAATCATCATCTACAGCTACTATCATTTTTATGCCGGCAGCATTACAGCGGTAAATAATGTCTTTTTTAGTCAGCAGATGGGTAGCAGGTATGCACACTGCGCCCAATTTGTGCAGCGCAATAATGGAAAACCAAAATTCAAATCGCCGTTTCAAAATCAGCATTACGCGGTCGCCTTTTTTGATACCGAATTTCTGAAAATAGTAGGCAGTTATGTTGCTGTGGTGACGCAGTTCGTCAAAAGTAATGTCTATATGAGCGCCTTTATCGTTAGTCCAACAGATGGCGCGTTTCGTTGGATTGGTGCGTGCCCATTCATCTACAACATCGTAGGCAAAATTGAAATTTTCTGGCACTTTTATTTTAAAATTGGCATTGAAATCTTCGAGACTTTCAAACTCTGTTTGCTCAAGAAATTTTTCTATCATGTTTTTTTGTGGAGTTGTTTTTTTAAATAATTATTGCCAAAAATCTAACTTTTTCGCTGTTTAAGGCTTTCATTCCGTGTTGTTTGCGTGCATCGAAATAAATACAGTCGCCGGCGTTGAGAATCAGTTCGCTGCCGGCAATATGTAGCATCAATTGACCTTCGAGTACATAGTTAAATTCTTGTCCTTCGTGCTTGTTGAGGTGAATCGGCAAGTCGTTGGGTTCAACAGTAACCTCAAACGGTGTCGATTTTGCGTTTTTAAATCCGCTCGCCAAATCTTGATATTTATAGGCTTTGGTGCGTTCAACTGATGCGCCTTTGCCTTTTCGTGTAAGGAAATAGGATTGAACGCGCGGTTCTGTTCCACTCACGAGAGTTGAAGTTTCTACGCCGTATTGTTGTGCAATTTTGCACAGCACGCTCATGGGAATATCGTATTCACCCGATTCGTAGCGCGTATATTCTGTTGCCGGAATGGCTATACTTTCAGCCATTTCTTCTACTGTCAGGTCTAAAGATTCTCTTAGTCCTGATAATCGGTAGGCTATTTGTTTAATCTGTTCGTTCATAGTATTACTTTATTCTATATAAAACAATAATAAGCCCTTCCTGTACAAACACGAAGAGCTTTTATTGCAAAAAAATGACGTTGTGTTTGTCTTTTTTACACTTTCTTGAAAATAACGCTGGCGTTGTGTCCGCCAAATCCAAAGTTATTCGACAGAGCAGCACGTACGGTGCGTTGTTGCGCTTTCCCAAACGTAAAATTGAGTTTATAGTCAATTTCGGGGTCTTCGTCTCCTTCGGTAAAATTAATAGTTGGTGGTATAATGTCATTTTTTACAGCCAAGACCGAAACCATGGCTTCTAATGCTCCTGCTGCACCAAGCAGGTGACCGGTCATCGATTTTGTAGAACTTAAGTTCATTTTGTATGCGTGTTCACCGAATACGTTCTTTATCGCTTTTACTTCGGCGATATCGCCTAATGGTGTCGATGTACCGTGAAGATTGATGTAGTCAACATCTTCGGGTTGCATCTCTGCTTCCTCAAGAGCGCTTTTCATTACTGTTGTTGCTCCTATTCCTTCGGGATGCGGTGCAGTAATGTGATAAGCGTCAGCATTTAGTCCGGCACCCACAATTTCGGCATATATTTTTGCTCCGCGCGCTTTGGCATGCTCGTATTCTTCGAGAATCAAACATGCGGCTCCTTCGCCTATCACAAATCCGTCGCGACTTTTGCTGAACGGACGTGAGGCTGTTTCAGGCGTATCGTTGCGAGTAGAGAGAGCGAACATAGCGTTAAATGCTGCCATACCCGTAGTACAAACACACGCTTCGGAGCCACCCGCTACCATTACGTCGGCTTTGTTCAATTTAATATAATAAAAAGCATCGATAATTGCGTTGGTAGATGAGGCACAGGCTGTAACCGTAGCAAAATTAGGACCTCTTAAGCCGAATTTTATGGAAATATAACCCGGTGCAAGGTTGCTAATCATGCGTGTGGTAAAAAACGGATTGAACCGTGGCGTGTTGTTTTCACCTTCCTGCGTGTAGTAGGTGCGCAACTCATCTTCAAATGATTTGATGCCACCTATACCGTTACCCCAAGCAACACCTATCTTATCTAAGTTCTCTGTTTCGAGGTTTAATCCCGAATCAGCTAAACTTTCGGTGGCAGCTCCAACCGCCAAGTGTGTGAAACGGTCAACCTTACGAATTTCTTTACGGTCAAAATATTGGGTAGGGTCAAAATTTTTTACTTCACACGCAAACTGTGTCTTGCAGTTAGAGGCATCAAACAAAGTAACAGGTTTAGATCCGCTTGTTCCTTTCAGTAAATTGTCCCACGTTTCTGTAACGCTATTGCCGAGAGGGGTGATTGCACCTAAACCTGTTACTACTACTCTTCTTAATTCCATTAAATAGTAAAATTATTTTTTTGCTTCTTCAATGTATTTGATAGCGTCTCCTACGGTGAGGATTTTTTCAGCTAAGTCTTCAGAAATTTGAATGTCAAACTCTTTTTCAAATTCCATAATCAACTCTACGGTATCCAAAGAATCTGCACCTAAATCGCCTGTAAAGCTAGCTTCGGGAGTAACTTCAGATGCTTCAACACCTAATTTTTCTACAATAATTGATTTTACTTTTTCTGCAACTTCTGACATAATTGTAAATTGTTTTGGTTAATAAAAAAATAATGATTTAATTTCAGGTGCAAAGAAAACCCTTTTTTTTCACATAACGCTTTTTTTTTTCATAAAAATAGTTAAATTTTGCACACAAGGCTATTTTTTGTGCAAAAATCTTTATTTTGAAAATGGTGATTTTTTACACAACCAACTTGTTATTAAGTGAATATACATGCTGTTGTTTTTACCCGTGTTTTTGTGTAAATAAACATAAAATAAGTGAATTAAGTTCAAATAACGGGTTTTTTGACCCTAAACACTCAAAAAAAGCGAGTTTTCACTTCATAAAAAATAGAGAAAAAGGCGAATTTTGGTAGAAAACTTGTAAATTTGCATTTCACATTCAAATAAAAACTTAGTATGGCACTTATAAAAACGGTAAGGGGATTTGCTCCAAAAATCGGTAAAAATTGCTTTTTGGCTGAAAATGCTACCATAATTGG
>DUQS01000079.1 GCA_012837685.1 Bacteroidales bacterium
AAGTTTTTGGACATTACCCAAAACGAACAACAACTAGTAAAAGCCATATTATCTTTGCACGGCAGCGGACACACAGCGCCGCATCCTACAGATGTAACACAAAAAGGAACGGACTCTTTGTCCGACCGCGAAATTGAAGTGCTGAAATTGGTGGCGCAAGGGCTTCAAAACAAGGAAATAGCTGATAGACTGAAAATTGGCGTAACAACCGTTATCACTCACCGCCAAAAAATTACCGAAAAACTTAAACTAAAATCGGTGGCTGCCCTTACCATCTACGCCGTTGTAAACGGTTACGTCGATTATTCCTCTGTATATATTCCGTGATAGGTTACCGGATAGTCGCCGCACAGCATCTCAAAATGCAGTTCCAGCTGTGTACTGTCGCAGGCATAGGTGATGTACCCCGAAAGCCGGCGAATTGTCCATTTTTCAAAAGGACCGCCCATCGCCCATGGCACAATGCTATCGCCCGAAAGCGTATCGGTGGCACTTTTGGTTACACTAGGAATGGTCATATCAATGCGAACAGGCATTTTTTCGGAAAACTTTACTTTTTTCAAAAACAAATCGTACGTTCCATCTTTTTTCAACGATTCCGAAAAAGTAACGCGTATATTCGGGTCGGTAAAATGGCTGCCGTCCTCGTTGTCAACAACTATGTCGCCCGAAAAACCTTTCATCTTCTGCTCGTCTAAAACATATTTTTCACACGCAACACACAAAGCCACTACACTCAACATTATCAGCACTTTAGAAACAAAATTATTCATAGTTTTACTGTTTTATTACAAATTTACCGCCACTTTCGCTCCAAAAGTTATTGGTTTGCCCGATTGCAAAAAAGCGTTGCCCATTGACACAAAATAAAATGTGTTGTATTTAGTGTTAGTCAAGTTTTTGCCCCAAAATTCTACGCTAAATCCCTTCATATTCAGGGCTAAATTGGCACCAAGCAAAGCATAAAAAGGCTGTTTAAGGCTATTCTCTTCATTCCACCAAATATCGCCATAAGCACTAACATTTACATTAAAATCGAGCGAACGAAAAAACGTGTGATTAAACGGAAGCGAATAAGCCACGCTTGCCGATAGCGTATTGGCAGGCACGTAGGGCACATATTTGCCCGAAAAATCGGTATGACCGTTGTCAAACTTCACAAAGCGCGCATTGGTGTAGCCGTAGTTCACATTTGCCGACAATCCGCGATAACTGCACGTTGCCGTAAGTTCCGCTCCGATGCTGCGACTGTGTCCGGCGTTGGTCATCATACGTCCCGTGCCTTTTTTAGGAAAAACGGTAAGCTGTTGGTTAAGTATTTCCACCCAAAAGAGCGTTGCTGTGCCGCTAAGTTGCACGCGTCCAACGGTTTTCCTACCCGAAGCACCCAATTCAAAATTAAAGCACTGTTCGGGTTTGTACGTTATCACATCAGACACTTTATAATCGGATGTTTGGGCAAAATAAACTCCCAAATCATTCATCAAATCTTCCATCATTTGATTTTGCAAAATATCGGAAAAGAGTTGCGTATTGAAACCGCCCGCTTTATAACCTTCGGAAACTGCAAAATAGGTTGACCAACCTTTACCCTTGTAAGTAACCGCCAACTTTGGCAATAGTTCTAAATAGTAAAGTTTTTCCTTACCCTCAAGAGAACTACACAACGGTCGAAAATCGCTCATCGTTTCGGTAAACAGGTAATGTATTTTTGCATTGGAATTATAAGTAAAATGGCTGTAATCGAAATCGAGACGCAAACCGGCTTCAAATTGCCAATTTTTATGAGTGTAATAGGATGTGTGGTAAACAGCGGCGTTGGCGTTATGCATCATAAAATCGTTGGCAATAACAAATTGCCGTTCCTCAATTTCTATGCGAGCATCGGGAAACATTGTAGCAATGCCGTCATTAGCGTTTTTCAGTATCAAACTGTCAATACCGTCATGCTTAAACGTAACGGGAGCCGACAACGCATTGTGCTTGTAAGCCAACGACAAACCTGTAATCCAATTCCAGCCTTGACTGCCTATCGGTTTAATAGGTCTCAGCGCCAACTCTTGCGCCACATCGTTCTCCTTTTGCAACTGCGTTAAAGTGAAATACGACATCGGTGTGTAGTCTTGATCCATATCCATTTGGTCGGATAAAAATTGATACGATGTTGTACCGCTCAAAGTATAATTGCCAACAGGAATAGCGTAGTTAATGCCCTCAATGATGTTCGAACGGCGGTAACCGCAAAAATCATTATACCGAATTTGTTCATTTGGAAAATGATAAGGAAAACCACCTTGATTTACCCAATTGTATATCAGCGTGTTACTAATTTTTGCGCCATTGTTACCTTGCCATTCGGCACGCAAACGACCGCCCACTTCGTCCGACCAATCGCAGTTTTTAGGATTATCTTCTTCATAATGATTTTTGAAAAAACCATCGGAATGTTTGTAATAGCCGCCTATTCCAATTCCGAATGATTGACCGAATTTGTGATAGTGCGATAATCGCGCATCGAACGTATTGCCGTTTCCATAACCGACTGCCGCCCGCGTGCCTTGATAAGTCAATGGCGACAAAGTAGTTACATCAATAACACCGCCGATAGTATTGCGCCCAAAAAGCGTGCCTTGAGGTCCGCGATAAACTGTTACGGAACGCATATCGTACATATCGCTATCAAAACCGTTTTTATTGGCTAATCCCACACCGTCGATATAAATGCCCATTACCGGATTATCGATGCGCGCACCCAAGCCTCGCATATAGATAGAAGAAGTCATTTTTGAGCCGTAGTCGGGAACGTACAGATTGGGCACCAATGCCGACAAATCTTTGAAAGTAGTTCGTTGCTCCTGCTCAATCCGTTTCATATAAACGTGCGTTACCGCAGTGGCGCGACCTTGCCGCAACGCTCCTGAACGCGGAGTAGCCGCCACCGTTACCTCTGCCAACGTGTCGGTCATCACCTCCACTTCATTTTCCGCTTTCAATAAAAGGCTGAAAAACAGACCAAAAAGCAATGTAAATATAAAACGGGAAAGTGTCATAAATCGACTACAAAGATAACACCAAACCGTGATTATAACAATCCTAAAAAATGAGGATAGGTGCGACTATTTTTTATAGTCGCACCTCCTATTTAAGTTTTTATAATAATTTGGAAATATCATTTTTGTTATCCCAAAACGATTAAATTTATTAAAGCGCTTATTTGGTGCGTTTATTTACCACCTCTTGCCAACGCCACGCAGAAAGCAGCGTCTCTTCAAAACTTGTTTCTGCCTGCCAATTCAATTTTTTGTTTGCCAAGGCAGGATTTGCCCACACGCGCTCAATATCGCCCTCGCGCCTACCGACCACTTCGTACGGAACACGCTTTCCTGAAACAGCTTCAAAAGTTTTTATCACTTCCATAACGGATGCGCCTTTGCCCGTTCCTATATTGTAAATTTCAGGTTTCTTCATTTTGCCGTCAAACAATCGTTCTATCGCCTTTACATGCGCTTTTGCCAAATCTACTACATTAATGTAGTCGCGAATACATGTTCCATCGGGCGTATTGTAGTCGTTGCCGAAAACACTCAGTTTTTTGTGTACGCCGGATACTGTTTGGCAAACAAAAGGCACTAAATTATTGGGGACACCATTGGGCAATTCCCCTATTGAAGCAGTGGGATGCGCCCCTATCGGATTGAAATAGCGCAAGATAACGGCATTCATATCTTCCGAAGCATGAACGGTATCCATTATGATGCGTTCACATACCTGCTTGGTGTAGCCATAAGGCGACAAAGCGTCCTTTATCGGGCTTTTCTCGTCCACCGGCAGCTTATCGGGCTGACCATACACCGTGCATGACGATGAAAACACAATTCCTTCCGTTTGGTGTATAGGCATCAGTTCCAACACATTGATAAGCGAAAGAATGTTGTTACGGTAATAGCGCAATGGTTTCGACACCGACTCGCCCACCGCTTTGTAAGCTGCAAAGTGAATGACGGCTTTAAAACCCTCATATTTAGTGAAGAACTTGTCCATCGCCACGTAATCGGTACAGTCAATGTTTTCAAAAACGGGGCGTTTACCTGTAATGGCTTCAATACCGTTCAATACCTCTATGTTTGAGTTGGATAAATTATCGACCACATAAACATCGTAACCGGCTTCCATCAGCTCCACCACTGTGTGCGAACCTATGTAACCCAATCCTCCCGTTACCAAAATGCGGTCAGACGATGTGAATTTATCCCAAATTTTCTTTAAAGTCTTTTTTACTCCCATAATTGTTTTGGATAACAGCCGTCGGCTATTAATTGGTTAATTTTAGATATCACTTGTTGCTTGTCTTCAGCATACGTTACACCAAACCATTTTGATGTGGTACGCAGCACTTTACAAGTTATTTTTTTCGCTACTATTAAATCGTTAATCATTGTCGGAATGTAAAATTCCGAAGTCGGTTCGTTGCCACGTTCTTTAAGAAACGTACGAAAAGCCTCTTCGGAATAGTCGAAATAATCGGGGGTAAATCCCCACATATTCATAGATACGGGTGTGTCGCTTTCCAAAGTTTCAAACGTACCGTCTGCTTTCGGATAACGAATAACGCCATTTTCGCGACCTATTTTGCCACATTCCACTATGGACGAAAGATATTCACCTTCAACGCTGCAAACGCCGCGGCTCACCGTGCCACTTTCCGATAATGTGTTGCCAATTTGGTAACCCACCATGCAATAGCTGTTTTTACGACCTTCCGATGCTATCAGAAATTTCGCCAACTCGCCATAGGAATCTTTACCGTAAAAATCATCGGCATTGATGACCGCAAAAGGTGTATTTATCACTTTTTTTCCCATAAGTACGGCATGGTTTGTGCCCCATGGCTTTGTCCGTTCGGTATTGTAGGTGCAACCCTCAGGAACACTCTCTATTTCCTGATAAACGACATCGACATCAATATGGTTGGCATATCGGCTAACAATACGCTTAAAAAAATCTTCCTTAAAATTGGAACGAATTACAAAAACAATTTTACCAAAACCTGCTCTTTTGGCATCGAAAACGGAATAATCCATAATGGTTTCGCCACACGGACCTATGCCGTCCAACTGCTTAAGACCGCCGTAACGACTGCCCATTCCCGCAGCTAATATCAATAATGTTGGTTTCATTGACAATTTTTTTACACAAAATAGGGTACAAATTTACACAAAAATTTTCAGCTAATCGATATTTTGTCAATAAATTGTACCTGAAAACAGTTTATTTGAATTAAAATCAGTCCGTTTAGGCTAAAAATTACAACACAAACGACATTCCGTCTTCCGCCGCTACCGTATTGGCAAACACTTTTTTTGCCTCCTCCAAAAAAGGAGTATTAGTCTTGTAACGTGCTGAATAATGACCTATTATCAGCTTTTTCACATTTGCTTTGGCTGCAATGGTAGCCGCTTGTTTAGCAGAACTGTGCAACGTGTTTTTTATGCGAGCCACATCTTCTTCCAAAAAAGTGGACTCGTGGTAAAGACAATCCACGCCTTCAACGAACGGGATAATTTTTTCGGAGTAAGCCGTATCCGAACAGTAAGCATAACGTTTTGGCGGTGCGGCAGGCGTTGTGAGACGGCTGTTTTCCACAATTTCGCCGTCGGGCGTAACGTAATCAGCACCATTTTTTATAGCCGCCAACTCCTTAATCGGAATTTCGTAAGCATCAATCATGCTACGGATAAGATGCGGAGCCGCCTGTTTTTCTTCAAACAAAAAACCGCAAGTCGGTACACGGTGTTTCAGCGGAAAAGTCGTTACCGTTACGCTCCTGTCTTCGTAGATAATTTCGTTTTTTCGTGGATTGAACGGATGAAAATTGACTTTAAACGGAAAATCGCCGCAAGAATAGGCTATTTGCGGTGCTACAAGCCGCTCTAAATCGGGATGCGCATGAACTTCAATGTCGGCAGTACGCCCAAGCATTCCCAGCGAAGAAATAAGTCCCAACAGACCAAAATAGTGGTCGCCGTGAAGATGTGAAATAAATATATGGTTTAGGCGGTTGGTTTTGATATTGAACTGTCGCATACGGATTTGCGTTCCCTCTCCACAATCTATCAGAAACTGTTTGTTACGCATTTCCAACAGTTGAGACGAGTGAAAGTTCTTTTTGGTCGGCATTGCCGAACCGCATCCCAATATCGTTAATTTTACTGCTTCCATTTTAACTTTGGTGCTCAATAAACTTTGTCGTTTATTTCTGCCCAACTAAAATCCATACATCATAAAACTGCGACCGAACAGCTTTACATTGGCGTTTTGCAGAAGCAAAATCGTCGTATGAAGCGAGTAATACACGATACATTCCCTGCGTATTGCGAACAATGACAGGCGCGTATTGCGGACGCATTTTTTCTTGCAAACCTTTGGCGTTGCTCTGTTTTTTGAAACTTCCAATAACTACATGATAGGTTTTCAGCGGCTCCGATTTCTCAGCATCTACTACCGTAAACGCTTCAGAACGAACATTTTCCTCTTTTTTCAACTGTTCGGTTTTCGGTGTAGCAGCCTCTTCGGGTGGCAACTGCGGCACAAATCCGGGTCGCGATTTAACAGATTCCGATGTCGATTTTTCAGGCGTTGCTTGAGCTGCCGCAAAAGCCGATGCCACTACTACAGACGGTCGTGTTTGTGTATTATCATTAGTTTTAGAACGAGTTGCGGTTTCTGTCGGAACGGTTTTTTCTGTTTTTTCGGACTGTTTAGCTGTCGAACGGTAAACAGGTTCAGCTTCTTGGTAAGCTCCGGCGATATTTGGAATGGTACATCCGCAAACCAATATCGCTATCAAACAAACAGTTAACACTATATTCTTTTTCATTGTTGTAGTTTTCTTTTATTTCACAAAAATAAGACTTTCATTTCAGAAAATCAAAAATATTCAAGTAATTATTTTTGCACATCCAATTTTTTCGCTTACATTTGCAAGAAAGAGATTATTTTATTTTCAACCTTTAAAAATCTTTATTACTATGTCAACTACCACACTACCCCCACTGCCGTTTAAAGCAGATGCGTTAGCTCCGCACCTTAGTGAGCAAACATTGAATTTTCACCACAAGAAACACCACCAAACCTACGTTGATAACCTCAACAAATTGGCGGTAGGTACTCCCTTTGAAAATGCAAAATTGGAAGAAATTATCAAGAAATCGGACGGGGCTATCTACAACAACGCCGCCCAAGTTTGGAACCACACTTTCTATTTCAACCAATTTGCGGCAAAAGCAACACCAACAACAGGAATTTTAGCTGATGCCATTGCCAAAAAATGGGGCTCTTTCAGTGCGTTCAAAAACGAATTTAACGCCGCAGGAGCGACATTATTCGGTTCGGGCTGGGTGTTTTTAGTCTGCAAAGACAATAGCGATTTGCAAATAGTGAAAGAGCCAAACGCCGGCAATCCGCTTACCAAAAACCTTTTGCCGTTGCTGACTTTCGATGTTTGGGAACATGCCTACTATCTCGATTATCAAAATCGGCGCGGGGACTATTTGAACGCATTGTGGCAAATTTTGGATTGGAAAGTCATCGAACGCCGTTTTGCCGAATGTACCCAACATTCTGAAATTTTTCTGTAAAAAACATGTTTCTTCGAAACGATTTTATGACACTTCGGGCATTAGAGCCTGAAGATTTGGAAATAATGTACCGATGGGAGAACGACTCGTCGCTATGGATGTATGGCAGCACTATGGAACCCTATTCGCGGTACACCATAAAGCAATACATTGCCAACTCCGACAAAACCATCTACGAAAAAAAACAGCTGCGGCTGATGATTGAATTAAAAGACAAAAGCATTGTCGGTTGTATTGATTTGTTCGATTTTGATGCGCACAATTCACGTGCAGGCGTTGGCGTGCTTATCGACAGCGCATTTCAGCATCAGGGCTATGCTACCGCTGCGTTAGAGTTGCTTTGTCGCTATGCATTCGACTTTCTAAATCTTCACCAGCTCTATGCTCATATCCCTACCATAAACAGTTACAGTCTAAAACTTTTCGAGAAAAACGGTTTTACACAATGCGGCTTGATGCGCGATTGGATACGCAACGGCGACCGCTATTTGGATGTGGCAATCTATCAAAAAACGAGGTTATAAACAGGATTTACTGCATTTTTACCACAAAAACATTACCTTTGCAGACAAAAATCAGTCCACCATGAAATTCAAAATCTTATACATACCGCTATTTGTTGTTCTTTCCCTACTCTATGGTTGTACAATAAAAGACCCATGGTCGGACTTGCAAAATGTTTACCCTTGCTCGCCCGAAATTCCTGAAAAAATTGAAAATAGCGATTTCATTTACGTTACACACGAGGCTTTGCTAAATAACCGCATAGTACGCAATTACACGCTCTGTTTCGACAAAACGAAATATGCCGCCCGCTGGGTAGCCTATCCGTTACACAAATCGTACCGTGGAAATTCAGGTCGCACCTACGATACCAGAGATGTTTGGCCCTACGACCCCGAAATTTCTTCATCGCTGCAAGCCGTTGGCAAAGGTGGCTATAGCGGCTATACGCGCGGGCATCAAATACCGTCTGCCGACCGCACCGCTACTGTCGATTTGAACAAACAAACGTTTTATATGTCGAACATGACACCGCAAGCCTACGACTTTAATGGTGGAATTTGGCTTAATCTCGAAGACAAAGTGCGCAGTAATATGGGTAAAAACGACACTATTTATGTCGTAACCGGTGCACATTGGGAAAATACCAACATTAAAGCCGGCAAATATCCCGTTCCTACACACTACTATAAAGTTGTGTTGAAATCTCATTCTGGCACTTCGGTTTACTCCGCTCCAAAAAGCGACCTCCGTTGCATCGGTTTTTGGATGTCGCACCGCGCCACAGGCACGCTTAACTCTTCGTACTGCAAATCGGTAAAAGAAATAGAACAATTGACCGGATTTACATTCTTCCCAAAAGTAGATGTGGATAAAACGCAATGTGTTCCGTCTCAATGGGGTTTTTGATTAACAATTTAGATTTTATACTTCTAAACCACAAATACGGGGATAAAAGTGTAAAAGTGTGAAGGTGAGAAAGTGAAAAAGTGAGAAAGTTTGAAAGTGTAAAGGTGTTAAAAACTCTTTAAGTTCCCTGAAGGAGATTTAGGGGTAAAACAAAAAATCCCGCACCAATGTGCGGGATTTTTGTACACACAATATACGAAACAATTTATTGCATATCGTATTTTGAAATTTCTTTTACACCCGGCATGTTATTATAAAGAATAATATCTCCTCGTACCGTCAAAGTCTTTCCTAAGTTGCCGGGATTGTCTTTCAAGTTAACAGCTGCACGCGGTTGGTTTTTTGAAAGCTGAACGCAAATATAAGCACTCTGTGTACCAAGCAAGCAATTAAGATCTGTACTAAATGGTGCAGTAAATTCAGGAACACTTGGATCTGGAGTGGTGTTCCAAGCTCCGACAATAGTTCCGGTTACATAAACGCCTTCTTTAAGCGCATTGTTTTTATCAGTAGGAGCTAAAGCAATAACTTCTTCAACTGTATAAGGATTATTTATACCGCCTTTGTCGTTGTCGCCAATAACTTCAATTGCTTGAGTATCCACTTTGAAGTTTTTAACTTCCCATGTTCCTGCCTTTTCTGTTGTTGATACATATTTAAAAGCAACATAAATAGATTTTCCTGCAAAAGCGGTCAAATCGTATTGTTGGGTAATAAATGCCCAATTTAATTTATTGGCAGTCAAATTTGGTTCCAGACGAGTCCATGTGCCTGTTTTCAAATTGGCTTCTTTTCCATCATAATCGGTAGATACAAAAACTGCTGCTTCCGTTTCAGGAACAGGGTCTGCAGACATATACGCAGCACACGAACGGAAATATAATCTGGCTTTTGTTTGAGTGGTTAAATCCAATTTTGGAGAAACCAACCATGTTTCATTAGCATTACGTGTCCCGCTTACATAACCGGTCATTTTTGCATAACCATAAGAATCCCAAGACCATTTGTCAGAACCAACAACACTGATATTCTGAAAATCATTAAGATTCT
>DUQS01000080.1 GCA_012837685.1 Bacteroidales bacterium
ACCATTTCGTTAAAAGGAATGCGTATTGCCGGACAAAAAGCAGAAGTAACCTCTAAAGTTTTCACTCCGCCCTCCACTGATATTATTAATTTGGATACGTTGCAAGAAATTGCCCCCGGAAAGGAACTTATATTGTTCTCAACAGGAACAACTTCTGGTGACAGAACTGTAATCAATTGTGTTGCCGGCGATGTAGGTTGGGAACACGAAGGTTGGTATCCGGTAGGGAATACAGCAGCGAGAGAAGTATATAACGATGAATCACGTAATCTGTTTGGTGGAGCCAGCGTTTCTACAGGTGGTAGTAAAATGTATGCGCTGCAGCGTAAGAATGTCGGTGGTACATGGGATTTTATTGATTTGATAGGAGCTTGCGACGGTGATTCTGTAATCGGTCGTCATTTGAGTAAAACTATTCCGGGTTCTGACGACTCTGGTTGGGAATGTGAAAACGGTACGGAATATGGAACTAAAGATCCGGTTCCTCTTTCAACCAACCGTCACTTGCTGATACGTAAAAACACGGTGGTAGATGGTCTTAATGCTGTAGAGAGCAATACCGAAGATTTTACAACTCTTTGTTTGGAATGGGAAGGTAAACAAGTTCCGAAAGGCGGTATAGAAGGCATGACCGAACAAGAAATCACTTGCCAAAATTTCCAAGATGTAGCCTCTTTCAACTACGACGGTTACTATATTGCGTTTGAGCGAACCAATGAAGATTTAGTTGATTTTCAACCTATAGCAGGTGAGGAAGGGAACTACTACGGCAAATTTCAAAATCCTCAAACGACATTCCAAGACACTTTACGTTGTTACAACCTAAAGGTATCGGCTGAACGTTACTACAATTCTTTGGAAACTCCGCCGGTAGAGATGACGAAGGCTGAAATAGAACTCTTGGATCCCGACGATCCCACTGATGCAAATATTTTGGCGAATTTGGATACGGTAGAGGTAATGAGTACGCAATACCGTGTGCCAATAATAGTAAAATCAGGCGAAATTTTAACAACGCAAGATAGTCGCTTTACTGATTTGTCGCGCGACACTTGCAAAACGTGTGACGTGGTGATACTTAAACAAGGCGTGTTGACCAAGACAAACAACGTTATCAACGACCGCGATTCTTTGAATAATATCTATGTTTATAGTGGAGGTCGTTTAGTTGTTCCTGAAGCTAATAATTTAACGGTAAGAAGTTTGCAGATACGTGCTAATGGAGATACTGTGGGTTCTGCCTATGTGGAAGGAAACTTGAAAATGGACAATCCGCGTATTATCCACGATAAACGCATCGACAACTCGAAATACTACTTCTTTACGTTGCCTTACGATTGTTCGGTAAAACAAATTACTGAGATGAACGGCAAATCGCTCGGTCTTTATGGCACTTCATGGGCTATAAAGTATTACGATGGCGCATCGCGTATTGAAAATCGCGGATTAGAGAGCAACTGGAAATTAGTACCTTCTACGGAGACGTTGAGAGCCGGTAAGGGTTACGTAATAGCCATTGCGTCTGAACAGAAAAAGTTTGTTCGCTTCCCGATGGTTGTAGCAAAAACTTTTACAGAAAAAGACAATACCAAAGCGATTAACGTAACAATGTACGGATACGGGCAAGCCCAAGCTGGAACACTGGGTTACAATAATGTAGGTTGGAACTTGGTGGGTAATCCGTATATAACTTACTTCTCTAGTGATAGTAGTGGAACTGATGGTGTGAACAATGGTACGATAGAATTGTCTGGTGAGTATCAGAAAGTTGGTCAAGGAATCACTACGTGGGAACTTATCAATACGGACAAAATTTATGTTACCGTTCCGAGTGGCGGTGCTTATGCGCAGTTTGTAGCTTCGCAACGTCAACTCAGTCCGTTCATTTCGTTCTTTGTGCAAGCGCAGGCTACCGGAACATTGACATTCTCTACAGATAGTCGAAACCAAGCACCCATGATGGTTAGCGGTGTGAAATCAGAGGCGGCTAATCCTCACAATATTGTGGCGTTAGATTTGAATGTGAATGGTAATATTGATCGTACAACGTTCATAATCAACGATGCTTACACTAAGGACTATGAAGTTGGTTACGACCTTTTGAAATGGAAAGGTTCGTGGGCAAAAATACCGTACGTTTATTCGTTCGATAATGAAAATAATCCGTTGGCGTTCAATGCTTTGAGTTACGATTCGGCACGCGAAATAATGCCTATAGGCTTCTATATGCCTACGAATTATGCGCCTTACACCTTTAGCATTAACCAGGCGGAGAGCGATTTGAACAATTTGGAACATGTTTATCTGTTGTATAAAGGTTCTGTTGTTGCAGACCTGTTGGTGTCTGACTACACCAATACCAATATCAAACGCATGGCTGAGAACAAGGATTTTGCCATCACTATACAACGTGCGGGTAATATTTCTACGCCGATAATCGAAACGCCAACCGAAGGTCTTGTGCCTTATGCTTGGACATCGGGACACGATTTGAAATTAGCGCAGTTGCCGGCTGAAGGTAACGTGATTGTCCGTGATGCTGTTGGGCGCATTATTGCTTCTGCTGTGCTTACGGGCGATGATACGCAAATGTTCACTCTGCCTTGCGATGGCGTTTATATCGTTTCAGTGATTAACAAACAGAATAATTACACAATAAAAGTTGTTATGCAATAAAAAAGAATATCACTTCGGAAAGGGGCAATCGTCCCTTCCCGAGGCGATGTTTAAATAAAAATTCAAATTATGAACAAATTGTTGGCAAAGAAATTTTTTATCGCTTGCGTTCTTATTTTGATGGGTACATTAGCGTTTATCGGCTTTAACGGTTTAAAGGAAAAATCCTCTTCCGGACCCTCAATCAATTTTGTGCAATCTACTACTAATAAAAAACAGCCGTATGTACGATACACTCAAACCCGTAGTAAATCAAATTCGTACTTGGGGTTGTATTTTCATAATCATACAATAGGGCAGCAGATGGCAGTGTATGACAACTATGAGGCTGAACCATTAGCATCGGTTTTGAAGTCGCGAACAGCTTACCAACCGATTTCCGAAGAATCATATGCGTTGGCACTGTCTGCTTTTGGCAATAATTCCTTTGTGGGTACGTCTGTTTCAACGACGGGAGGAAAACATCAGGGTAAAGCATTTAATGTTAGTTCACGCGTGCCAACATCTTTAGGTGTTATTGCTTTTGTCAATAGCACTGCCGTTTCGACGCCTTCGGTGCAAAATTCTGACCAAGCCGATAAGTCTTCATCACAATTGGCAGAACCGTTTTCCGACGGTGGCGGTAGGCCTTATTTTAATTTGCCGGAAGATCCCGGTGAGCCTTTTCCTGACGAACCTGTACCAGTAGGAAGTGGCGTAACTTTCTTGTGTTGTTGCGCTTTGGCTTATATTAGAGTGAAATTTAAAAACCAAAAGTTCTAAAAATGCGAAACTTATCTTTTGTTGTGGTGGCGTGCCTTTTGGTTGTGAATGCTTTTGCCGAAATAACAGTAACTAAACTGTGGGAACGCAGCGTTGCCGAAGGAAATGTAGCTGCTAACCTACAAGTGGGCATCTCAACATCACAGTGTGCCATTGCCGTTTCGAACGACACTATTTTCTTGGCAGGCAACAATCCGGCAATGATTTACTGCTATAGTGTAGCCAACGGCGACTATCTGACAGCTTTCACGGCTGCTGCGGGCAATAATTTTGTACAAGCTGATGCGGCAGGACATATTGTTACGTTTGGTCCTGAGGGCGCATCTTATTTAAATATGTGGCAACGCGGCACGGCACTCGATAGTGTTGTACAGTTTGGTGCAACTTACAAGGAGGCACTTCCGGCTGTTTATGGCGATTTGGCGACGACTGGTTATGTTTTCACGTTTGTTTCTACTCAAAAGCAAATTCGTCGCTATACGGTAAATAATTTCAAAATTACGGCTTGTACCACAATTTCCATTACCGACCTTGCTGCTACCTATGTTTCCGGTCGTACCACATGCGTAATGCCGATTAACAAGGATGAAGTAGTTATTAATATTGACAAGGGTTATTCTACGTTGGTGGATATGAGGCACGGTGATTATACTACAGCGCAACTTAATCGTTTTATTACTAAAAATGTGCCGGTTGCCGATGCTGTTTTCCCTACGCAATGCGGTGGCACAGTCTTTATGTACAAAAACCGTACTTATTTGGTACAAGGTTGGGGATTATCTGTAAATACTGATGTCTATGGCGGTTCGTTCAAAATCTATGATATTACCGATTTAAACAATGTAACGGTGGTTTTCCAACGCGATGATGTATTGGGGGGTAATAATGCCGCAACCTATGAAATTTTGCACTTTCAAGCGGTAGAAAAACCCGATGGTGTTTATATTTACGAATATGCGCTACTCAATGGCATGGCTGCTTATAAATTGAGCGACACGTCAACAGCAGTAGATGATGCCATTGCCGGTGCTAAAAATGTTTTTTGTGCCGATGGTCGATTGCATATCACGGCTACTGAAGCGGGCAATGTAGAAGTATTTTCGCTTATGGGGCAAAAATTGCTGTCAGAGCCGGTGGCGGTTGGTAACAACGAACTGATGTTGGCAAACGGAAGCCCGCAAGTATTGTTGGTACGTATTAATGAAAAATTGTATAAAGTGGCACAGTAACAGTAACTTAATAGTTATGTTTATTACAAAAAGTCGTCAATTCTGACGACTTTTATTTTTTACAAAATTTCTCCAATGATGTAATTGCTACCGCCAATGAAGATAAAGTCGTCCGGCGTGGCGGCGGCTTTAGCAGCATTTAATGCTTCGTGTACCGAGGCATAGGCATTTCCTTTCAGACCGTACATTAAAGCTTTATTTTGAAGCGTTTTGGCATTTAACGATCTGGGAATATTAGCGTTGGTAAAGTAATAAGTAGCCATTTTCGGCATTAAAGCTAGGACGTTGTCAATTTTTTTGTCGTTTACCATGCCAAATACGATATGCAAACGGTTGTAACGTTGGCGTTGCAACTGTTCGCAGACCCAACGGATGCCGCTTTCGTTGTGCCCCGTGTCGCAAATAATGGTTGGATGTTCGTCCAACGTCTGCCAACGACCTTGCAGGTGTGTCAGTTTTACCACGTTTGCAAATCCTTTGTGGATAGCTGTTTCGGGTATATTCCAACCGTTTTCGTTGAGTACACGCAAAGCGGTAAGGGCTGTACGTCTGTTTTTGAGTTGGTAATCGCCTTGTAAATCCGTTTCGGGAATAGTTGCAAATATTTCATCTTCAGCAAAACGGATAGGCGCATGGTGTTTGGCGGCGGTAGCGGTGAAAATAGAGTGCGTTTCGGGTTGATTTTCACCAATAATAACGGGTGTGCCGTGCTTGATGATGCCGGCTTTTTCTGTCGCTATTTCTTTTAACGTGTTACCAAGAATATCGGTGTGGTCGAGCGAAATATTGGTAATAACGCACAGTTCTGGCGCAATGATGTTGGTGCAGTCCAGACGTCCGCCCAAACCGACTTCCACCACGGCAACATCCACTTTTTGAGCAGCGAAATAGCAGAATGCAAGCATCGTAGTAATTTCAAAAAACGACGGATGGATACGCTCTATCAGAGGTCTGTTTGCCGTTATAAAATCGATAACTTCCTGTTTGGGAATCATTTCGCCGTTGATGCGGATGCGTTCACGGAAATCTTTGAGGTGAGGCGAGGTGTAGAGTCCGACTGTGTATCCTGCGGCTTGAAGTGTGGCAGCCAATAGGTGCGATGTAGAGCCTTTGCCGTTGGTGCCGGCTATATGAAGGCTTTTGAACTGTTTATGCGGATGATTGAAATGCGCATCTAAAAGCAGAGTGTTATCTAAATTCGCCTTGTATGCCGATTTTCCGTGTTGCTGAAACATGGGCGCAGTGCCGTACAGATAGGCGATAGTTTCTTGGTAATTCATTTATTTTTATGAAATGAAAAAAAATATTGGTTGAAATGCGTTACAAAGTTAATATTTTTGTATATTTGTTCCATCTAAAAAACAAGAAATATGGGAACAAAAAAACAATTCGTTTTGGATACCAATGTTATCTTGCACGATTACAAATGTATCTACAATTTTGAAGAAAATGATATCTATTTGCCACTTGTCGTCTTTGAAGAGTTGGATAGATTTAAAAAAGGGAACGACCAAGTCAATTTCAATGCTCGTCAATTTATTCGAGAACTGGACGATTTGATGGATGATAACAGTTCGTTTGAAACCGGTGTTGATTTGGGCGGAGAGAGAGGCAAACTTTTTATTGTACCGAAATATCAATATCCTGACTCGTTGCAAAAGGCGTTTGTGGAAAGAACAATTGACCATTTGATATTGGGTACTACGCTCGAACTTCAAAATACTACGCACGACATGAAGACCATATTGGTGACGAAAGACATCAATATGCGCATTAAAGCCCGCTCTATTGGTTTGACGGCGGAGGACTACATCAACGACAAGGTGATGAACATTGAAGTTTTTAATAAGTCGGAAACGATTTTTGAAAATATTGACCCTGATTTAATTGACCGCCTTTACAGTTCAAATGAAGGTATCGATTTATCCGAATTTCCGTTTTTTTCAGATGTAGAGCCCAACGATTGTTTTGTGATGAAAAGTGTACGCTCCAGTGTGTTAGCGCGTTATGTGGCAGCGTCGGGCAAAGTGAAGAGAATTGAAAAAAGCCGCTGTTACGGTATTGAGCCGCGCAATGCGGAACAGTCGTTTGCTATGAATCTTTTGCTTGACGATGATGTGAAATTGGTGGCTCTTACAGGACGTTCGGGTACGGGAAAAACGTTACTGGCGTTGGCGGCAGCTCTCCAAAAAAGTGAAGATTACAAACAAATTTTGTTGGCGCGTCCGGTGGTAGCGTTGGCTAATAAGGATTTGGGTGCGCTCCCCGGTGATGCAAAAGAAAAAGTTGCGCCTTATATGCAGCCACTTTTCGACAATTTGAATGTGATACGCCATAATCTTTCCTATCAAGGAAAAGAAGTACGTATGATAGACGATTTGCAAAGAAATGACCAATTGGTTATAGAGGCGTTGGCTTACATCCGCGGACGCAGTTTGAGCGAAACTTATTTTATTATCGATGAGGCACAAAATCTCACTCCCCACGAAGTAAAAACCATTGTTACACGAGCGGGCGAAGGTACTAAAATAGTGTTCACGGGCGATGTGCATCAAATTGACTCGCCCTATTTGGATACGTACTCCAATGGAATGGTGTACATGATTGACCGAATGAGAGGACAAGATATTTTTGCGCATGTAAACCTATTGAAAGGTGAGCGCAGCTACTTGTCTGAATTGGCAAGTAACTTATTGTAAATCAATTTGATAAAATAAAATTCTTGTATCTGTTTTTTTGATTTTTAATTTATATGGAATCTTCTTTTTCGCGCAAACCGTACACGCTTGATAGGGTGGTGCGTTTGACATTATGGCTGCTTGGTGCGGTACTCGTATTTTTCTTAGTGAAAAAGTTGAGTGGAGTGCTATTGCCGTTTTTGGTTGGTTGGCTGATAGCGTATATGTTGTATCCGTTGGTGCGTTTTGTTCAATATAAAATGAAACTGCGCAATCGTGCTTTGTCCATTGTCTTAGTGTTATTGTTTGTAGTGGCGGTTCTTGTAGGATTGGCGTGGTTATTAGTGCCAATGATAGGTAAGGAAGTGGCAAAAATGAGTGTTTTGGTTTCCAATTATTTGTCTAACAGTACTTACCAAAATCTTTCACTTGAAGGTTGGGTGGCTTATGTGTGCAGCTATTTGGAGGGCGTTGATTTCAATGATTTGCTCAGTTGGCAAAATGTGGAAAATGTAGTCGAGAAAGTGATGCCACAAATTTGGAATGTGTTGTCGGAAACATGGAGTTTCATAGTCGGACTGTTTGTTTTGCTAATTGTGTTTCTTTACATGGTATTTATTTTAATCGATTACGAAAAAATAACTTCCGGTTTTGTTGACCTCATTCCCCATCAATATCGCGCGTTGGCAAAAGACATTCTTTCCGATTTGGAAGCAGGCATGAACAGTTATTTCCGTGGGCAATCGTTAGTCGCTTTCATTGTCGGGGTGTTGTTTTCTATTGGCTTCAGCATTATCGGACTGCCGTTGGCTATTGTGTGCGGTCTGTTTATTGGATTGCTCAATTTGGTGCCTTATCTGCAAACGATAGGTATTGTTCCTGTGGTGTTTTTGACATTGCTCAAATCCGCCGAAACGGGACAGAGTTTCTGGTGGCTGATTTTGGGTGTGTTACTCGTTTTTGTTGTTGTACAGGTTATTCAAGATTTTTTTCTTGTGCCTAAAATAATGGGGAAAGCAATGGGATTGAATCCTGCCGTTATTTTACTGTCACTTTCTGTTTGGGGCGCGTTGTTGGGATTTGTGGGACTTATCATCGCTTTGCCTCTGACAACTTTACTGATTTCGTATTACAAACGTTTTGTATTGCACGAAACATAATGAAAAAGTAGAGACGCGATTAATCGCGTCTTACGGAAGGCAACCATATCGGTGGGGTTACGAGCAATCCTACTGCGCTGATATACATGATCTTTCAACCCATTAGACGTACGGCTGGAATGTGTCGCCACAACCACGGTAGGCTCTTACCCTGCCTTTTCACCCTTACCTCGACGAATCGGGGCGGTTATTTTCTGTTACGCTACTTGAACTTCGCAGCCCACTTCCCGTTAAGAAGAATGGTGCTCTGTGTTGCCCGGACTTTCCTCTCCATGAAACCATGCAGCGGCAAACCGTTCTACTTTTTAGTATGTGCAAATGTACAAAATATTTCATTACAAGCAAAGTTTGAGTTAAGAAGTTGGAAATTTTGTAAAGTAAGTGTTTAATAATTTTACAGCTGTTTTTTTGTGAACTATTTTTGTTGTTTCTTATAAAAAATACTTATCTTTGCACCGTAGTTAAACATATTATTAACAAAAAGCTTTTATGACTATGAAACACATGTTTACATTTTTAGTAGTTGCTTTTTTAGCAACTGGTATACTCAAGGCTGCCGTGGGCGACACGTTTACCGTAGACGATATTGAGTATGTAATTAAATCTGAAGATCCAAATGAAGTAGCTGTGGGCAAAAGTGTCAGTTTTGCTGGAACAACAGCTAACATTCCGGCTACAGTTATGAATGGTGCTACTACCTATACTGTTACTGCACTTGCTAATTATGCATTGCAGAAGAAACCTTCACTAACTTCAGTAACACTGCCTGAAACAGTAAAAAAAATTGGAGCACATGCATTAAGGGATACAGGAATTACGAGCATGCTCATTCCAAATTCTGTCGATACCATTGGAGGGTTTGCTTTTTATGGGTGCACAGCTTTAACTTCGGTAGAGCTAGGCAATGGTGTGAAATTTATTGATATGTATACTTTTAATGACTGTTCTAACTTACAAACCGTAAAGATAGGTACGGGAATGATTAAAATGGATTATGTGTTTGCTGACTGTCCGCTGCTCACAGATGTAACCTGCCTTGCTGTAACTCCTCCACAACTAAATGGAACATTTGGAGGTACTACACCTATAGCTACTGCTACTTTATCAGTTCCGTCCGGCAGTGTAAGTGCTTATCAGGGGGCTTCGACATGGGAAAATTTCGGCACTATTCAAGCTGTTACACCCATTGCGGTTCATGCGGTTTTAGAACCTAGTGTAGCGCTCTATAGCGGTAAAGGTAGTGTATTGCTTACATCAGACACAGCAACTCCCGTGGCGGTGTACACGCTTACAGGCGGCAAAGTGTACGAAAACATGCACACAGCAGGCACAAGCCACATAGCTTTGCCACAAGGCGTTTACCTTGTAAAAGTTGGTGCCGCACAAGAAAAAGTGGTAGTGTGGTAAGCAACCATTTATACATAAAAAAGAGAGGTAATTAGCCTCTCTTTTTTTATTATTGTGTATTACGTTATACTGTTGTTTTTTCGTCGAACCATTTTCGGAGCAGATCACGCTGCTCGGCTTTGGTGAGTTTTGAATTGTCAATCACCAGTGCATCGGGTGCTTGCTTTAACGGGCTTTCAGCTCTGTTAGTGTCGCGTTCGTCGCGTTCTTTCACGTTCGCTAGTACGGCCTCATCGGTTTGCGTCTTGTTTTTTAGTTTATGTTTTACCTAAGCTAAGTTATGTCAGCCTTCACTACAAGCGAGGGACGAGCGCAGTAGAAAAGGCTGACATAAAAAAAATAGAATATGCAGATAAAAATTTTTCATATATCAGCAGCCGTACAGACGTTGCGCGCAACGTCTGTACGTGGTAGCCGG
>DUQS01000081.1 GCA_012837685.1 Bacteroidales bacterium
CATGGACAATATGACTTTGCTCAATGATTTGAAAATCATTATCTACAGCCTTGAAGTAATTTTCAAAGGCAAAGGCATCTAAAAACAATTTCCTTTATCTGTTCCCTTTCGCCCGATTGTGGGTAGAACACAACATTTGACAATTTTCAATACTTGTTGCACCGCCTTTGCTCCATGCGGAAACATGGTCGGCATCCATTTGTTTAAATTCCCAAATTTTAGTGCGATTGTTCTCGTGTCCAATGGCACACAGCGGACAGTTAGATATTCCGTTTGCCTTTGCTTTTTCAGTTTGCTGATTGTAAACGGTTTTTTTCGTGGCGTCGTCAAATATACGCACTTCGAGCAATTTACTATCGACACAACCGCCAAGCACATACTCAAAAATTCCTTTTTTGCACACCACGTAAGGGTCGGAATAAAGTTTCTGTACTTGTTCGTTCACAGTTTTTGGATTGTAGGCTTTTGTGTGATAAGTTTCATAAAGTCGTCCCCATTCCAGCCCGCGCATTTCTTTTTTTACATCAATAAATACGCCATCAATCCAGTCAATTACAGTGTTGAAATAAGTTTTCAATTCCGTAATATTAGTATCGTGGCGATGGCGACTCATATAGCTTTCAACCGTTTCTCCCTTTGTAGCACTTATCCATTCGAGAGCACGTTCAAGAATTTCCTGCCGATTTACATTACCATTAATATAAGCATTCCATTTCATAACGTTTGAATTGCCCGTGTTGCTAAATTCGGCTTTGGCAAGCGTTACAAATTCGCCACAATAAACGGCATTGTTTATCTCCTGACGATTGAGTGGTATGCCCGCAATATTAATAGTTTTGAACCACTCCTTAATATCGCTTTCCGTGCCTTCGCACTCATAAATTAAGAGAGAAGTTTCGAGAATTTTTTGCTGTTTATCGACAGGCAAACCGTCAAAATATTGTTCCATACCGTTTTCGTCTTTTATGGCAAATTTATTGGTAACGTAACGCCCAAAACTTGTGATGCGCTGCTGACCGTCCAACACTTCAAAACGTCTTTCTACTTGTGAAGCGGCGTTCTGCGTCTCTACCACATTGAAATAAATCAGTCCCAACGGATAGCCTTTGAGAATGGATTCAATGACAGCAACATCTTTTTTGCCGTCGGCGTAGATGTAGTTGCGCTGATATTCGGGCTGAATGGTGAGCATGCCCGAAAGTCCAAATAATCCTTTGCCTTCGAGTTCGTTATAAACAAAGCCGTCGCAAATTTGTGCAACTGTAATGTCGGTACGTAGTGTGGTTTTCATAATATTTTTGATTTTTACAATTTTCTATATTATTGTTTTTTACGAATTAAAATGCGTTGAAATACTTTTTCATACAAATCATTTTTAATAAGAACGCCACTTGCGTTTAAATCATAAGTTCCTTTTTTTCCGAATTTATCAAAATAGGCTTGTTTACATTCTGCTGATTCATAAATTTTTGTTTTAAGTTGATACAAGTCTTCATTTTCACACATTCCCATTATCTCAAATTGTTCGGGACAATATTTATCTAAAAAAGAAATAGGAACACCCATCACACCTTCGTAATCACTTGGAATAGCATCGGTAAACGGCACTTCTATGGCATCGTAATTATCGTACTTTTGATATTCTTTTCCGCGTATCTCTTTATGTTTGCTGAATTTAATGTTTTCCGCCATAGTCATTAGTTGCAAAGGTCGATGACGACGACCATGTTCTAAGTTAGTAAACCAACAAGTATTCCCCATTTTTTGAAAACCGCCGTCGGGCTTTAAATACTCTTTCGCGCCACTCGAAACACCAAGCCAAATTTTATTTTCTTTGATTAACGGAAAAACTTCTTTGTAAGTAATTGCATTCATATTTCCGATAATTACAAATTGTTTATCGGCTTCCACAATCCACGCCAAAAATTCACGAAACAATGAAAACGGCGGATTAGTTACAATAATATCGGCTCCATCACGCAAACGTTTTATTTCGTCGCTGCGAAAATCGCCGTTGCCCTCTAAATAGTTCCATCGCAAATCTTCAATATCAATTTTGCCGTTGCGGTTAGAATCGTGAATAAGTGTAAAAATTTTTCCGTGAGTTTTGCTTTTATCGGCGTTGTAATTAGGATTTTCAGTTTCAAACGGAGTGGGTTGCCATTTGGTTTTGTAAGTTTTACTTTTGATAGCAAACGACGTGGAAATGAGTTTTTTCAAACCCAAAATTTCAAATTTTTGCGCAAAAAATCGGGTAAAATTGCTCCATTCTGGGTCATCGCACGGCAGTAGAACGGTTTTGCCGCGAAATGTATCAGCATCGTAATCGAGATAAGCGTTTAACTCTTTCTCTATATCGGCAAATTGTGTGTAGAACTCGTCGTTTTTCGCGTTTTTGGCTCGCGACAGATTTTTATTAGCCATAACGATTGATAGTTAGCGCACCACTATCAATCACGTAAACGTGCATAAAATAGTCGTGAGCCTCTTGCACATTCACTAAGGCAGCCCAGGAATGGAGCCTTTGCAGTCCTCGAGAAAACCCGCGCCTATTGGCGTGAGC
>DUQS01000082.1 GCA_012837685.1 Bacteroidales bacterium
AACAAGTTGGCATTGGTTCCCGAGAGTGCAAGTGAAATATCTGCTGTCAGATTTGAAGCTGAAACAGAGAGAGGTCTCACTTGTGAATTGTTAATTACAGCTTCGAAACTTAAACTACTTGCCACATCGATAGTTGGAGTGGGATTGACGTTGTAAGTGGGAACTACACCGTGTTTGAAGTAAGCTATACCTTGATTGTGTATCAATACCCACATTTCAACACCTGCCGTACCGTTTACAGCAACTGCTACACTTGTCGAGAAGCTTGTGTTACGAGTAGTGCCCATACCGCCACTGGGGTATTCCCCGATTTTTGCAGCATCTGCCCAGCCGTCAGTAGCATCTACCAATATGGCTCTGCCATTTCTTAATCTTTCGGCCGGAGTTGCATTCGGGTCGTAAGCGGTAGCAAAAGCGTATTGCGTACCTTTGAATGAAAATGCTTTAAACTCGTTTCCGGCATTATCGCTATTGAGTGCTTCGGGTTTCAATGTAGTGGTAGCAATACCGTCTTCGCTAAATAAGGTCGGATAGTAGTTTTGACCGATACCCCAATATTTGCCGGTTCCTGATGCCCGCACACGTGGCGAAAGTCCCAATACAATACCGGTACCATCGTCTTTTTTCAAATCTTTTACGGTTGGTGTCGTAGCACAAACTCCATTAGTAATAGTGTACATTAGCACCTTGTTTTCTGTTGAAACACCGCCACCGGCAAAGTAGAGTTTACCATTGTCGGCAGAACCCTCAAGAGTGAAATTGTCGCCTATGCGGTCCATGCCTCCAAATGAGGTGGTACTCAAAAATACACGTGGTTGAGCGTTATCGTTGTCCCAAATATAGACTTTAAGCGGACCGTTTGCCGGAGTGGCGAGGTTACAAGCTAAAATCTTATCTCCCGAACAGAGGCAGTCCATTACTTTAAGTACACCGCCATCCACACCTGTCATATTCAAATCTTTCAGTTTTTCACCTGTTTGTGCATTGATGACTTGAATAATTCCGTCTGATGGATTGACAACATAAAGTTTACCGCCGCCGAAGTCCATGTTACGTATTTTAGTTTTGTCGCTTGCCCAAGCAGGTGTGCCGTCAGTCGATTTTTCGCTATAGTTCCACACTTGTGTAAATGTTAGCGGAGGATTTACGGCTGTACCGGTAGCAGTGATGGTGATACTATGTGAGCCACTGGTGCAAACAATCGAGCTATTGTGTGTTCCGGCAGATGTCGGTGTATATTTTATGGTCAGCGTGCCACCGGATGTTGGTAGAGAGGTAGGAGTTACCGTGTACATATTATGGCTTGAAGTTACGGTAATGTTACTCGTCAAGCCGGTTCCTGTTACGGTTACGGTTTTGGTGGACGAACTACCTACGGTTACCGTTCCCATATTCACAGAATAGGTGGAGGCAGTAATACCCGTATTGGAGCCTTCTACCATGTCAAATTTTTTCAATGTAGATTGGCTGTTTACAACCGTTACAGTTGCAGTTTGCGTTTTGTAACCGCTTTTGCTGATTTCTACAGTGTAGGTGCCGGCAGTTACATCAAAGAATCCGTAAACACCATTAGCGCAATTATCAGTAGTCATAGTTGCTACTTGGGTACCGCCCGAATTTTTCAAAACGACTTTTACACCGTTTAAAGCCAATTTTGAGTCTCTGTTTCGAGTGGTGTAATTGGTGTAGCCGCAGCCTTTTGTTACGTCGCGAATATCGCCAATAATGCAGCCTTTCAGTGTGCCGTCGATGCCGGGCGAAGCTTTATAGGCACGTGCCATCTGCCAAGCAAGGTATTTATTATAAACCGTACTTTTCAGACGCAGGGCTTCCGGACGATAGTCGTGGAACCAACTCTCAACAAGGTAGCCCGGGCGATTGTTGGTGCGCAAAACTCCGTAGTTCCATCCGTTAAATGCATAATCGTTAAATGCGCGTGGCGTGGAGTAAGTAACGTCAGTTAATCTATTATTGTCGTGCCAATTAGCACATTGTGTTGCCATGTTTTTACTTGGAGAAACGGCTTCGTACGAAGGAGAACTTTGTGTCCCTTTGTAAAATGTACACGTATAATTGGCACTTGCGTTGGCACCGTTGGTATGTATCGAGTTAAAATAGCCTCCATAACTATTGCTGTTGGCGGCGATAGTAGATAAAGCAAGGTCATCTGACGAATAGTTTGTAGTGCGAGACATACCGACGGTGTGTCCCATTCCTTGCAGTATGGATCTCAATGACAAACCACGGTCGAGGTTGCCATCCGATTCGTAAAATATAACCACGCCTAATGGTAGCGGTGTCGGACGGTCGCCAGAGTCGTGTCCACCGTGCCCGGGATTGAGGTAGAACCTGGATGCAACACTAATATTAAATGCACCCAACAAGCATAATGTGATGATAAAGAATTTTTTCATGGCAAATTATTTTTGTTTTAAAGTCATTATGTAAATTTTTCCATTCAATGTGTGGTAAGCCACCTGTTTGCCGTCCGGCGAAACAGATGGAAACATCTTAATTTCATCTGACGGACTGGTAAGTTGTTGAAATCTTTTTCCGTTTACGTCAGATACAACAATGTCGGATGATGTGAAAAAATAGCCATCGTCAGCATCTTGCATGCCGACTACAAAGTCGTTGCCCATCCAAACGGGTGCGCGGAAATCGCCCAATAATACAACATTAGAACCATCTAAATTGCACACGTAAGTTTTGTTTTTTGTAGAGAAGAGGATTTTTGTTTGGTCAGGCGACAAACTCGTCCATGTATATTGGTTGTCGGGTTCGCCGGGGAACGGGTCAACTTCGGTACGTACGCCGTTGTTGTAGAGCACTATCCGTAAATCTTCTTCAGTAATGAGCAGGTCTTTCGCAGTCGATTTCGTCGTTACTTTGTTTGAAAAACGTTTGTCGATTTTTTTGCCGTTAGCAAAAACTGTTGCATTACCATCTTTTACACTAATGTTGTTGAAATGGCTCAAATCTTCCATTATCAATTTAGTGGTTTTGGTTGGAATGTCCAACGTGAACAGTTCAACTGTCTCTTTTTTGTAGTTGTTTTGGCGGCAAATAATGGTGTTGTTGTCGCCGAAACGGTACTTGTAGCCTGCACCTTGCATATCAGTCAAATGCCGATATTTCAGGTTGTCCAGTGTAATGATGCCTAAACCGTTGTAGGCTTCGTCCGATACAATCAGTGATTTGCCGTCGGGCGTGAAGGTGGGATGGAAAATTTCTCTCTCATTCCCCATCTGAAGTTGTTTAACAGCAACAACTTCAAACATTTGAGCACTTGCAGCGAAGCAAATACTCACAGCGAAAAGTGTTAGTAATTTTTTCATGGAATAATAAATTTATTTAAAAAATTAAAGAAATCTAATCGCAAAAATACGATATATTTTAATATATACCAAATAATTTACATAAAAAATAATTATATGTTTCAAAAAAATCACGAATATTACTTTTTATCATTTATTTTATAGCAATTTTTCCCGAATGGAAACAATTATTTTTATCTTTTACAACAACAATATAGAATCCTTGTAAATTTTTTATCGGTAGCGAATTGACGTTTTTTGCAGTGCTTATTTTTTGTCCGTTTAATGCATAAAGGGCTATTTCGGCAACGTCTATATTTTCTACTTCTACGGATAGAGTTTCGTTGTTGTAGCTGATTTTTAAATTATTGTCGTAAAATGGTGTAACTGTTTCCGTCACCTCTTCCGGATTTGGAGCTTTGGGATTCCATGTTGGCACGCTGCCGTGTTTAAAGTAGGCAACACCTTGATTATGAACGAGTACCCACAGTTCAACTCCCGAAGTGCCATTGACAGCTACGGCAACGCTTGTCGAGAAGGATGTGTTGCGTGTCGAGCCTAATCCGTTGGAAGGATAATCCGCTATTTTTTCTGCTTGCGCCCAGCCTTTTGTGGCATCAATTAAAGCAACTTTACCGCCTGTTAGTGTGGTGGTTCCGCCATTGTAAGTGGTAGCAACGCCGTAGTTGGTGTCTTTAAATTCGAACGCTTTGAAAGCATTTCCTGAAGATATATTACCGACAGTAGCGCTATTGAGCGTGGTCGAAAGTGTGCCGTTGGCGTTGAAAGCCATTGGGTAGTTGGTAGAACTGACCATCCACCATTTTCCTGAAGCTTCGGGAATAACGCGTGGTGAAACACCGCAAGTAATGGCATTGTTGCTACTGTTTACCATGGAAATGATAGTGGGCGTGGTGGCACAAACGCCGTTGCTGATGGCGTAACGTACAACTTTGTCGGCACCTGCAAAATAGAGCGCTCCGTTGGTGAGGTTACCCTGCACGCCGATGCAGTCGCCAATACGTGTCAATCCTCCAAAGTTGGTTGTTTGCAAAAATATGCGCGGATGGGCATTGTCGTTGTCCCAAATGTAAACTTTCAGAGGTGAAGATGTGCTGGTGGTTACGTTGCTGGCAATGACTTTACCGTCAACCGTTTTACAGTCGATAAGCGCAATGCCTCCGCCACTGATATTTTTATTGCTCAAATCGCCCAAGTAGGTGCCTTTTTGGGCATTAATAACGGAAATTTTTGTGCCGTCGGTAACGATATAAAGTTTTCCGTTGGCGTAGTCCATATTACGAATTTGTCCGAATGTAGGTGCCCAAGTTGGTGTCTGTCCGGAGGTTTCGCCGTAGTTCCACACTTCTGTAAAACTGAGTAGCGTTGTTGGGGTAGTGGCTGTTCCCGACAAGGTAACTGTTTTGTTGCTTGCTCCGCTGCTTTTCAATGTAATGGTGGCGGTGTGCGTTCCGGCGGCTGTTGGGGTGTAGGTTACGGTTATAGTGCCGCCCGTTTTCGGTAGTGTTGTCGGTGTTATGGTAAACAAATTGCTGCTCGATGTTGCCGTGATATTGGCAGTGGTCTGTCCGCCAGTTATGGTCAATGTTTTGCTAGTGCTCGTTCCGACTGTCGTGCTGAACGACAAGCTACTCGGTGTAACAGAAATGGTTGGTGTCGGGTTGGCCACGGTTTCTTGTATTTTTTGCATAAATCCTTTTAATCTTGTAGCGTAATCGGTTTGTCCGTTAGCCCATTTCAAACCCATTTCATCAATAGTGGTAGCACAACCTAAAAGGTAGTTGAAATGTTTCGGGTCGGGAGAATTTGCGCGCGGATAGCCCGGAGCTCCGGCATATAACGCCAAATGGTCAACGTGTGCTTCGATGCCCAATTCCCACGTGGCGAACGCAGCCCATGTTCCGTTCGGATTTTTGAGACCGCAAGTATTTTTGTTATTTACCGACACTTGCCCGGGATAGGAGCCGTAACCTGTTTCGTAGGCATATTGTGCATAGACTAAACAGGGATTGACGCCTACTTGTTTTGCATACGAATAGACGTAATCGGCATTGTTAATAAAAGTAGTAGTAGATGTACTGATATTTTGAGCCCATTTTTTCATTTGGGCTACCGTGCAGGTTGGCGGACAGAGAATATTATTGTTTACTGCCGTAACGCTTTTTTCTTCGGCGCAAAGCGACGAAGCTACCAGAAATAGGAACGATAATGTGAGTAAATTGTTTCGTTTCATAATGTTTTAGTCTACGGTTAAAAATATGAAAAATAGTTTCGCAAATCTAATAAAAAAACTATTTATTTGCAAACTGTCATTCGTTTTTCTTTTTGTTGGCAATGGTAGCCGTTTCGTATTTCTACATAACGAATAAAACCACATTCTCTCTGTACATTATTTGACCTTTATTTTAAGGTTTGGTTTAAAGTTGTTTAACATATTTTTTCCAAATATAAATTCACAAAAAGAAAGGTTGGATAATTCCAACCTTTCTATAAAAGTGTATCCTTTTTGGGACTTATTTAACAAGCAATTTCACAATGTCGGTTTTGCTTTCTTGGATTAACCGTACGAAATAGCTGCCCGAAGGAATTCCTTGTAAAGGCAAAATTGCTTCTGCCGACACAGTACCCAAATTGGCGTGTTTTACTATTTGACCTTGCAAATTGATTACTTCCATTCGTACTTTTTCTGCTTGTTGCAAATTGAGTTTTACAATCGCTTCTCCACCGGTTACAGGGTTCGGATAAACCACCAAGGCGGTATTTAGTCGCGGTGTTTTAAGGCTTACCGGCACTCCTGCATAGTAAAGTTTAACGTCGCGCATGGCGAGGGCATACGGAACGCCTACCGTTTGCGAACTTACTTTAATGTAGAAAGTGATGTAGTCCAATGAAAGTGGATAGATGGCAAAATCATTCGTGTTGAAAATATCGCTGAAATCAATCAAGTATTCTTGATCGCTATTCGACGGAATGTTTAAGAAATCAACTTGTGTGGCTTTCGTGTCGCAATTAGCTTTCAAGCCAACATACATTTTGCTGATGGCGATGTCGCCCGAATTGAGATAGATTTTCATTGAGTCGGGAAGACCGTAGAACAGCTTATTGTGTGTCAGTTTTATGCTGGGCACGCGGCTGGTTTGATAGGTGTAGTTCAGTGCTCCTCCGTGCGGCCAACTTGCGGGTACATTGTCTAGCGATAGTACTGTGTTCCAGTTGCTTTGAGCGGTTATTTCCCAATTGTCGGCATTTTCGAAATCGTCGTGCAGCAGCGGGCTGTATTCGGTATTCTCCACGGTTACTATTAGCGTATCTTTAAATGATCCCAAGTTACCGACAATCGAAGTTTTACCGTTGTTATGACCTATTATTGTACCTTCTTCATCAATGGTGCATACGTTGCTGTCGTGCGTTTGCCATGTGAGTGATTTTGGTAAAACAGTCAAGGTGTCTTTCCCAATAATCGACCGTATTTCAATAGGATATGGGCGCTTGTTGGAGATGAGTACCGAATCAAGTCGGAGAGCTATTTCTGCTTCGGTTACTAAAACAATATTTACAGTGGTACTGATAGTGCCGTTGTAGGTTACTGTCAGTATTCCGCCTTCCGTGCCCGATGCTACAAATCTGCCGTCCGTTTCGATGTGTCCCATTTCGGGAGTACAGCTCAAAGTGATACCTTTTTGTATGTCTTTATTCATCAATATACCATATTGGTTGTATCCCAATACTTTAGGCATGTAAACTCCGTAACGAGGTAATTTGATGGTGGTGTTATAGGTAAGTATGCTGGTAATGGTAGTGTCGGCTCCTGGCACTATTGCTACTGCAGAAATGTTATTGGACACAGAGCGTTCGGTACCATCACTGGTTCTGTTTTGTGGTCCCATGTCTTTCAACCAAAGGCAACTGGAACCACCACCGTCCAAATTGACGGCTGTGTAAGCACCAGAAGCTTTCATCAGTTGGGCTAATTCAAGTGTTGTAGCTCCTCGTGATGCTCCGCGACCGTCAACTACGCATTGGTAGATAGTTTTTTTGTCTTGAGAGTAGCCGATGCCGGTACGCGGATGGAGTTCGTTCCACACTTGGTCGGTTTCCACTACACCGTCTTTCAGCATTTCAGGACGTCCGTCACCACTTATAATATCGGTATAATCCAACGCTACGCCGTTAATCGTCAAATTGAATGTAAGCTCTAGTTCGTCGCCTATGTTTAGTGCATTCACAAAGGTTTGTCCTGCACCGTGTCCTGACAAAACTCCTTTACCTGCGGGTATCGGAGTGCTTCCTTTGCCTACAACTTTGCTCTCAACCTTTACTCTTACGGTTTTATTGGCTCCCCATGTGTCGCTACCTACCAAAGATACGACTACTTCACTTCCGTATTTGTTGGTGCGGGTAATTTTTCCGTTATTGTCGTTGTAAAACACTAACTCGTCGGCATAGCGCACATAGTTTACATGTTTTATCGGGTAAGTTTCGTTGGTGGTCAAGTTTTTTGCCTCTCCCGAGAACACAACAGTGCCTGTAATCGGTTCTTTGGTGGAGGAAAAACCTATAGCGCGACGCGTATTATTGGGTGTGTGAGATATTTGTTTTTGAGTCATAGTGGCTCCTATCGGCAAACCGACTATAGAGTAGCCCATAGGGTCGGTGCCTCCGGTTTGATAAAAGTCGCCGTTAGTACCGCCTATATAGACTTCCGTATCGGTTGTTTTGCGTGCGCCGTATTCCGAAGGTCGCTCGCCACGGTAAATAGAATCGCATCCTAAACCGACGTTGAATTGAATGTACGGATTAGTTAAATCCACTTTCAGGAAAAAAGCGTCAATTCGGTTCGCACCGCTTTTCAATCGTAGCGACGTGTATTGCGTTCCGGGACCTGCTTTATAGTTTTCGAGCGTATCAACGGTATAGGTGTAAGAACCTAATGTCAGTTGTTCAATGGCAAAGCCTACAAGGCTTACCAACAAAAGACTAAGCGTAAATATACATTTTTTTTTCATGACGTAGAGTTATTTTTGATGAAGCAAACTATCGGAAATTTCCGTATTGTTTTTGAAAAGTTGTTTTAAAACAAAAAAAGGATGGTGATCTACTCACCACCCTTTTTCGGTAAAAAACAGTTTTGTTTATTTCAAGATAACTTTTTCAGTCATAGCAGCACCTTTCATGTCAATGGCTTTTACTACATAGATGCCATTAGCAGAAGGAACTTCGATAGCTTTTACATTGTTGGCACCGGCTACTCTTTGACCAAGAACCGAGAATACTTCTACAGAAGCAACTTCTTCGGTCAAGGTGATTTTGCCATTGCTTACGTTGTAAACTTTAACAGCTGATTCGGCAAGAACATTTTTCGTTCCGGTTGCGGTGGTCGAAAATTTGTAATATGCCAAACCGTTGTTGTGTTGGTAAGCGAAGATGTGTGCAACACCGTTTTCATCGTCAACAATTACGCGCGGCTGAGCTGTACGTACACCGTTGGATTCGGTACCAAAACCTACAGACGGGAATACTACCATCGGTTCGGGAGAACCGCCACCTTCGAGGTCTAATTTAACGATACCGAACGAAGAAGCAGGGTCTCCTGTCGTATTGCGGTACGAGTGAACTATAAAGGTTTCGCCTTTGAGGTTGAATTCGCTAACGCCATTGTTACCGCCGGTCATGTTATCAACGTATGCAGCCATTGCATCGCTGTAGCCTTCTGCCGGTTTTTTGAATCCGTCAACATAGTTGCCGTCCATGTCGTACAGACCGGCAAATGAATCTTGTCCGTCCAAGTAGAAGAGAGTTTCATCCAAAGGGAAAGCACGTGGACCTGTCGACAACACAGTAGCAGATGATGGTACAAATTCTTTGACAGTGATAACGTCAAAGAATTCAGGAAGTTGACCTCCGGCAATATCAAATTTTAAAACATCGGCGTAAGAACCGCTGATAGCTGCCAATACGTAACCGTCGTTCAACAAGTCGCCGTAAACACCTACGTAGTCAACACGGTAAGTTTTGTCGGGAGCTTCGTTGTATTCCATGTAATCTAACACTTTTTTGGCACTTGTTACAGTAGCAGCAGCAAAGTCAAAATCGCAAGCGTAAACTATCAAGCGGCCGCTGTTGAATTTGTTGTAGATGTTCAGAACCATGCTCGACAAGATGATGTTGCCGGCATCATCCACATGAATGTCGTTAATGGGATATGGGCACTGAACCAAAGTGTCAGTCTCCACATAGCAGAACATAGAGTCCGGCAATTCGATGGTGGTTTCTTGAGTACCGGTCAAACCGTTGAATACCAAAATTTCAAGCTTATTGCTTTTTTTGATAGCAGGAGTTGTTTCGGTGGCAGGAACTATTTTAGCTTCTGCCGTACGTTTTACGATGAGCACTTTGGCGTTGTCGATGTTGTCGCCAATAACAGCCATACCACGACAAGCTTCTGGCACTTCATAACTGCCTGCTGTCGGGAAATTGTTAAATGTTCTGGCTTCAATCCAAACATTTTCAAACGCGTAGGTGCTGCCGTCGCCAATGGTGTACTCGTTTGTGTCAATAGCGACTTGCGCACAGAATGTTGCTGATAAACTTAAAGCAACAACTGAAAGTAAGAATTTTTTCATAATAAAATTAATTAAAGATTAATAAAAAATAGATTAATAAAAA
>DUQS01000083.1 GCA_012837685.1 Bacteroidales bacterium
TACGAGAGTAAGGAGATAGTGTGTAGAATTTCCATAATAAAAAAACGGAGTTCCCATTTCAGGAACTCCGTTTTTGGAATGTTATCGAAAAGTGTTATTCTTTCACGAATTTAGAGGTGTGGATGCCAGCGGCATCTTTAACCGAGATAACATAAATACCGTTTGCCAAACCTTTCAACGAAATGCCTTTTTGTACGCTTGTGGCAGTGTAGTTGGCTATTGTTCTGCCCATGATGTCCATAATGGCAACGGTAGCGTCAGCCGCCATGTTTTCTACATACAACATATCTTTGGCAGGAGTTGGGTAGATGCTCAGTTTGTTGTCGGCTTTCACGTTGTTGATATTAACATAAGGTCCGAATACTACTTCCGGCATTACGAAGAGAGATTGCGCAAAGGTGAAATCGACTTCGTGTTGAGCATACAATAGCGTTCTGTAGTATTCGCCTTCGCTGACCCAGCCGTCTTCATCGTTCCACGATTTGTAAACGGTGTAGGGACGCCACCAACTGGTTGGTTGTGCACTGCCATTTCCGCGGTCAAGACAAAGGATGCTGATGTAGTTGTTGTCTAAGCTGTATTTCAGGGTATCGGGTTGTACCAAGTCAATAGCTATGAAATAGTTACCGGTAACATTGATGGGTTCGTCGAATGTTATTTTTAATAATTTACCCGGAGCTTCAACATAAGCATCTTGGTCATTAAGGAATTCTTTAAAAGTCATGTTTTTGCGACCGAACTCTTTGGTGTCGTCAGGAATAATAATGTTTTGTCCTGCTGCACCTTGACCAATTTTACCGCCTAAGATACGAACGCTCATAATGGAGTCGCCGTAATCTTCAAAGTAGGCTTCGTAAATACCAATCATAACACTTTTAATGTGTGCCTCTTCGTCTGTATCCAAGTGATTGAACCCTTCGGCGTAGCTCATTTTGTAGTTTTTGCTAACGTTGTAGCCCATGCTGTTGGGTTCCTCTCCCGGTGCAAAATTGGTTAAAAAATCAGTTGTACCTGCAGCGGCTTTCAGTATGCCTTGGTACTCCCATGTAGCCGTAGTATCACCTTCATTGTTTGCAACTTTTAAGCTCAACTGAGCCACACCTATTTGGGGATAAGTAAAAGACATGATATCCGTAGAATCTTCATAAGTCAATATTACACCTACAGCACTCCAGTCGTATGTGTCTACAAAATTGGTAGTTGCCGCCAATCCTATTTCTGCATCTGTATTGGGCAAATAAATAGTATTATATTGTAGAGCACTCCAGGTACCATAGTGAGTAACGTTGTTTACACCCAAAATAATCGGTTTTGGATTTTCCGGCTCAAATGTGGTGATGCGGAACCAGTCGAATAGTGCAAAGTAGGCATAGGCAGGAGCTTGGTGGTTCCAACCAAAGTAGAAAGTGCCTTCTGCCTCAACGGTGATTTGTTTTTTAATTAGTGTCCAATCTTCAAACAGCTCAAAGTTTTCACCTGTGTAATCCACAACTACATTGGTCATTGCGGCAACGCTGGCATTAGCACCGTAGCACAAACGGAAACCGTCTTCTGTGCCGTCTAAGTTACTATTAATAACAAAGAACGATACCCAGTAGGTGCCGGGGGCTAATGTAATAGCGTCTGAAATAGCCCAATGGTTAACGTCAGGACCTCCTTCATCTTCGTAGCTGCCTGCTACAAATCGGTCGCCTGAAGCGGCAGGACAAGTACCTGTCATACCGGGAATAACGTTGTCTGTAACAATGCCTATTTGCTGAGCATTTTCCGTTTCACCCGGAGTTTGTATAAACTTCCATGCGCAAGCATCTTCTTCGAAGTCTTCTACATAAATAACGCCTTCTTCATTTGTGGCGGTAACCACAGCCGTAGCTTTTTGTTGGTTTTGCACAATTAGAGTAGTGCTTTTGTCAGAACGGAGGTCTTTAACGACTCTTTTCTGAGGAACAATCGCCATTGCTGTCATGCAGCAGACGAGCAATAAACTTAATGAGTAGATTTTTGTTTTCATCTTTTCTCTGTTTTAATTAATAAATAAAAAATAAAATATGGATAATAAAGTTAATTAATACAATTTAAATTCTTCAAAGAACAGACTCTTGGCAACGTCTGTCGAGTTGTAGTGATGGATACCAATCCACACTTTTTTGCGCTCGTAGCTGGCAGGAATGTTAATGGTGCGTTTTACATAGAGTTCCGCATCTGACGGCGCGTCATTTTGGTTGCCCGGATAGCTGAAAGTCATCGAATCCAATACCGTCACAATAGAAGGGTCGTCGCAGTTAGCTTCGGTAATTGAGTCGGTGGCAATCACCACGGCATACGAGTGTTTAAGTCCTGCTTTTGTTGTGCCCAACGGGTAGATGAGAAGGTCTATTTTCATATCAATGCCCATCATTGTCCCCGGCAACAGCATATAGTTGTCGCGTTTATATCTTGTCGGACCTTTTTTGGCTGTCGATTCGTAACCGTTGGCATTGTTGTGTTTAAGATTGGTCGAAAATACAAAATCTTTGCCTTCACCGCCTTTGTTTATAAAGTACCAGTTGGCAGCTTCCCATTGCGTTTGTGTCGATTTACCGTTTAGGTCAACAAGGGGTTTATATATTAATAATGAATCCGTTTCAAACAGTTGTTCTTCACCGCAAGTCAAACCGTCGTAATTGACGGCAAAAGTGGTGTACACATACGCTTGTTTGCGGTTGAATTCTGTAGAAATGTAGATTAAATTATTTTCTTCCAAAAGGGAGTTTTTCAGCGAAATAACATTGTCGATTGGAATGGCACCTGCCAACATAGAGGCTTTCACCGAACCGTATTTCTTCATGGTATCCGTGTGGCAGAAGAGAAAACCGTAGTCGGCTAAACTGTTGCTATTAACCACAGAGCCGGTCATACGCACTTTGGTCATGTAAACGTCCGCCTCGTTGGTAATGACGTTTTGCGGTGCATTGTCGGGATTAATAGGATGGTCGATTTGGCTTTTTTCCAAACTCTTTTCGCAACTGCACAGTGCAAGTGCAACTATTCCTATCATCAAGCTGTATATTTTAAAATTCTTTTTCATCATTCAGTTCTTTTTCTGGTTATTTATTATTATCCTCTTCTGAAATTTCCGTGTTTTCTTGAATTTCGCGCAATGGAATTTGGTACGTCCAACGAACATCGCCCGCATCTACTTTTAAAGTACCGTCGGGTTTGCGGTGATTGGAGCCCGAATAGGTGCGGTCAATACCGCGGTGCAGACGTTTCAAATCGAAGTAAGCAAAACCTTCGCCCCACAGTTCAATACGGCGTTGCAGCAGTATATCTTCTACGGTAACGTCAGCGCCCGGTTCCCATTCATCGAAACGGCTGTCCAATAGTTCGTGCATTACGGTAGTGGCTTCGGTAAATTTGCTTTGGCGGGCTAAGGCTTCCGCTTCAATCAAAATCATTTCAGCCGAACGCATATACATATAGTCCATTGTCCATGAACCGTCGAAACCGAATTTTAAGTTGGCATAAGGCTCTTGTGCGCCTTTTTGTGCTTGATTGGGGTTTTTATCTTTTCCGTTGAACCATTTTTTGCGATAGTCTTCAGCAGGAATTTGGTCGTACAAACGCACGTCAATGGCGCGCGGAGCATAACCCAATCCGGCGTAGCCCGGTGTGATGTTTGAAAGGTGCGAAAAGAAAGAGGCATAGCGCGTTTCTGTTTCGGGTGTATGGTCAAATCCCCACATCCAGTCGGAGGAGGTAATGTCCATAAAGCCTTTGTACAAATCGTCCTTACCGATAGTCGCAAAGCCTGCGCGTGCTTCTTTTGCAGTGGTAGCGGCTTTATCCCAATTGCCAACCATCAGGTAATAGCGAGCCAAAAGACCTTGAGCAACGTTTTTGTTAATCATATATTTGCCGCCTCTTTCCCAGCCGTCTAATAGGGCTACCGAAAGTGTGAGGTTACGTTCTATTTCGTCCAAAACGGCTCCTACCGTGCGGCGCGAATAGTTGTCGGTAACTCCGCCTTCTTCGTTAGCTGTGTTTTTCAAGGGAATTCCCGGAAGGTCGCGATTGATTTTAGAACCGTCGGCATCAGGTTCGCCCGTGAAAGCGTTTTGGAAAATTTGGAGCAGATACATGTACGAATAAGCGCGCAAAGCATAGGCTTGTCCCAAGTAGGGGCGCGATTTCGATGCAGGGTCGGCTGTGGTTGCCGGAATGTCAATCAAGGAAATAATGCCGTTGGCTTGAGAAATCACTGTGTAGAGAGTCAGCCATGTGGCGTAGGGACGGGCATAGTTTGTTAAACGAAAATCGAGACAATAGTCGTAAGTAAACCAGTGTACTTTCGTTTGTACAATATCTTCCGTCATCATATCACAGGCGTGCAGAATAGCCGTTAAACTAAAGTCGTCGTGGCGTTCAAAGCTTGTGGGCGACGATGAAGCCATGTAGGAGTAGGTACCTGCTAATGTAGCACCTAACAAATCGGGATTTTTTTTCACCATCTCTCTGTACGTTTCCGAATTGAGAGTGTCGGTTCCCTTTACGGACAAATAGTCCTCTTTACAAGCCACTAAACTGATGGTGGCTAATCCTATAATTACTAATTTATTCAGTTTCATATTGTGTAAAATTATTTTTTTAAAGTTAGAAACCTAAGGAAATACCTCCGGAAACAGTGCAAAGTGCGGAGTAGTTATAACCGGTTGAGCCGCTGAAGCTTTGGCGCGGGTCAAGTCCTTTACGAGCTGAGGCTAAAGCTAAGTTGTCGCCTACCACGTAGAGACGCAGAGAGCGGATTTTTGCTTTTTCCATCCATTTTTTCGGGAATGTGTAACCCAAGGTAATGTTGCGCAGGCTAAAATAACTTGCTGTTATCAAAAATCTATCGGATGCTTCCGAAATATTCTGAGTGTTATTTTGTACTTTGGGTACACTGGTGGTGGTGTTGGTTGGCGTCCAGCGTTTAAAGATGTCTTTGTGCCAGTTGCTACCAAATTCGCCGCTACCCATCAATGATGCGTAGTAGCTGTCGTACACGTAGCCGCCTATTTGGAAAGCGGTCTGTACACTCAAATCGAAGCCGTAGGCTTCCAGCGAAGTGGAAATACCGCCGTACACTTCCGGAATGGCGCTTTTGCCTAACTTTTGGCGAGAGGCATAGCTTGTTTGCGATACCCAATAGGTGCCGTCTTCCATTTGACCGTATTCCAAACCTTTCACACCATCGAAATCGGCAGGGCTATAATCTTCTTCATCAACTGTGTACATGGGCAAACCGCTATTAGGATTGACACCAAGATAGTGGTAATCGTAGAAGTCGTAAACCGACCCGCCTACCGAACGCCAATAGCTGTCTGCTTGGTAACCGCCGTCTTTTTCAATCAAGGTTTTTTTGTCTAACGGCAGGCGTGTCAAAGCGTTTTTGTAAGCTGTGAGGTTGAGACCCAAATCCCATTTCACCTGACGGGTTTTTAGTAAAGTAGCATCTATTTGTACTTCAATACCCATATTGCGCATATCCATTTCGTTGGTATATTTCCATGCCGGAGAACCGTCTGAAATAGGCAGTGGTTTGGCGTAAAGCATATCCTTTGTCTCTTTGACAAAGAAGTCGGCTTCAATGTCCAAACGGTCGAACAACCCCATTTCAAAACCGATGTTGAAGTTGTTGCTCTTTTCCCATGTCAAATCGGGATTACTGCGGTAAGAAAATACAGGCGAAGGTTTGCCGTCAACGCGTGTGATAGAGTATTGGTCAAAATATGGCGATGAGCCGGCTCCGATAGCATCGTTACCTTGTGTACCGTAGCTGGCTTTTATCTTCAAGTTATGTATCTGTTCAACATCTTTCAACCACGATTCCTCTTTCATACGCCACGATGCGCCAACCGACCAAAAGCTACCCCAGCGTACTTTGGGAGCAAAATAGGACGACCCGTCGCAACGGTACGATGCTGAAAAGTAGTATTTTTCAGCGTAGTCATATTCTACGCGACTTAAGAAACTCTGAATTCTGTAGCCTGCCGTGTAGGAAGTTAAATTGTCAATTTTACCCGCATTGGAAAATTCGGGGTTTGCAGGGTCTAAAAATTCCGACATAGAACCATAGAGCACTTCTGCGTTGTCTTGTTTATATTCGTGTCCCACCAAAACGTTCAAATCGTGTTCGCCAAATTCGCCGTCGTAGGTCAGCAATTGGTTGGTATTGAGTGCACCGACGCGTTGCGTAGCTTTTGAGCCTTGTCCGTTTACGCTCAAAGCATCACCGCCTATCGGGGTCATAAATTCTGTTTGGTTCAGGTTTAATGCGTCGTAGCTGGCATTTACTCGGAATTTAAAATCTTTCAAGAAAGAAAATTCCAAGAAACCGCGCAAACTTAAGTTATCCATCGTATAGCGGTAGATGTTGGCTATCATAGTGGCTAACGGATTTTGTTCGCCGGCATACGGACGGTTGTATTCCGTACCGAAGTCGTAGCGTTTTTTGCCCTCCGAATCCAAAATAGGTTCACCTGTTGTCATGTCGTAAAGGTAGATGGGATAGATAGGCGCAATGCTTTGCGAGAAAAAGAAAATGTTCGAATAGTTATCGCCGCCCGCGTCGGGAGCGTCTTGGCTTGTGTGTGAATAGGCAAGGTTGATACCGGCTTTAAACCATTTTGTTACTTCCGATTCTATATTGGCGCGGGTAGCGAAGCGGTCAAATCCCGAATTTTTTATGTAACTGTTTTCGTCGAGATAAGTAGCTGACAAATAGTAAGTTGTTTTACCTGCACCGCCACTCAAGTTAAAAACATACTCTTGACGCAATCCCGTTTGGAACGGGTCTTTTGCCCAACTGTCTTTCCATTTTAATTCTTTGGCATTCGGATTGATGCGTCCCGTGGTCGGGTCTATCAGTTGATTGTCGGGAATGCCTTTATATATATTGTAGGATAAATTATTGATTAAGTCGTTCGTTGAATAAACACCGGCGCTCAAATAGCTGTAGCCCGATGCAAGGTAGCTGTTGCGTTGAGCTTCCCATTGCATTTCGTAGTAGTCCGCCGGATTGCTGATGATGTCGTAGGTAGGAACACCACGCATATTGCCACCGATGCGGCTTTCAAAATTCACTTCCACTTTGCCCGATGTTCCTTTCTTGGTAGTGATAAGAATAACACCGTTGGAACCGCGTGCACCGTACATAGAGTTGGCTGCGGCGTCTTTCAAAACGGTGAGGTCGGCAATATCTTGTGTAGGAATGGAGTTCAGTGAGCCTTCGTAGGGAATACCATCGACAACTATCAACGGTTTTTGCGACGCAGAAATGGAACCGATACCGCGGATGCGGATAGAAGCCGATTCACCCGGTTGTCCCGATGACGAACTGACTTGTACGCCCGCCATAGAACCTTCCAACGATTGTGAAACGTTGGAAACCTGCAACTTCTGGAGTTCTTCGCCTTTTACCGATTGCGCCGAGCCTGTAAAGGCTTTTTTGGTCGATTGACCGTAGGCGGTCATTATCACCTCGTCCAATTCGGCTGCGTTTACTTCCATTCTTACTATCATTTCGTTCTTTGCTTCCGCTTCTACGGTTTTCAAACCAACATAAGTGAATACAAGCAGATTGGCTTCTTGCGGAATAGAGATGGAGAATTTTCCATCCACATCAGTAATCGTACCGAGGGTGGTTCCTTTTACTAAGATAGACGCGCCGATAACCGGTTCATCGTCTTCCATCGTCAATACGGTTCCTGAAATTTGTCTGTTTTGTCCGTAGGCTAAAGTCGCCGTCAGCAAACAAACTAATAACATCAACTTCTTCATAAAAATCGCTTTGGGTTTTAATTTATTATAATATTATGTATTAAGTGCGTATCTATGCCTTGTAAGGACAAGCGAATAGCTTACAAAGTTAAGGTGTTATGCGGAAAATACCAAAAAAAAATGTGTTTTTTTAATTTAGTACAATTTTTAGCTGCTTTTTTGTTTAAGTTTAAATTAAAGTTATGAGTTTGTTTTTCTTAATCGCTTGATATACAGATGAATATTTTATAAATTACGATTAATAATTTTTTAAAACATCACAGCAATTGAAATAAAAAAACCTGTTTTTAACGGTTTAAAAAAATATAAAAAACGATAATTTAATTTAAAAACAAGAAGATAGCTTATTATTTTAACACTTATTTTGCGACAAAAGCAAACTTTTTGAAGCTTCAAATTGCTTCATCATTTTAATTTAACCAATGTACTTTTGAAAAAAATGCTGCGCTGAGTAATTTTTTGCTTTCAGATTGAAAGTTTATTTGGTGTCGTTGTCCGAAATAAAGTAGTAAAATTTTGAAACCTGTTTGGTAGTCGATTATTCATTTGCTTAAAAATTTAAAGATGCAATAATTAAAAGTGCATTAAATCGGAGACAAGGCGAAGAGAGTAAAGTACGCAAAAAAAGAACGTCCCTCATTGGGGACGTTCTCCGAGACACCGAAAGATGTCTTTTAGTTTTATTTCACGAATTTGAAAGTTTCGCCATTAATGCGTACCAAGTAAGCACCTGCTTTAAGAGCGGTGTTATATACGTTGTTGGCTACTGTTTTTTCAATCAGTTTACCGGTTACCGTGAAGATTTCGATGGTAGCTTCGCCATCAAATTCGGCGGTCAAACCTTCGGCTGTGCTGAACAGGTTAGCTTTTACGGTTTTCACGTTTTCGATACCTGTTGTGGTGCTGGTAACTTTGTAAAGAGCCACACCTACTTGAGGACAATATTGGTGGAGATAGTAAGTGTTGTCATCAATTTTAGAAGCTGTCAGCCAGTTGGCGTAAGCGGTGTTTGTTGCTGAACCGTCACCAATCATCAATTCGGTAGCAA
>DUQS01000084.1 GCA_012837685.1 Bacteroidales bacterium
GATAAACTTAAAGCAACAACTGAAAGTAAGAATTTTTTCATAATAAAATTAATTAAAGATTAATAAAAAATAGATTAATAAAAAATAGATTAATAAAAATAAACACTAATATGTGTGCGAAGTTAAGAACTTTTTTTTGAAACAACAAATATTTTTCTCTTTTTTTGCAATATATTTTTATAAAAAGTATTGTTTTTGCTCTAACTGCCTTAAAAACAGTGAGTAAAAAGTGAGTAAAAAAAGAGCCTTGCCTATAACAGCAAAGCTCTTTTTACTGTTAAATAAACTTATTTGGTGATAAGTTTCAACACTTTTGTTTGGTTTTCCATCTCTATGCAAACGAGGTAGATACCCGAATTTAAGTTGTTTGTCGGCAAATTGATGCTGTTACGACCGATAGTGAGCATTTGGCGATTGTTGAGAATAGTGGTGGTACGCCCTGCTAAGTCGATGAGCGAAATTTTAGCCGTACCGTTTTCGTAGGCGTCAATAATTAAACTTTTCTTTTCGCCCGATGTTACAAAACAGTTGAAACTGTTTGCTTCGATGTTGGTAATGGGCGTTTCGTCCCTTACAGTAAACGAAATGACGGGCGACCAATCGGTTGTTGAATTGCCTGGATTGTAGTAAGCGCGCATTCTTGCGTAATAGACACCATCGGCAAGATTTTCGAAAACGGTTTCAAAAACGCCTGCTTGAGTCGATTTTATTTTTGTGTTGCGTGAAGGGAATGTGTTTACAGGTGACACTTCCACACGATACATTATGCCAACGTCCGGAGCCCAAGTTACGCTTACGTTTTTATTGGTAACGGTAGAGTTGTTCTCCGGTGTTAGAATAGTCGGAATTTGAGGTATAGCCGCTTCAGTTGTGAATTTTACAGGCTTAGTTGTTTGTATGGTGTCGCTAAGGGTTGCATAGGCACATAGGTAGTAGGTATCGGCTCCTGCCAACGTATATTGCGGAAGGGTAAAACTGCTTGTTCCTGCCGGCAACACTTTACTGTAGATGGTGTCGGTAAAATCCATTTCTTTAGCAATGTGCAATTTAAAACTGGAAGCTTGGTCGTGTGCATTCCAAGTGATGGTTGGTGTTATCGATACATCGGTGGCGCCTGTTGTGGGGCTGGTAATTTGAAATTCTTTTATTGTGAGGCTACGTGCTTCCGAATAACCGTCGGGAGCCGACGAACGGCGCGCTCTTACACGCCAATAGTAGTTTCCTTCTACCAATGTTTTTATTTCGTCCGTTGCTACCGATGTGGCGGTAGTCTCTTTTACAATAACCATGTTAGTGAAAGCTGCATCTTCCGCAATTTCCAAAAAGTAGGTTTCGGCATTCGAATTGTTTTCCCATGAGAAGGTAAACGGAGAATAAAGTTGTTGTCCATTGGTTGGAGCAGTTAATGTTACTGTTACGGCACTTCGTTGAGCTACGCCCTGTATGCTTGCCGGAAATTCGTTGCCGTAGCGGTCTAACGGAGCAACTGCAAATTTGTGTGTGGAGGTGCTTATGCCGTTTGGAATAGTATAACTGTTGATGTAGGTCATGCCCAGCAAGTATTGAGAGTCGTTCAATATGTTTTTGATACCTACCGATGCATTGGGAACGGCGTAAACAACATAACGCACGTTTGTACCCATATTGTCCCATGTTACGGTGTTTCCGCTAGCCGATATGTTTTGTACCAAGCCCAAAGTGGGACGATTTTTCCAATCCATGGCAGGAGGTAAAGCTTTTTTTGAACTCACAATGCGTTGATTTCTAGTAAATGGAGAATCATAGCACCACGATTTTGTACTCCAAAAAACGCTTCCGGGAGCATTGTCTTTAGTAAAATTGCGGTTGGCATTGATTTCAGCATTAACTTCTGTCAAATTGTCAACAAAGCTATCCATGTTCATACTGGAGAAGAAGTGTTTGCCGTAGCGCACAATGATGTCCGACCACCATTGGCATATTGACAAATAGTTGCCTGCATCGGCTGTTGTTGACCAATAGATTTGTGGCGTAACGTAGTCGATAGTACCTTCTTTCAGCCATGTAACAGGGTCGCAGTAGATTTCGTTATACATATTTCCCGTTCCTGATGCACCGGCAGGGAAAGGCAACCCTTCTTGTTTGTAAAGTTTTGCGTCGGTAGTCCATGTACCGAATGGTCCGATGCCAAAACGGACATAGGGTTTAATGCTTTGTATTTTTTGATAAACGTCGGAGACCATTCTGTTAATATTCCACCGTCTCCAATCTTGTACGTTCATATCAGCAGGTTTCCATTTTCTTACCGAAGCCGAGTCTTGTGTGGTAGTGCCACCGTAGGCGTAAAAATAGTCGTCAAATACTATACCGTCCACATCGTATTTTGTAATGATGTCGGCAACTATATTAACAATCTGTGCGCGTACCTCATCGTTAGCAGGATCGAGTTGTATGTATGGATTGTTTTTTACTGTATAGTACAGCAACCAATCGGGGTGCGTGTTTTGGTAGTTTTGGGGATGGTTATTTGATCCTGTCCAGCCGCCTTCGTTGGTGGAGTAGCGGTAGGGGTTCAGCCATGCGTGGCATTCTATACCGCGTTTATGGCATTCGTCTATAACGAATTGCAGTGGATCATACCCCGGCTCTAAGCCCCTAGAAGCAACTAAATCGGTACTCCAAGGTTCGTATGCCGAATTGTACATGGCATCGCAACGGTTGCGTACTTGAAAAAATATAGCGTTCAGATTGCTGTTTTGTATTGAATCCAGCATTCTTATCATCTGTGTCTTTTGGGAATTTATCTGATAGGTATTGCCTGTTGTTGTAATTTGTATGTTAGGCCAGTCAATGTGCCAAACGGTTGCCAACCATGTTGAACGAAACTCTCGTTTGGGCGATAAAGCGAATGTTGAAAAAGATAAAATGCCCAACAGTAAAAAAATGGAAATTCTTTTTGTCATGTGTTTTTTTAATATAAAGTGGTATAAACAAAATAATCCCAATAAGAGATGGTCTTATTGGGATTATAATTGATATTAGAACAATTTAGATTTGGCATTGTTGATGGCTACACCGTAAACACCCATTCCTTCTACAATCGGAGTAAGTGTTTTTGTAACGGGGTCATACTGGTATAAGCCGGACTTATAAAGGGTTTCATCATCAGAGCAAAGTCCAAAATAAACATAGCCGGTCTCTTTATCTAAAATCAATTGAGTAATTGACACGGGCTCGGCAGAAGTTCCTTCTGCTTTAATTGGCAAATCAGCAATTTTGTAAGTTTTGATATCGTCCACTTTTTCGATTGCTTTTAGGATAGTGTCATCCAAAGGTACGCTGTAAAGAGCGTTGGACGAGTTTTCTACCAAGTGTACCAAACCAGCATTAACATCCACTACAAACGATTTGATAACGAGATTTTTGAATACCACACCCGCTGCCGGTTCAGGATCGGCTGCTGTTGCTTCTTTCGACAAGATATCGTCATTAGTGAAGCGGAAAACACCCGTTGGGGTATTGATTTTTGCCCACCACCAAGTGCCATCTACAAATTCAAAAGC
>DUQS01000085.1 GCA_012837685.1 Bacteroidales bacterium
ATTTTAATACCTTTTTCTATCTGTTCGTCGGGCGTATTGCAATAGGATATGCGAATATGCCCATTCGGCTGTTCGTCAGGGTCAAATGTGGCACCAACGACAAATACTGCGCCGGCATCAATAACAAGTTTGAGCAGTTCCGTTTCGTCAACGCCTTGTGGCATTTTTACCCAAATATAGAAACCACCGTGAGGGCGAACAAATGTAGCTTCTTTAGGTAGATAGCGTTGCAAAGTTTCCAACATAAAATCACGGCGTTTTTTATAAATCGGGCGAATATGGTCGATGTAGCGCTGCATTCTTCCTGAAATCATGAATTGGTGCGCCAAAACTTGCGAAATACAGGGCGTGCAGGCATCCATCGATTGCTTGCATATTTCTGCATTACGGAAAATTTCGTTAGGTACTAACATATAACCTAATCGTAGTCCCGGACCAAAAATTTTAGAGAAAGAACCACAGTAAATGATTTGTTGCTCGTTTTGTGCACGGCATTTGAGAGGAACGATGTCCTTTTTGTAGTCGTCATCGAAAAGCAGTTCGCCATAGGCGTCATCTTCCACTATGGGAATGTTGGTGTTTGCCATTGCAGTCAGCAGTTCTTCACGCCGTTGTGAGCTGTAAATCAGTCCGGCGGGATTGTGGAAGTTGGGCATGATGTACAGAAATTTCGGGTTGGTAGTGTCCAACTCTTTTTTCAACTCATCAATGACAATGCCGTCGGCATCTATGGCTACACCTTTAATTTTAGCTTGATAGGAGCGAAAAGCCGAGATAGCGCCAATAAAGGACGGATTTTCGACAAGGACAGTGTCTTCGGGGTCAATAAAAATTTTGCTGGTAATGTTAAGTGCTTGTAATGAGCCTGTTGTGATAATTACTTGATTAGTTTCAACGGGGAAACCTTTACCTTTTAACCATGCTTTAATAGCTTCTATAAGAGGCGGATAACCGGCTGTAGGTCCGTATTGCATAGCATCTACCCATTGCTGTGGCGAAAGGTTGTTGATAATTTCCTTCACGTCTTCAACGGGAAATAACTCATTGCCGGGCATGCCGCCTGCAAATGAAATAATGTCCGGTCGGTTGGCTAAACTCATCAAGTCCCTTATAGCGGACGAACGGAAGCATGAAACGCTTTTGGAGTATTGCATAATTAATCTGTTTATTCCGTTTTTTTTGCCCAAGTGTCTTTTAACGAAACGGTGCGATTGAATATCAAATGGTCTTTTGTACTCTCCTCATCGACAGTAAAGTAGCCGATTTTGAGAAATTGAAAATTCGACAATGGTTTGGCATCTTTGAGTGATGCCTCCACTTTGCACCCTTGCAGTATTTTTAGTGATTCGGGATTTATCAGTTCATGAAAATCTTTTTCCGATGCCAAAGGGTCTTCCACGCTGAACAATCGGTCATACAAGCGCACTTCTGCATCTATGCACGAATGAATGTTCACCCAATTAATGGTGCTTTTTACTTTTTTATTGCCGCCTTCGGTGCCGCTTTTCGTTGTTGGGTCATAAGTGCAGTAAACTTCCGTAACGTTGCCGTCGGCATCTTTTTTGAAGCCGGTACATTGTACAATGTATGCACTTTTGAGGCGTACTTCGCGCCCGTTGGGTGTGAGTCGAAAGAAGTTTTTCGGTGCATCTTCCATAAAGTCGGAACGCTCAATGTAGAGTTCACGTCCAAAAGGCATTTCGCGTGTTCCGCTTTTTTCGTTTTCGGGGTTATTTTCGGTAATTAGTATTTCGGTAGCATTTTCGGGATAATTGGTGATAATCAATTTTATAGGGTCGAAAATGGCGCAAACACGGTCGGCTTTTGGTTTTAAGTCTTCGCGTATGGCGTGCTCCAATAACGAAACGTCAATCATTCCTTCAACTTTTGTATAGCCAATGCTGTCAATAAAGTTGCGAATGGAAGTTGCCGTGTATCCGCGACGGCGCAAACCGCACACTGTCGGCATACGAGGGTCGTCCCAACCATTTACCAAGCCTTCTTCTACCAATTGCAACAATTTTCGCTTACTCATCACGGTGTAAGTGATATTTAAACGGTTAAATTCGCGCTGTTTCGGGCGATAAGCGCCTTCTTCAACAAATTGGTCAATAAACCAATCGTAAAGTGGTCGATGAACTTCAAATTCGAGAGTACAAAGCGAATGGGTAACGCCTTCAAAATAGTCGCTTTGTCCGTGCGCAAAATCGTACATAGGATAAACTTTCCATTTTGTTCCCGTGCGGTGGTGCGGATGCGTGGTAATGATGCGGTAAATAATAGGGTCGCGAAAGTGCATATTGCTGTGCGCCATGTCTATTTTTGCACGTAAAACCATCGAACCGTCAGCAAAATCGCCTTTATTCATACGTTCAAACAGGTCTAAACTTTCGCTTATCGGTCGGTTGCGAAAAGGACTTTCTGTTCCCGGAGTAGTGGGAGTGCCTTTTTGTTGAGCAATTGTTTCTGCCGATTGTTCATCGACGTAAGCTTTGCCTTCTTTTATAAAAAAGATGGCTAAATCGTAGAGCTGTTGGAAATAATCGGAAGCGTAATAGAGATTTTCCCAATGAAATCCCAACCATTGAATGTCGCTTTTAATGGAATCGACGTACTCAACGTCCTCTTTCACAGGATTTGTGTCATCAAATCGCAAGTTGCAAATTCCGTTATATTTTTCCGCTATACCGAAATCGATACAAATGGCTTTAACGTGCCCAATGTGTAGGTGACCATTCGGTTCAGGCGGAAAACGAGTTTGAATGCGTCCTCCGTTGAGTCCTTCTTTCAAATCGTTTTCAACCATTTGTTCGATAAAATTCAAATTTTTTTTCGGCGTTTCGTTTTCGTTCGTAATAGTCATAATGCTTTCGCTTTAATTTTTTGCAAAGATAGTGTTTTTTTGAAGATTTTTTTGCAAAAAATGCGCTCATTTCTACTTAGTTGTTATTTATTTTTGTTTCCCATAAAAATATTTTCTATTGGAAATTTGTTTTATTGGAAAATAAGTTGTACCTTTGCAGTGTAAAATTAATTTTATAACAATTTATTAGAGATGAAAAAATTATTTGTTCCATTTGTGGCGCTTCTTTTTATGAATTCGTGTAATGGCCAACCTGCGAAAAAAGAAGAGGTTACCACTGTAAAAACTACAAAAACAATGACAACAATTCATTTGACAAAAGCCGATTTTTTGGCTAAAGTAATTAATTATGAGGCAAACCCTAATGAATGGAAATATTTGGGTGACAAGCCTTGCGTTATCGATTTTTATGCTTCATGGTGTGGCCCATGCAAAATGATTGCTCCTATTTTGGACGAATTGGCGAAAGAGTACGCCGATAGCATTTACATCTATAAAATAGATACGGAAAAAGAGCAGGAATTGGCAGCCGCATTTGGCATTCGTTCTATTCCTACATTGCTTTTTGTGCCGATGAAGGGTCAACCGCAAATGGCTCAGGGAGCAATGCCTAAAGCAGCATTGAAAGAAGCAATAGAAACTGTAGTGTTGGCAAAATAAACATTTTTGTTTATGGAAACAACACTATGTAAAATAAGAGAAATCTATCGTTCTATTGTCGAATACGAAGCAGTATTCCGCCGTGTACACGGACTTAAACTAAACGAAGGAATGCTGCTTTGTACTTTGTCTGATGGTGTTCGTAAAACATCGGGTGAATTGTCTGATTTATTGGGTGTTACACCTTCCAATATGTCAAAAATTATCTCTTCAGCCGAAAAGAAAGGTTTTGTCGAACGCCATATTGATAAAGGCGACAAACGCCAAATGTTTTTTTTACTTACCGAACGTGGCAAAGGCAAATTGCGGAGTATTAAAGAGAATCCGATAGCCGTTCCGCATTTATTACAATCAATATTATGAAAATTCGCAAATATATTGTTCTTATAATTTCGGCAAGTCTTGCATTGACTGCTTGTAAAAAAGAGCCGGACTATTCCGTTCCTGTTGATGGTGACGGCAATAAGTACGCTACGGTTGTAATTGGCTCGCAAGTTTGGATGGTTGGCGAATTGCGTACTACCACCTTAAATGACGGTACGCCGTTGAAGCAACTGAAAGGTGCAGATTGGAAGGCTCCAACGTCTCCTGCCTATTGCTATTACAATGATGATGAGTCAAATGGGGCTGTTTACGGTGCGCTTTACAACTTTGCGGCTGTAAATACAGGACAGTTGGCTCCAAAAGGCTGGCACGTAGCTACGCATGAAGATTGGAACAAATTGGCGGCTTATTTGGGCGGATTGTCGCAAGCCGGAGGAAAACTGAAAGCTACTCACACATGGCTTTCTCCCAACGAGGGTGCAACCAACGAAAGTGGTCTTGCTCTGCTTCCCACGGGTTATCGCGATGCTGATGGCACTTGTGAAGGAATAGGAAAGGTTGGCTACTGGTGGACGGCAACAATTGCTCCCGGTGGCGACCAAGCATGGATGCGCACTTTAAGTAACATATCGGCAAAACTTGATGGTAATAGTTCTGCTTTTACGCTGGGGTTTGCCGTGTTGTGTGTAAAAGATGATTTGTAATAGGTTGATAAATAACGGCTAAGAATTTTTATTTGATTTTTTTTGAAAAAAGAGGCTTTAAAATTTGCTACAGATAAAAAAAAGTAATAACTTTGCAACCGTTTTTAAGAAAGATGCATCTAATAGCCCGATGAAGTGGCTATCCCGTTTTTGGAGTAAATTTGGGGGTAAACCTAATTAGATGTAGTTTTTTTTTCATAGTTAGTTAGTGATTTGATGATTCAGTAGCTCAGCAGGTAGAGCACATCCCTTTTAAGGATGGGGTCCTGGGTTCGAATCCCAGCTGAATCACAGGAGGAGAGAAAACTTGTGAAAGTTTTCTCTTTTCTTTTTGTTTTTTCGGAAAATCTGTGACGGTGTGCAACTTTTTGAAACATTTCTGCGTCATATTATCAGACACAAATTTGTTGTCGGATAATTAAGATGAGTATGAAAAAAAATACATTTATCAGTCTGTTTGTCATAAGTTTAATAATCGGAGGCATTTGCACGTCATGTTCCGACGATTCAGATGTAACACCGGATTTGTATTCCGTTATTGCTACTTTATGTAGGGCTGAAAACGGTACATGGTTTTTCAAAGATGATGACGGTACTACATTGTTACTTTCTCCGGCAATCAATTTTCGTGAAGTCTATTTGGGCAAACGTTTTTACCTTGAATTTTCACTTGTTTCCCGCAAAAAGAATACCGATTACGATTTAATTGTGCAACTTTATCATATTGAGCAAGTTGTTGTTCAGTCGGTTTTGCCTATTTCTGGACAAGCACAGAGCGATAGTGTAGGGCACGAACCGATAGATGTTTACGGAATGTGGGCTTCGGGTACTTATATCAATTTGATGTACGGCATCTATTGGGAGGGACACAGAGCACATCTTATCAATTTGGTGCAAAATCTTTCGGCTACAAAAGATTCCACGTTTGAAGGGCATCCGGTAGTTTGCTTGGAATTGCGACACAACGGATTTTCTGAAGCTGCATTACATAACTATTTTGGCATTATGTCGTTTGATTACAGCAATTTGATGCCTCCGTTCCAAGGCTCCGACAGTGTTCGTTTTTCTGTAAAATACAAAGATTATATGGGCGAAGAAAAAGTAACGAATATAATGACTCCCGTTGTCTCTTTGCCACAAGAAAACGCTCCGACACAACTTTTTCGTGCATCGAAGCGTTTCCATTAATCTATTTCAATTTCCCTGAAATTTATTTTGTGGGAATGTTTTCCAATGTCGCTACTAAGAAATTCCAAAATTTCTGGACGCTGGGGATGTTTACTTTTTCATCCGGTGAATGCGGATGGCAAATAGTAGGTCCGAACGAAATCATATCTAAATTGGGATAGGTGGCGCCTATTACGCCACATTCCAAACCGGCGTGTATGACTTGTACTTTTGCCGCTACGCCGAATTTTTCGAGATACAATTCGCTCATTTCCTTTAATATAGCTGATTTTAAGTTGGGATTCCAACCTGAATAGCTACCCGAAAACTCTACTTTGGCGCCTGCCAATGTGAAAACGCTTTCTACCATTGAAGCCAACTCTTCTTTTTTACTATCGACAGAACTACGCAATAGACATTTAACTTCTATAGTGTCGGCTGTGGAAGTTATAATGGAAAGATTGTTCGATGTTTCAACAATTTCCGGTATTTCGGGAATGAAGCGGAAAACACCGTTTGGACAAGCTGTAATGGCGTTTACCAAATCGTCTTGCACTTCCTCGGGAATAATTGTTTCCGGCATTTCAACCTCTTCTACTGTTAAAATTATCGTGTTTTCGATAGCTTTGTACTCTTCATTGAAAAGTGCTTCGTATTCCGAAATGAGTTTTTCGATATTTGAGCGTTCATTAGTAGGAATGGAAATAATGGCACTAGCCTCTCGTGGGATAGCATTGCGCATATTGCCACCTTCTACTTGTGCCAAGCGTGCTTCATAGGAAATAATTGCTTCTTTCAAAAATCTGAATAACAACTTGTTGGCGTTTGCGCGACCTAAGTCAATTTCTAAGCCGGAATGTCCGCCTTTGAGATTTTTTAAGGTTACTTTTAGGGCAATATCATCGGCGAATGATGGCTCGCCTATAAATTTCCAAGAAATGTTCGCATCAATACCGCCTGCACAACCGACATAAAGTTCGCCTTCGCTTTCGGAGTCGAGATTGAGCAGAATATCGCCTTTCAAGAATTCGGGTTTCAATCCGAATGCGCCTACCATATTGGTCTCTTCGTCTGCTGTAAGCAACACTTCTAACGTACCGTGTTGTATCTCTTTCGATTCTAAAACAGCCATAGCTGCCGCAACACCTATGCCATTATCGGCTCCTAAAGTAGTGCGGTCGGCTTTTACCCAGTCGCCGTCAATGATTGTTTGTATCGCATCTGTTTCAAAATTATGGTTCACGGAACTGTCTTTTTGTGGTACCATATCCAAGTGCGCCTGCAAAATGGTAGTTTTGCGGTTTTCCATTCCTTTTGTAGCCGGTTTTCGTATCAAAATGTTTCCCACTTCATCTTGCACGGCTTCCAAATTAAGTTGCTGTGCAAAGTCCATTATCATTTTAGAAATGGCTTCTAAATGGTGTGAAGGATGTGGTGTCTGGCAAATTTTGTGAAAATTTTTCCACAAGGCTTTTGGAGATAGTTCTTGAATGTCGTTTTTTGTTGCCATAATTTTGTCGGTTTTAGATTATTTAGTTTTTCCTCTCAGTAAATTGATGTCCCCGCTTAATTTGTAAACGATAGGTTTGCCCTTTTCGTCCAAGTCTGTTCCTTCCGCTTCGATAATGTAGTAGTAGGCTCCGGGTGCGGACATATTGCCATTTACGGTGCCGTCCCAACCTTTGGCGGGGTCGTCTGACTTAAAGAGCAGCCGTCCCCAGCGGTTGTATATCCAGCAATGGTATTTTCGCAACGATTTGTAAGCAACTTTAAACTCATCGTTTACGCCATCACCGTTAGGAGTAAAGAAATTGGGTACCTCTAACGATGAATCTAACACTTTCACATTCAGTGAATCCGTATAATTGCAACCATTGCTACTTACTTTCAATTTTACGCGATATAAACCCGAATTGGAAAATGTGTAGCGCAAATTTCTGTCCGTGTAGCGAATGTAGTCGGCAGGTGTTTCTGTTTTATAAATAAACCACTCGTAGAAATTAGCGACCGGTTCGTTAGCATTGCTTGTGAAGTCGATAATAAGCGGTCCTGAACCTGAAAGCCCGTCGGTACCTTTGCGTTCGATTTCGTTTTTCACGTCGCGCTCGGCTATTTCGCCTTTCGGATAGGCTTTTACAGCGATAGCTTTGTATAGCGGCGCGGCTAATGAATCGACTTTAATGTTCATTTCTTTAGCAAACTGGTCACCTGAAAGTATAAATTCGGTGTCGCACAAAGGCGCAGTAATGGGAATTTCGGTAAACGGTGCCGATTTTTTTATTTCTACATTCTTGTTATTCCATTCACTGGAATTCCATTCTTTGTCGGTATAGGCAATCGTGTATTGGCGCTCTAATCTTTGGGCAGTGCCGTTTTTATCTTTATAGCGCAGTTCCGGTACATCCCAATCGATAAACAGTTTTACGAAATCGCATTTGTCGTCCGCTTCTATCACGCTCAACGAATTCATTGTTGGGCTGTAGTTTGCATAATCAATCACCCAAATCCAATAAGAAGATACGCCGTTAATTTCGACAATGTAGCCGGTATTATCTTCGGGCGATATGGTTTTTGTACCGCTAGCGTATTCCGTTCCGTCAAATTTAAGCCATTTTATTTCCGAGTCAGGGTCTGTGCCTATGTAAGAAATTTCTGCGCTGCCTATTCCGTTGAATAAGAACAGTTTATCCAAATCGCTAACCTCTTCCGATAGGTACGGATTGGGAGAATTGACAATGAATTGAGCATTGGCTACGGCGCAAATTGCGCATAAAAACAGAATTACGATAGTTTTTTTCATAATTTCAATAAGCGGAACGGACGAATGTATTAAGCGAATAATTTTTCGATAGTGTCGCCGTACATATTTTCCACAACGTTGCGTTTAACCTTTAACGTTGGAGTGAGCACATTATTTTGTGTCCATTCGTCGGCAATCAGTTCAAAGCGTTTAATTTGCTCCCAATCGCCGAAGTTCGGATTAATTTTCTTGACCTCTCTTTGGTAGCGTGCTACAACTAAAGGATTTTTCACCATTTCTTGCGGTGTTGTAAACGGAATTTTATGTTTTTTACACCAGCTTTTCAAGAAAACAAAGTCGGGCGAAATGAGGGCAGCCACAAATTTTTTGTTTTCGCCAAATACTACAATGTTTTCGATGAAGCCCGATTCTGAAAATTTAGACTCAATTGCTTGCGGATTAATATATTTTCCGAACGATGATTTGAATATGTTTTTCAGTCGTCCCGTGATGGTTAATGCGCCATCGGGCGACATTTTGCCTGTATCACCGGTGTGTAACCAACCGTCTTTATCGATAACTTGTGCAGTAAGTTCAGGGTCTTTGTAATAACCAAGCATAACGTTGTGCCCGCGACATAATATTTCGTTGTTTTCTCCAATTTTTACCTCTACGCCTTCGAGCGGCTGTCCTACAGTGCCAAATTCGCGACCACCTTTGTGGCGGTTCATCACAGCGATAACGGGGGAAGTTTCACTCATGCCATAACCTTCGAATACAGGCATTCCAATTGCAGAAAAAAATGCTGCCATATGCGATTGCAGTGCTGAACCTCCTGACACAACAATGTCAAAGTTACCTCCAATGGCTGCGCGCCATTTCGAATAGATGAGTTTATCGGCTATACGGTGGCGAAATTCGTACCATTTGGTGCGTTTTTCTACTTTGTATTTTTTTGCTAACTCAAAAGCCCAATAATATAACATACGTTGAATTAAGGGCAACTTCCTGCCGGCTTGTTCCAGTTTATCGTAAATTTTCTCCAACAAGCGCGGTACACAGGTCATAAATGTGGGGTTAATTTCTTTGATATTGTCGGCGATAGTGCCAAGGCTTTCAGCGTAATAGACTGAGATGCCCAGATATTGGTAGAGGTACACCATTACGCGTTCGTAGGCGTGGCACAATGGAAGGAAACTCAAAGCTGTTTTGTTCCATTTGGCAGGCGTTTCTTTTACTTTCATAAAATTTTGTACCACATTGTTGTGGCTCAACATCACGCCTTTAGGGTTACCGGTAGTGCCGGAAGTGTAGATAATAGTCGCCAAATTCATTTTGTCAATTTTTTCTCGGCGTTCTTTCAGTTTTTCCGGTTCGGGATTGGCTTTTCCCAATTCTACCAATTGGTCAAAATAGGGTAATACGCCTTGATCGACAAAAGTATAAATGTGTTTTAACGATTTGATTTCGGGCAAGATAGGCTCAATTTTTGTGCGCAGTTCCTTACCTTCAATGAACAAAACCTTAATTTCGGCATGGTTGAAAATGTATTTGTAATCGGCTTGGCTGATAGTAGGATAAATAGGTACACTGATAGCACCCATTTGTATTGCAGCCATGTCCAGCATATTCCATTCCGGACGGTTGGAGCTAACAATAGCAACTTTGTCGCCCGGCTTAATGCCGATTTTCATAAAACCATAACTCAAATAGTTTGTGGTTTCCGCATACTCTTGTATACTGTACTTTTTCCATTCGCCGTTGCGTTTTCCGGCAAGGGCTACTTTTTGGTCGGGATGATGCTCTAAATAATAGGGCAGCAAATCAGATAAACGAGTTACTTCCATTTGTTCGATAATTAAAATTGTTTTGGTTTATTTATTTTGGTTGGTGCAAAGATACCATTTTTTGCTGAACATCTTACAAGAACATAAAGGAAATATTTGAACAATGTATAAAAACGCTAATTTAAATCATTAAATTGAAAATAAAAACTCCGAAAAAACTATAATTATGTAATCTTTTAACTTTATAATTTGTTTTAAATCAGATAGTTGCTTTGTTAATGTAGTTGACCAGCCATTGACCAACTTCCGTGGTGGTGTATGATTTGTCGAAAGCTATATCGACGGTTACTATTCCATTGGCGATCGAAGCATCTACGGCTTGGCGTATGAGTTGACTCTCAGCGTTTAGGTTGAATGCGTATTCAAACATCAGTGCAGCGGATAGTACCATAGCTATCGGATTGGCGATGTTTTTGCCGGCAGCTTGCGGATACGAACCGTGTATCGGTTCAAAGACGGAAGTATGCAGTCCAATGGAAGCTGATGGCAACATTCCAAGTGAACCCGTTATCACAGATGCTTCGTCGGTGAGTATGTCGCCAAACATATTTTCGGTAACCAATACGTCGAAAGTTTTCGGATTTTGAATTAGCTGCATAGCCGCATTGTCCACAAATAGGTATTCGGTAGTAATATCGGGGTGTTTCGGAGCTATTTCTTGTGCAATTTTCCGCCAAAGTTGCGAAGTTGCCAAAATATTGGCTTTATCTACTACGGTAACTTTGCGGCGACGTTTTTGCGCAAAAGAGTAGGCAAGTTGGATAATGCGTTCAATTTCTTCGCGTGAGTAGGCGCAGGTGTCAATAGCAGTGTTGCCGTCTTCACTAATGCCTCGTGGTTGTCCGAAATAGAGACCTCCCGTGAGTTCGCGAATGACGAGAAAATCAGTGTCGCGCACCAACTCTTCGCGCAATGGGGATTTGGAAAGAATAGTTTCAAAAGCCTTCACCGGACGAATGTTAGCGTAGAGTCCAAGTTTTTTTCGCATAGCCAACAAACCTTGTTCAGGGCGCACGGTGGCAGTTGGATTGTTGTCGTATTTTGGGTTTCCTATTGCTCCAAATAGTACGGCATTGTTGTTCATGCACACATCGTGAGTGGCGTTGGGGTAGGGATTACCCACTTTATCAATGGCATCTGCTCCGCAGATGGCGTAAGTCAGTTGAATTTTATGTCCAAATTTGTTTGCAATAGCGTTAGTAACAGCAATGGCTTGTTCCATTATTTCGGGACCTATTCCGTCTCCGGGCAGTACAGCAATATTTAAATTCATAATTGTTGTTTTTTTGTTGATTTATATTTTTTCTATTTGATTCAGCATTTTTACGGTCGCTTTTATAGCGGCTTCCGTTTGGTCGGCGTCCAAGCCGTGTGTCTTAAACACTTTACCGTTAAATTTCCACGTGATGGTAGCATGTACCAAAGCGTCAGTTTGTCCTCCCGGTGGAATACTAATAACGTAGTCGATGAGTTCGGGAGTGGCTTTATTCAGACTGGTGTAAATTTTCCACAACGCTTTTGTGAAAGCATTATATTGACCGTCGCCGACAGCTGTTTGTTCGTACGTTTCGCCGTCAATTTCTATTTTTACCGAAGCCGACGGACGCAATCCGTAAGTGAGTGCCAGCGAGTAATTAATCATTTTGATAGATTCTTCTTGTTCGCCGTTTTTTAGCACGTCTGAAACGATGTAGGGTAAATCTTCAGGTGTAACCAATTGCTTTTTATCACCCAATTCGATGATGCGTTCGGTAACCTTTTTCATTTCCGTTTCATCTAATTTAATGCCTAACGCTTCGAGATTTTTTTGAATGTTGGCTTTGCCTGACATTTTGCCGAGCGCATATTCTCGTACGCGACCAAAACGTTCGGGCACCAATGCGTTAGAATATAAATTGTTTTTTGCATCGCCATCGGCGTGTACTCCGGCGCATTGGGTAAACACATTATCGCCAATAATGGGTTTGTTATTTGGAATGCGTATTCCGGAATACATTTCTACTAATTTGCTTATTTTAAATATCTTATCCTCTTTTATATGCGTTTTTTTCTGCATTTGGTCGTGTAGTACGGCAACAATGCTGGTAAGTGGCGTATTGCCGGCACGTTCACCCAAACCGTTAATGGTAGTGTGTACGCCTTTGGCTCCGGCTTTTATAGCCTCAAAAGTATTGGCAACAGCCAAATCATAATCGTTGTGAGCGTGGAAGTCGAAATGTATTTCGGGATAGTGCTCTATCATTTGTGAGCAAAAAGAGGAAGTTTCGTCGGGTGTGAGTATGCCCAAAGTGTCGGGCAACATAAAACGTTTTATACCGCAATTTCGCAAAGCATCTATTAACTGAAACACATAGTCGCGCGAGTGCATCATGCCATTGCTCCAATCTTCCAGATAGAGATTAACGTCCATATTGAGGCTTTTGGCTTTTTCTATGGTGTTTTTGATGTCGGCAATATGTTGTTCGGGGGTTTTGCCAAGCTGTTCGGATACGTGCCTGAATGAGCTTTTGCAAAGCAAATTCATAACGCGACATCCGGCAGATTTTATCCAATTGATAGATTGCTCACCATCAACAAAGCCCAATACTTCTATTTTGTCCAAACAACCATGCGCAGTCGCCCATTCGGCAATGGCACGTACAGTTTCCAATTCACCCGTAGAAACGCGCGCCGAAGCAATTTCAACTCTATCGACTCCCAATTCTTCAATCAGAAATCGGGCGATACTCATTTTTTCGTGTGTGGCAAATGATACGCCGCTGGTCTGTTCGCCGTCACGTAGGGTAGTGTCTAAAATTTCGATATAATCGGTATGTTTGTTGAGCATAATTTTTTTAGTATCTATTATGTTTTTTTTCAAATTGTTCTATCTCTTTTTTTCGTGCCAAAAGATAGTCGATATCGTCTAAACCATTGAGGAAACATTCTTTTTTGTAAGCGTTAATGCTAAATGTTTCGGTAGCTCCTGAGGCATTGTTGATAATGGTTTGATTGACAAGGTCGATGCTTAATGTCGCATTGTTATCGGACGCTATAGCTGCAAAAATATCACTTAAAAACGGCTCGGAAACGACAATGGGAAGCAAACCGTTGTTCATGGCGTTGTTTTTGAAAATGTCGGCAAAAAAACTGCTGACAATCACTCTAAAACCATATTCGGCAATTGCCCATGCTGCATGTTCGCGACTGCTACCCGAACCAAAATTGCGTCCGGTTACCAAAATTTCGCCTTTGTAGTTGGGATTATTTAGCACAAAATCGGGAATTGGCTGATTGTTTTTATCATAACGCCAATCGCGGAATAAATTATTGCCGCAGCCCGCTTTTTCGGTTGTTTTTAAAAAACGTGCCGGTATTATTTGGTCGGTGTCCACATTTTCGAGTGGCAACGGCACGCAAGTAGAAGTAAGTAAGGTAATTGCTTTCATGATTTTTGTCTGTTTGTTCGAGGGTCAGTAATAAAGCCGTTGACAGCCGCCGCTGCGGCTACCAATGCTCCTGCTAAAATGGTACGTGCGCCCGGTCCTTGCCGCCCTTCAAAGTTGCGGTTACTAGTGCTCACGACATATTTACCTGCCGGAACTTTGTCTTCGTTCATAGCAAGACATGCCGAACATCCGGGTTGTCGCAATTCAAATCCGGCTTTGATTAAAATTTTGTCTAATCCTTCTTCGCGCAGTTGTTTTTCTACAGCCCAAGAGCCGGGTACAAGCCATGCAATGACATTTTCTGCCTTTTTCTTGCCTTTTACATAGTTGGCAAATAGACGGAAATCTTCAATGCGACCATTGGTACAACTGCCAAGAAAAACATAGTCGATTTTTTTGCCCAACAATTTTTCGCCGATTTTAAAATCCATATAAGCCAGTGCTTTTTGTCCGATTTCTCCAACGTCCGGTATGGTAGAGTTGACAGGCATTGCCATGCCGGGATTAGTGCCGTAAGTTATCATCGATTCTATGTCTGCTGCATCAAAATGCAATTCTTTGTCGAATACGGCATCGTCGTCCGATTTCAAAGTTTTCCAATAGTTGACGGCGGCATCCCATTGTGCTCCTTTTGGCGCAAATTCTTTGTCTTTCAAGTAGTTAAAAGTCGTTTCGTCGGGCGCTATAATGCCGCCCCGTGCGCCCATTTCGATGGAAAGGTTGCAAAGTGTCAGTCGCCCTTCCATGCTCAAATTGCGTACTGCTTCGCCTGCATATTCTACAAAATAGCCCGTTGCGCCGCCCGTAGTTAGTTTTGAAATGAGGTACAAAGCCATATCTTTGGCAGTAACACCTTCATTGAGCGTACCATCAATGGTTATGCGCATGGTTTTTGGTTTTGCTTGGAAAATACATTGCGTAGCAAGTACCATTTCCACTTCGGAAGTTCCGATACCGAAAGCTATGGCACCAACAGCGCCGTGCGTACTTGTGTGTGAATCGCCGCATACGATAGTCATTCCGGGTAGTGATAGACCGTTTTCGGGACCAACTACATGAATAATGCCGTTCTTTTTATGTCCGATAGGGTAGCACGTCAGACCAAAATCTTCGGCGTTTTTATACAACGTTTCCACTTGTCGCCGCGCTATTTCGTCACGTATTGGCTTGTCTTGGTTCAGTGTGGGAATGTTGTGGTCGGGCATACAGATAATTTTTTCCGGACGGAACACGCTGAGACGACGAGCGCGTAATCCGTCAAAAGCTTGAGGACTGGTTACCTCGTGGCAATACATACGGTCGATGTACAGTTGTGTTGGACCATCGGGAACAATGGCGACCGTATGTGCATCCCATATTTTATCGAAAATTGTATTCATGATTTAAATTTATTAATGGCGTCGATGTAAGCCTCCAATGAAGCTACCACTATGTCAGTGTTCGCACCAAATCCGTAATAGATTTTATCTTCATAAAGTAATTGCATGTGTACTTTACCAATATCGTCGCTGCCTCTGTTTATCGATTGAATGACAAATTCTTGCAATACCATCTTTTTCTTTAAAATTTGTTTCAAAGCTTTAATGGCAGCATCTACAGGTCCATTGCCCGATGCTTTGGCTTCGTACTCTTTGCCTGACATGGTTATTCCTATTTCTGCTTCAGGAACAACCTCTTTGCCCGAAGTTACCTTCAAATAGTTCAACTTTATCTTCGGGTTTTTAGCGTGTTGTACGCCTGCCAGCATCAATATATCGTCGTCGCTTATTTCGCGTTTTTTGTCGGCTAATTTCAGGAAATTTTCATATATTGAGTCCAATCTTTCGCCTTCAACATTTATACCTAAAATAGACAAACGATGTTTCAGTGCGGCGCGTCCGCTACGAGCAGTCAAAAGTATAGAATTTTCTTCAATTCCCACATCTTTTGGGTCAATTATTTCGTAACTATCCTTATTTTTCAGAACGCCGTCTTGGTGAATGCCCGATGAGTGGGCAAAAGCGTTTCGTCCCACAATGGCTTTATTATGTTGTATAGGCATATTCATAAGGTTGGAAACGGTGCGACTGAGCGCATAAATTTTGGGCGTTTTGATGCGTGTGCTGTAGCCGAGGTAAGGATGGCTTTTACATATCATCACAATCTCTTCCATAGCCGTATTACCAGCTCTTTCGCCGATACCGTTAATGGTGGTTTCCACTTGAAGTGCACCGTTTTGTATGGCGGCCATGGTGTTTGCGGTGGCTAATCCCAAATCGTTGTGGCAATGAACAGCTAAAATGGCTTTATCGATGTTTTGCACGTTATTTTTCAGATAGGCAATTTTTTCGCCAAATTGTTCGGGGAGGCAATAGCCTGTTGTGTCGGGAATGTTTACAACGGTAGCGCCTGCTTTTATCACCGCTTCCACCACTCGCGCCAAATAGGCATTATCGGTACGTCCGGCGTCTTCGCAATAAAATTCCACATCTTCTACTAAACTTTTGGCATATTTTGTAGCGGCAATGGCACGTTCTAAAATTTCTTCTCGGTTGGAATTAAATTTATAACGAATGTGAAAATCGGAAGTGCCGATTCCTGTGTGGATACGTTTGCGTTTAGCGTATTTCAGCGATTCGGCAGCAACGTCGATGTCGTTTTTTACGCCCCGTGTCAAAGCGCAGATGATTGGCTCGGAAACGGCTTTGGAAACTTCCATTACAGAATTAAAATCGCCCGGACTGGAAACGGGAAACCCTGCTTCGATAACATCGACTCCAATCTCTTCCAACGCTTTAGCAATCTGTATTTTTTCCGTGGTGTTCAATTGGCAACCCGGCACTTGTTCACCATCTCTCAATGTGGTGTCAAAAATAATAATGTTTTGCATAAAATAATGATTTAATTATAAATAATTGTTCAAATTTTCTCTGTTCGTTTTTTTAGTGTTTAAAAAAAGCCGCCTCAATTTCGAGACGGCTTTTGTATTTTTTATGTACACTTATGGTAATATCGTCCCGATTCTACTTGTGGCGCAAGAGAATAATCAATAGGCTAATAATTAGGGACTGAAATTTCATTACTATAAATTTTTCGGTGCAAAGATAAATGATTTTTTTCAAATAGACAATATTTTTTGAAAATTATTACAAAAAATCTTGTTTTTATAACAAAATAATAGTTTTTTGTCGATTTTATACGATTAAATAGTGAGAAATTAGAATAATCGAAAAAACTTGTACCTTTGTCAGATAATAAAAATTGTTGTTTATGGCGAAAGAAATTGAACGCAAATTTTTGGTTGTAAATTTTTCTTACCGTGAAAAATCAACATCGAAACGCATTTGCCAAGGCTACATTTGTGCCGAAGCCGATAGGGTGGTGCGAGTGCGTATTTATGGCGAAAAAGCTTTTTTGACAGTAAAAAATGTAGCTATCGGTTTTGCACGCGACGAATTTGAATACGAAATTCCGATGAGCGATGCTGAAGCGTTGCTGGAACGCTGTTGTTTGCAACCAACAATAGAAAAAGTGCGTTATAAACTATTTTACAAAGGTTTTTGGTGGGAAATTGACGAGTTTTACGGTGAAAATGAAGGGTTGATAATAGCTGAAATAGAATTGCCCGATGTAACTACTGCGTTTGAAAAGCCCGATTTTGTCGGCGAAGAAGTTACGGACGACCATCGCTATTACAATGCAAATTTGATAAAAAACCCTTATAATCAATGGAAAAGATAAAATATTTTGTGTCAGTTTGTCGGACGCTATGAAACATTAAATAGAGTAGCCGAAATTCAAAAAATTGCTTTAATTGGACAACGAAACGTTCATAAAAAATGCTGCTTTGGAAGTGGGATTCGATGCGTGTGGTATTGCTGCGACCGATTTTTTACCGAAAGATGCTGCCTATTTGCAACAGTGGTTAGCTGACGGTTGTCATGGCGAGATGCATTACATGGCAAATCATTTTGGCAAACGTACCGACCCGCGTCTGTTGGTGGAAAATGCGAAATCAATCGTGGTTGTTTTAATGAACTATTTTCCGCAATGTTTGCAGCCAAGCGGTGCGCCATTGGTGGCTAAATATGCCTATGGTGCTGATTATCATTTTGTTGTAAAAAACAAATTGAACGAACTACTTGTGCAAATTCAACAGCGGATACCTTGTGAAGGAATTGCTTTTTGCGACTCTGCGCCGATATTGGAACGATGTTGGGCACAGCGGGCAGGATTGGGCTGGATTGGTAAAAGCAACTTGTTTATTCATCCGACTTTGGGTTCGTATTGTTTTATTGGCGAATTGTTACTTGATATTGCGTTGAAGCCGGACGAACCCATGGCGGAGCGTTGCGGGCAATGTCGCAAATGTCTTGATGCTTGCCCCACAAATGCTTTATCGCATCCGTACCGTTTAGATGCGCGCCGTTGCATCAGTTACCTTACAATAGAATATAGGGGAAAGCTGGAAGATATTTATAACGAAATGCTTGAAAATCATTTGTTTGGGTGTGATGTTTGTTTAGATGCTTGTCCGTGGAACGCTAAGGCTAAAGCTAATTTTCATGCCGAACTGCAACCTCAAGAGGCTTTTTTTCAATTGGATTGGAGTCGATTTACAAGAGGACAATTTAATAATTTATTCAAAAATTCTCCCCTTCGCCGTGCCGGTTATCGCAAATTGAAAGACCGTTTAAATGCCATTTACGGCACATCAACTATTACGCAATGAATCCGATACTTCTTTTATCTATCCTTGTCGGCTATTTTGCCTTGCTGTTTGCCGTTTCTGTTTTTACGACAAAAAAAGGCAGTGATAACGCTTCTTTTTTTATTGGTCGCCGCCAGTCGCCATGGTATTTGGTGGCATTCGGTATGATAGGAGCTTCCGTTTCGGGAGTTTCGGTAGTTTCGGTTCCCGGTATGGTGCCGCACTTACAATTCACTTATTTACAGACAGTTCTTGGATTTTTCTTTGGCTATGTAGTTATTGCCTATGTTTTATTACCGCTGTTTTACAAACTCAATTTAATAAGTATTTACACCTATTTGCGTGAACGGTTTGGTCGGCGTTCGCAAAAAACAGGAGCGTTCATTTTTACGATAGCAAAGCTAATCGGGGCTGCTGCAAAATTGTATGTTGCTATTTTGGTGTTGCAAGAGTTTATTTTTAACCATTGGAATGTACCGTTTTTTGCAACGGTTTGCTTGGTGGTGGGCGGTATTTGGCTCTACACGCGTCGTGGCGGCATTAAAACTATTGTGTGGACAGATTGTCTGCAAACGCTTTTTATGTTGGTGGCGTTGGTGCTGATGGTTGTTACAACGATTGATTTGTTAGGTTGGACGGTGCCGCAAATTTTTCATTCGCTTTCTGAAAATCCTTTAGCGCGCGTGTTCGTATTTGACGATTGGCACTCACAACAGAATTTTTTCAAACAATTTTTTAGCGGCATTTTCATTGTGATAGTTATGACGGGATTAGACCAAGAGATGATGCAGAAAAATTTGAGTTGCCGCACGCTCAAAGAGTCGCGCAAAAATATGTTGTGGTACGGTGCGGCTTTCTTACCGATGAATTTTTTGTTTCTATTGTTGGGTTTCTTAATAGTTACTTATGCCACGGCGCACAACATTGTTTTGCCTGTCGAAGCGGACAACATTTTGCTGTTTTTTGCGGTTTCCTATTTGGGTTCAGTCGCTGTTATTTGCTTGATGTTGAGCATTATCGCTGCTTCTTTTTCAAGTGCCGATTCTGCGCTTACGGCTATCACAACTACACTTGCGATGGATATTTTAGAAATTGGCGATAAAGAAACTCGGCGTGCGGTGCAGTTGCGTAAAATTTTGCATTTTGCCGTTTCCGTAGGACTGATTTTATTAATAATTGGTTTTAAAAACATTAATAATCAACATATTATCGATACCATTTATCGGTTGGTGGGCTATACTTACGGACCATTGTTGGGATTGTTTGCTTTTGGCTTAACCACAAAATGGCAGTGCAACGACCGTTATGTGCCTTATGTGGCGTTGCTTGCTCCGGTGCTTACTTTTTTGTTGCAGTGGTTTTGTCAAAGCCGATTAAACTATCAATTTGGCTATGAGTTGCTTATGATAAACGGTTTTATTACCTTTGTTGGATTAATGTTTTTTTCTTCACGTAAACACAATTAATTGATATGGAAATTATTTCTGCAGAATTTGTAATATCTAATAGCGATTATACAAAATGTCCGAATTCGCAGCTACCGGAATATGCGTTTATTGGACGCTCGAACGTTGGCAAATCATCGCTGATAAATATGCTGACCAACAAAAAAAACTTGGCTAAAACTTCTTCAAAACCGGGAAAAACATTGCTAATCAATCATTTTCTCATCAACCAAACGTGGCATTTAGTCGATTTGCCGGGCTACGGTTACGCTTCTATTGGCAAGGATATGCGACAAAAACTGAAAGAAATCATTGAAGGTTATTTGCTCTACCGTCCGCAGTTGACCAATGTATTTTTGTTGATCGATAGTCGCCACGCACCGCAAAAAATAGATATGGATTTTATGCAATGGATGGGCGAAAATGAGATTCCGTTTGCCATTGTATTTACCAAAATCGACAAACTGTCGCAAACAAAAAGTAAGGATAATATCGAAAAATATAAGGATTCGCTTGCGGAAGTGTGGGAAACGTTGCCGAAAATTTTTGTTACTTCAAGCGAAAAACAGCAGGGCAGGGAAGAATTGCTCGATTATATTGACGAAATCAATAGGTCGTTGTAAGCGTACGACCTTAGAAACGGGAAAAATAAAAAAAACGCACTGCTAATTTGTTGAGAAAAATTCCTAAAAGATAGGATTTGAGGTGCTAACTTCTTTGTAATCTGCTGTTCGCAAAGCGAAACCTAAAAGGTTGCAGCCCGCCATTGAAAATTAACATTGTCTCGTTTTAAAAATTAATTGTAGAATTTTCCAATCTCAAAGCAGTGCGAATTTTGGTACTTCAAAGATAACACTTGTTTTTTAATTATCCAAAAAAAATCACATCTTTTTACACATAAAAAAGAATCCCACCTTATATCAAGGCAGGATTCTTAAAAATAAGTAGGATTTAATTTTAAATTCCCAAACTCTTACGGATTGCCGGAACGCGTGCTTCAGCTTCGTTGGTGGCTTTTTCGTAGTCAGCCATCGTTTTCATTTCGGCAGGAATTTCAAAATAGAATTTTATTTTTGGCTCTGTACCCGATGGACGAACGGAAACTTTCAGACCATCGGCTGTGAAATATTGCAACACGTTGCTGGTGGCGTTGAGCGGCATAATAATGTCTGTTTCAACCCATTTTCCGTCTTTTAGTTCACGCTGTTTGAGAGTTTTAAAATCTTTGGTTTTGATTACCGGCGAATTGGCAATTTCCGTTAAAGGATTTTCGCGATAATTTGCCATCATTTGTTTGATTTCATCAGCACCGGCTTTGCCCGGACGAACAACATTGATGGTTGTTTCGCGCTGGAAACCGTATTCCTTGTAGATATTGAGCAGGTATTCGTACAAACTCATACCGTTATCTTTGGCGTAGGCTGCAATTTCGCAAATAAGACAAATGGACGAAGGTGCACATTTATCGCGCACTTTGTCGTAAGGCAAAAATCCGAAACTCTCTTCGCCACCGCCCAAAAAGATACGACAGCCTTCCCATTCGCGTATGCGATTGGCAATCCATTTGAATCCCGTATATTCGTCGGTAAGAGTAACGCCTTGACGGTCAGCTATTTTACTGATTAATTCGCTGGTTACAATAGTTTTAACAATATAATGTTCGGGGCGAAGTTTGCCGAGACGCTTCATATTGTTAATGGTGTAATAATGGTAAATAATGTTGGTTTGGTTGCCATTGATAATTACCCATTCGCCTTTGTCGTTGCGGCAAACAATGGCGAGACGGTCGGCATCGGGGTCGCTGGCAATTACCAAGTCGGCATCGAGTTTTGTGCCAAGGTTCATACCCATTGTCATAGCTTCGGCGTTTTCGGGGTTGGGCGATACTACTGTCGGGAAATTACCGTCAACAACCATCTGTTCAGGCACTACGTAGATGTTTTCAAATCCCCAACTGCGCAGACACATGGGAACAATAACGCGTCCGGCACCGTGCAACGGCGTGTAAACAATTTTCAAATCTTTTTGGCGCAGAATACTTTCTTTGTCAATCATCACAGTTTTTACTGCTTTCATGTAGTCGTAGTCCATTTCGCCACCGATGATTTGAATTAAATCTTTGTTGCCTTCCCATTTTACATCATCTATTGTTACTTTGTTCACTTCGTCGATAATGCCTTGGTCGTGTGGCATAAGCACTTGCGAACCGTCTTCCCAATAAGCTTTATAACCGTTGTATTCTTTGGGGTTGTGGCTGGCGGTTACGTTTACGCCACCTTGGCACGACAGATGAAGGATAGCAAAGCTAATTTCCGGTGTCGGGCGAAGGCTTTCAATTAAATATACTTTTATTCCGTTGGCAGCAAACACGTTAGCTACTGTTTCGGCATACAAGCGACCATTGTTTCGGCAGTCGTGTCCTACCACTACGCTCAATTGTTTTACCTGTTTCTCGAAAGCATTGGCTTTTTGTGCTTTGAGCAGATAGTTGGCAAAGCCTTGTGTTGCTTGTGCAATAATGTATTTATTTATGCGATTGCAACCTGCTCCCATGATGCCACGCAAACCGCCTGTGCCAAATTCCAAAGTGCGGTAAAAAGAGTCGATGAGTTCCGTTTTGTCGTCGGCTTCCATCATGGCGCGTACTTGTGCCTTTGTTTCTGCATCGTAATTACCATCTAGCCACGTTTGGGCAGTGGCCATTACTTGTTTTAATACATCTTGTCCCATAGATTATAGATTTAATTTAATTGATAATTTTCTTTCTTAATGTTACGACCGCAAATATAATAAAAAAACAGCGTTTCGGCAACACTGTTTTGCAAATAATTCAGTTTTTGATTTTTAGCCGTTAATAGTGAAATTTTTTTGTAAAAAATAATGATTTTTTTTAATGATTAAAAATAAAAAAAGGATTGAACATTTGTCCAATCCTTTTTTTCGTTATTCGTTATTTGCCCTTTTTATCAGCCAAATGAAACTTGGGAAGTGGTCGCTGTAACCGTTCAGCCAAACGCCACCTGAAAAAGAGCGTTTCGGATAACCTTTGCGAGCGCCTTTCTGTTCCGTTAAAAAGTCGCGGTTAAAAATTTCCGATTTCCAATAAGTAAGGTCTTCAAGTGTTTCGCGGTTCAAAAGGGCTGCCGACACAATGACTTGGTCGTAAAGGCACCAAACATCGTTATAGGCAAGCGAACCGATACCTTTTTTGAAAATTTTGTAACAAGGATTGTAAAGGTCGCCTTGTTTTACTTGTTTTTTATAGCCTTTAGCACCGAGGTGTTTCACAATGCTGGAAGCGGTCGGGTCGTCGTTAAAGTCGCCCATGATTACAATTTTTGCTTCGGGGTCAATAGCAAAGATAGAATCGCAGATGTAGCGAGTGGTGTAAGCGGCTTCGCGGCGGCGTGGTATAGAGCGTTTTTCACCGCCGTACTTCGATGGCCAGTGTACCACGATAACGTGAATTTCTTCGCCGGCTAAATTGCCTGTAACGCATAATTGGTCACGAGTAACAAAGTTTTCCAATTCGCTTCTGAAAGGGTGAGAAATTACGTTAGTTGGCTCAAACTGTTCTGGGTCGTATAGCAAAGCGCAATCAACACCACGGCGGTCGGGACCATCGTGATGCACTATCTGCAAATTTCTGTTTTCCAGTTCCGGTTGCGAAACCAAATCTTCTAAAACAAGCCGATTTTCAATTTCACAAACGCCTAAGATTGCCATTTCTTTCGGAAATTTTGAAATGGCATAAGCCATTTTTTGAAGTTTGTTAGTGTATTTATAAGTGCCCCATTTGTTGGCACCATCGGGCAAAAATTCAGAATCGTTAGTGTCAGGAGAGTCAATGGTATCAAAAAGGTTTTCCAAGTTGTAAAATCCTATCATATACGAGTTAAACAATTGTCCTTGCTCTTGTGCCGCAACCGATAGAGTGAGCAAAAAGGATAAAAATCCTGTTAAAATGAGGTGTCTGAAATTCATAGTACATTAATTTTTATAGAGGTTAATAAAAACGCACGTTTTCGACGGGTTGAATTTATGTTCCGAATCGAAAGGCAAATTTCAACTTTTTTTTTGAGAAAAACAAACAAAAACGATTATTTTTGCATGTCATTAACAAATTAATGAAAATAACCCCGCTATCGGCATTTTTTTATCCTATTTGCAAATAAAATCTTTCAAATTGAAAGCAGTTTTAATTTTTTAGAAAAAGTGTAGTAAAAAAAACGTTTTTTGCTTGTCTTTCCACAAAATTTTTATTAATATTGCAAACTTTTATGTTCTAAAATTGATACCTATTAATTAAAATCGTATTACATGAAAAAACTGACGTTGTTTGGTGCGCTGCTACTGTCGTGTTCGGTATTGTTCGGACAAGCGACATTGACGGGTGTACTGAAAAAGGAGGGTTCTAATGAACCGATTGTGGGAGCTATCGTAACTCTTCGGCAACAAGAAATTTCCGTGCAAACCGACGAAAACGGTATGTTTGAGTTTCAATCTGTCGCTCTTGGTAACGATGTTTTGGAATTTGAGCAAGCCGAAATCGGTAAAAAGAATAAACCCGTTACGCTGAAAGATGGCGAAAACAATTTGGGCGAAGTGTTTTTGAAAGATGATGCTGCCAGCATGTTGGAAAACGAAGTTCTGCTTTCCGCTATTGAGACGGATTTTGAAATTGACGATGAAGACGGTATGTCTGCTCAATCAATTTCGGGACTGTTGTATTCCAAAGGCGATGTGTTCTCACGTACGGCAAGTTATTCCTTCAGTCCGGCACGCTACCGTTTGCGCGGTTATGCACAGTCTGACGAATATACCTACATCAATGGTGTCAAATTCAACGACCAAGAGCGTGGACGTTTCAACTATTCGTCCATAGGAGGTTTGAACGATGCTACTCGTAACAAAGAGATAATCATTAATTTTGCACCTAATAGATATACTTTCGGTGGCATTGGCAACACAACTAATATTGATATGCGTGCCAGCAGATTTGCTGCCGGAACAAAAGTCGGTTTGGCAGGCACTAACCGTTCTTATTGGTTGCGTGCTACGGCAACTTATGCTACCGGCATTATGGATAACGGTTGGGCTTTTGCCGTTTCGGGCGCTTACCGTTGGTCGCTCGAAGGCATACAGGAAGGTACTTTCTACAATTCGGGGGCTTACTATTTTGGTGCCGAAAAGTTTTTCAATCCCCGACATAGTTTGTCGATTGTAACTTATGGTGCACCTACCGAACGTGCAGGTTCATCGGCATTGACGCAGGAAACGGTCGATTTAACTTCTATCTACTACAATCCTTACTGGGGCTATCAAAACGGTAAAAAACGCAATTCGCGTATAGTTCACAGTTACGACCCGACGGCAATTATCAGTCACGAATGGAAAATTAGCGAAACGCAAAATTTGAATTCCGGTATTGCCGGACATTATAATATGTACAGCAATTCGGCTTTGACATTTTATAATGCTCTTGACCCGCGTCCCGATTATTACCGCAATTTACCGAGTTATCAGTTGGGCGGATGGCACTACGATGCTTCGGCAGGCGGATTTTATCCTTCGCAAAGTGAAACCAATGTGGAACTTTATAACAGCATGACCAATATGTGGAAAACCGGTTATAAAGCCGGCGGAAATTCTACTACTCAAATAGATTGGGATGCTTTGTATCAGGCAAATTATGCCAACAACCTCAATAACCCGAATGAACTGAAGATGGCAAAATATATGGTAGAACGTCGCCACAACAATTTGGCAGAGGCTGCTTTAAATTCTGTATATGACCAGATGTTTATGGGTGAAAAGTTGAAAATGGTAGTTGGTCTGGAAGCCAAATATACACAAGGTAAACATTATAAAACTGTAGATGATTTGCTTGGAGCAACACAATGGGTTGATATAGACCCGTTTGCCGACCGCGACATTGCGGACTTGTCGGAAAATGTAGGATTAACACAGGCGCAAATCAATGCTGTACGCCAAAACGATGTGGATAATCCGAACAGGATAGTTAAGGACGGTGATGTTTTTGGATACAATTATAATATCAATATCGCTAAAGCTTCTGTTTTTGCACATAACGAATGGAATTTTAACAAACTAAAATTTTTCTATGGTTTGAAAGCTTCGTATACGGCATTTAACCGTTACGGCTATATGCGCAATGGTCGTGCCGAATATTTGAATATCGTTTTGAAACAACAAAATCCTAATACAGCAGAGGTTATTTCAAAAGGTGCAGGTAATATTCATCAGTTTGTCGATCCTGCTGCAAAAGCCGGTATCAGTTACGATTTTAACGGTCATCACCACCTCGAAGCTAATCTGTTGGGTGAATTGCGTGCTCCATTAGCCAATTCGTTCTATATATCGCAACGTATTTCCGACCGTTCAGCCGATGCATATGCTTTTAATCAAGGCAATGC
>DUQS01000086.1 GCA_012837685.1 Bacteroidales bacterium
TAGAGCCTGATGTATACGTTATTAAATCAAAGTATATACGCGAAGATGCTAATATTCAAAAATTTCTGCAAGAGACAATTAAAGAAGATAAGAAAATTGCGGATGATCCTACAAATGTACTTCTAAAAAACACAAAGATAACAGATGCTAATGCTGAGGAATTCAATTCCGAGAATGAGTTTTTAGGTAATTTTGAGCCCGGAATTGTTAAGACAGATGATATTAAAATAGCCCAAACAGATATTGGGAAGCTTTGTTTTAAGAACAACATTAAGGAACTTGATATTATTCAAAATGAAACCGTACTTCAAGAAGCAGTTTCTATAATACAAGAGTCTGGCACTAAAGCAGCATCAGCTATAGAAGTTATTGAAATGATTCAAACAATATTTCTCGACAACATTTATGATAATGATGAAAATCACAATTTACTGCGTTTAAAACAAGATAGTGCACGGATGTTTTATGCAATGTTTCTTTCCTGGTTAATGAGAAGTGCACCTTTTAGCGAATTAATCAAAAGGTTTTTATCATATTGGCAAAGATTAGCTAAAGACAGTACACATGATGGTCTTGTATATGTTGGAAGATGGGGTGACATCACAAGGGGCGGGCATAGGCCATTATGGGTAAATATCAGAGAGAAAAATGAAATTGAAAAAGTAAATCTTGCTATTTTAAGAATTAAAGAGGAACAAGACTTTGTTGAAAATAAAATCGTAAAATTTATTGAAGTTCTTAATGATTTGGAATTAATTGAAGATGATATCTATAAAAAAATAAAGTATGGCACATCAAACGCTGTTGCAATAATTATGATTAAAAACGGCTACAGTAATAGTTTGGCAAAATTATTACTAAGCAAATATCGTGACTATTTAGAAGTTAACACTGAAAAGAATATGGTTGTTACTAAACCAGCCGTTATAAATCAAATGGAGAGAAATGGGGAAAATGATTTGTTTATTTTTGAAACGAAATACAACATTAAGTCCAATGACTAAGAACCGCCTCCGCACGTCCTGTGCTCCGGCGGTGGGGCGCGGGGATTTTAAGAAACTGCAGCCCGAAGATGGCGCGGTACAGCCTATAACAGCGGCTATATGGTTCCGCTTCGCTTCACCCAATTTTTTGCTCCACTGCGTTCCGCAAAAACTTCATATAGCCGCGGAACGTTATCGGAAATTTCAAAATTGGAGGATTTTATATGGAATGGTTAGCTAAAGTATTTGAGTTTCTTAAGTTACCAACTAAAATAATTGCTTTTTTTGCTTTTATTTCTGGCTTATTGTTATTTATTCCAGAAAAAATAGTTAAAACACTAAGGCTTACTGATTTTATTAATGAATTTGGCAAATATTTTGGGATCGCCTTTTTAATATCTTCAATTTACTTATTGTTTATTTTTATTCCTTACTTTATTAAACTGCTTTCTGCTAAGTATAAAAATCACAAGGCAAATAAAAGCTTCATCAATAGCATAGAAGAAACATTAAATGGACTTTCATACCCAGAAAAATGTCTATTAAGAGAATTTGTATTACAAAATAAAAATGTTATTGAGGCGCCAATTGAAAATACAGAAGTTGTAAGTCTATTAAATAAAGGAATTATTCAGTATGCTTCAAATAATGTTCGATCTTTTATATTTGGTCATTTTGCATGTATACAAATAAACGAGAAAGCAAAAAAATATTTTACAAATGATACATATGGATTACCGAATAAAGAGCCTACTGAAGCTGATCGTAGAAAGATTATTCAGGAGCGACCAGATTTTTTAACAAGATTGGAATATGTAAATAATTTAATGAATGGTCTCCGATAGCTCCAATTTTGAAACTTCCGATAACAGCGTGTAGCCGGTTCGGGCGGAGTACCGCCCTCTCCTAAATTGCCTCCGCTACGCTACGGCAACTTCGGCTACACGCGGAACGTTATCGGCAATACCGCGCCAAGACAGAAAGAAGAAGGTAGAATGAAAAATAACGAAGTAATACATAAGAGTACTCTGGAGTTAACTCCATGAACCAATCAGAAATCATCCTTTATAAAACTGAAGACGGTGCCATCAAAATAGACACCATCTTCCAAAACGAAAGCATCTGGCTTACACAAAAAATGATGGCAGAACTATTTGATGTCCAGAGGCCTGCCATAACCAAACATTTGTCAAGTATCCATGATGAAGGAGAGTTGGTTCGCGAGGCAACTACTTCCATAATGGAAACAGTTCAAGGAGTAAAAAATGTTAAAGCTCAGTTTTATAAACATTTTACAATACTTAACAAATTCGACTCATTGACGATGTGGAGCGGATTAAAATTACAAGTGCTTAGTTCCATTTTGGAACACACCACTTAACATAAAACTACCTGGAGGATCTTATGTTCAAGCAAGCTCTTACATTAATTAAAAAATCGAAAAATATCCTTGTGTTTACAGGGGCGGGAATCAGTACGAGTAGTGGGATTCTTGATTTTCGTAGCGAAAATGGTCTCTATTCTTTGCTCAGTAAAAACACGGATTTGCCCTATCCTGAAGCGATTTTTGATATTCAGTATTTCAAGAAAAATCCCAAACCATTTTTTAGCCTTGCCAAAAACATGCTAGAGCAGCATGCAAAACCTACAAAATGTCATCATTTAGTTGCAGAGCTAGAAAAACGCAATCAAATTTCCCTTGTCCTCACGCAAAATATTGATATGCTTCATCAAGCCGCTGGATCAAAAAAAGTACTGGAGTGTCACGGTTCTTTTATGACAGCACATTGCTTAGATTGCCATTCTGCGTACAACTTAAACGATTATAAACAAAGGGTTTTAGATGACTCAATCCCCTACTGCAACTGCGGCGGGATTATTAAACCAGATATTACATTTTTTGGAGAGAATTTGCCTTCTGCTTTTTATAATTTACTCCAACATCCACCCGCAATAGATTTGGTGTTAATCTTGGGGTCTTCTTTAAATGTGCAGCCGGCAGCAGGTTTTGCCCTTGAAATGGCGAAAAAAGCACCTTCAATCCTTGTGAATTTGGGGGCCACTCCTTATGACGACGCTATCGACTTGGTCTATCACAATGATTTAGAAGTTTTTGCAGAATATATTTTAGACGATGATTTGTTTTTATAAGCCCAAAACCCCATTTTTTTATTTTTGTCATTATTTGTCAAACAATAGTGTGTATATTTGTATAATAGAGTCATTTTTATTGGGTGACTTTGAAAGGACCACAATAAACAGAGAGGCATGCATATGGCTAATATTGTAGTGACAAACGATACTATTCGAGAAGTGGTGGCTAAAGAGATTGAGCATTTGGGGCTCCAAGCCAATTTGAATCACATAGATGTAAGCTTGGTGACCGATATGTCAAGCCTTTTTGAAAA
>DUQS01000087.1 GCA_012837685.1 Bacteroidales bacterium
GCCGACTTTAGCAAAAGCGTAAATTTTTAGGGCGGCTTTGTCTTGGATGTAGATCGTTCCATCATAGCCGACGCCTTGTTTGGCATCTGTACCAGCGGGCATATCGGCAGTCGATTCCCACAGTTTTTCCACTGTGATTGCACTAAAAACGCTTCCGGCCATAAATAAAGCGGCCGCAAAAAGAGTAATTTTTTTCATAAGAATAGAATTTAAATTAAACAATTAATAAAAAGAGTCATTTTTCTGCCACAAAAATAATTCCTTTTTTTGATTAATGCAAATGTTTTGGTCTTTTTTTTCAAATTTAATGCATAAAAATTATTTTTCAAGGAAAAAAATGTTTTTTTGAACGCCATAGTAACACTACATTTATTGTTTTTATTTGTAAAATTATATGGCGGGATAAAAAATAATCGTTTTTTTTATTACCTTTGCAGATTGTACATAACTGCAACAAGGCGAAACTTTTAGTGCGTTATTGCAGAAGTTTTTTTGAATTTAAACCAAACATATTATGGGATTTAATGAGTTTATATCCAAGCTGTTCGGCAACAAAGCCCAGCGCGACATGAAGGAGATGATGCCGATACTTGAAAAGATTAAGGCGGTCTATCCGCAAATAGAACAGTTGGACAACGACGGATTGCGTACGCGCGCACAAGCCGTAAAAAATCGCATTACCGAAAGCGTACGTGCCGAACGCAACCACATTGCCGAATTGCGCGGAGGTATAGAAGCACTGGACATTGAAGAGCGCGAAAAGGTCTATACCGAGATTGATAAACTGGAAAAACAGATTGACGACAAGCTGGAAAAGGCTTTAGATGAAGCACTTCCCGAAGTGTTTGCCATAGTAAAAGATACGGCACGGCGATTTAAAGATAATGAAACGCTGACGGTTACGGCTACCGATTTTGACCGAAAAATAGCCACAAAGTTCGATTTTGTTTCCATCCATGGCGACAAAGCTATTTTCAAAAACGAATGGATGGCAGGCGGAAATATGGTAAAATGGGATATGGTGCACTACGATGTGCAACTCATAGGCGGTATAGCACTGCACAAGGGTAAAATAGCCGAGATGGCTACCGGTGAAGGTAAAACATTGGTGGCTACGCTGCCGGTTTTTCTTAACGCTCTCACTTCCAATGGCGTACACGTGGTAACGGTGAACGACTATTTGGCAAAGCGCGACTCCGAGTGGATGGGACCAATTTATATGTTCCATGGTTTGAGTGTGGATTGCATCGATAAATATACGCCCAATTCCGACGAACGCCGACAAGCCTACAATGCCGACATCACTTTCGGAACGAACAACGAGTTCGGTTTCGACTATTTGCGCGATAACATGGCAACCAGCCCGCTCGATTTGGTACAGCGCAGGCACAACTACGCCATTGTCGATGAGGTTGACTCGGTGTTGATTGACGATGCACGTACGCCGTTAATCATTTCCGGTCCCGTGCCAAAAGGCGATGACCAACTGTTTGACGAATATTGCATGCGCGTAGAGCGTTTGGTAAAACAACAGACTACTATGGCAACGCAACTGCTTGCCGAAGCGCGTACCAAAATGGCATCGTCCGATGAAAAAGAACGCGAAGAGGGGGCTTTGGCATTATTCCGCTCGTACAAGGCACTGCCTAAAAACAAGGCGTTGATAAAATTTTTGAGCGAACAGGGCAACAAAACAACGCTGATAAAAACGGAAGAGTTCTATATGCAAGAGCACAATAAAAATATGCATATTGCCACCGACCCGTTGCTGTTTGTTATTGATGAAAAAAACAACTCCATAGAGCTGACCGATAAGGGAATTGACCTATTGACGGGCACTACCGAAGACCCGCACTTTTTTGTACTTCCCGATGTGGGGGCTGAACTGTCGGAAGTGGAGGCAATGGGACTTCAGGGCGAAGAAAAACAGGCGAAAAAAGATGAAATTTTGCAAAATTACGCCATCAAATCGGAGCGTGTGCATACCGTAAACCAACTGCTGAAAGCCTACACGTTGTTTGAAAAAGACGATGAATATGTGGTTATCGACAATCAGGTAAAAATAGTAGATGAACAAACCGGTCGTATTATGGAAGGTCGCCGCTACAGCGACGGATTGCACCAAGCCATAGAAGCCAAAGAGCGTGTGAAAGTGGAAGCTGCTACGCAAACATTTGCTACAATTACGTTGCAAAACTATTTCCGTATGTACCACAAATTGGCAGGTATGACAGGTACTGCCGAAACGGAAGCGGGCGAATTTTGGGACATCTACAAGTTGGACGTAATGGTAATTCCTACCAATCGTCCCATTGCGCGTATCGACATGAACGACCGTGTTTACAAAACGAAACGCGAAAAATACAATGCCGTTATTCAAGAAATTGTTGATTTGGTGGCGCAAGGCAGACCTGTTTTGGTGGGTACTACGTCGGTCGAAATTTCCGAATTGTTGAGCAGAATGCTTAAAATGAGGAAGATAAACCACAATGTGTTGAATGCCAAGTTGCACCAAAAGGAAGCAGAAGTTGTTGCCGAAGCCGGTAGGTCGGGTATGGTAACCATAGCAACCAACATGGCGGGACGTGGTACCGACATTAAACTTACGCCCGAAGTGCGCGAAGCAGGCGGTTTGGCAATTATTGGCACCGAGCGCCACGAAAGCCGTCGTGTTGACCGTCAGTTGCGTGGACGTTCGGGGCGTCAGGGCGACCCGGGTTCTTCGGTGTTCTATGTTTCGCTTGAAGATGATTTGATGCGTCTGTTCGGTTCGGAGCGCATATCGGGATTGATGGACAAAATGGGCTTTGAAGACGGCGAAATGATTGAACATTCGATGATTTCAAAATCGATAGAACGCGCCCAAAAGAAAGTGGAAGAAAACAACTTCGGTATTCGTAAACGTCTGTTGGAGTACGACGACGTGATGAATGCTCAACGTAACGTAGTTTATACGCGGCGCCGTCATGCCGTAATGGGCGAACGTATCGGAGTGGACATTGTAAACACCCTCTACGATACTGCGGAAGTGCTTGTAAATCAGAATTATGATGTGAGCGATTACGAAGGTTTGGAGTATGATTTGATGAAAGTTTTCGCTATGGAAGTGCCGTTTACTCAAGACGATTTTACATCGCTGCGCGTGGGAATGTTGATAGATAAAGTAGGTGCGGCTGCTTGTGAACAATTTAAACGTAAAGCCGAAACAATGGCGCAAGTGGCTTATCCGGTCATTAAGCAGGTATTTGAAACGCAAGGTCATCAATATGAAAATATTTTAGTGCCGGTTACAGACGGCAAACGGATGTACAACATTCCGGTCAGTCTCGAAGTTGCCTACAATTCGGAAGGAAAAGAGTTGGTAAGAGCGTTCGAAAAAGCGATAATGCTACACACCATCGACGAAGCGTGGAAGGATAATCTGCGTGCATTGGACGATTTGAAACAATCGGTGCAAAACGCCAGCTACGAACAAAAAGACCCGTTGTTGATTTACAAACTTGAATCGTTCAATCTATTCAAGGCAATGGTGGAAGATATTAACCAAAAAATTACGGCAGTACTGATGCGTGCGCAAATTCCGGTGCGCCAACCGGAACAGGTGCGCCAAGCCACTGCCGAACGGCGTTCCGACTACAGCAAATACCGCACGCAAAAAGCGGATTACCGTAGTGGCAATGACGATGTAATGCGCCAAGATACGCGCGAACGTCAAGTAACGCAACCGATACGCGCCGAGAAGACTGTAGGGCGCAACGATCCTTGTCCTTGTGGCAGCGGTAAAAAGTACAAAAACTGCTGCGGAAGATAAAAATCAACTGTCATAAAAAAAGCGCAATTCCTTGAGGAGTTGCGCTTTTTTGTGTGGTGATGGTAGTTTATACATTGAAACGGAAGTGCATAATATCGCCGTCTTGCACCAAATATTCTTTGCCTTCGATGCCCATTTTACCGGCTTCTTTCACTGCATTTTCGCTACCGTAATGCACAAAATCGTCGTATTTGATAACTTCGGCGCGAATAAAACCTTTCTCAAAATCGGTGTGAATAATGCCGGCGCATTGCGGGGCTTTGTAGCCGTTCACAAAAGTCCATGCACGCACTTCGTCACTGCCAGCGGTGAAGAAAGTTTTGAGGTTCAGTAGTTGGTAAGCCGATTTGATGAGGCGAGCAACGCCCGATTCTTTGAGACCCACTTCTTCGAGGAACATTTGGCGTTCGTCGTAGGTTTCCAATTCTGCTATTTCCGATTCTATTTTGGCAGCAACTACAAGCACTTCGGCAGCTTCGTCTTTCACGGCTTCGCGCACCTGTTCCACATAGCGGTTGCCGTTTACCGCTGATGCTTCATCGACATTGCACACATACATAACGGGTTTTGCCGTTAGCAGAAAAAGGTCGCGGGCAATGGCTTGTTCATCTTTTGTATCGAAAGTTACGGTGCGGGCAGATTTGCCTTGACTGAGAGCGGTTTTGTATTTGGAAAATACTTCGTAGGCGAGTTTTGCCTGTTTGTCGCCACCTGTTTGTGCCTGTTTTTGGACTTTTGCAAGGCGGTTTTCTATGGTTTCCAAGTCTTTCAATTGCAGTTCGGCGTCAATAATTTCTTTGTCGCGTATGGGATTTACCGAACCGTCCACATGTACAACATTGTCGTCATCGAAGCAGCGCAGCACGTGAAGAATGGCGTCCGTTTCGCGTATATTGGCGAGAAATTTGTTGCCAAGCCCTTCGCCTTTGCTTGCGCCTTTTACCAATCCTGCAATATCGACTATTTCTACCGTAGTGGGCACAACACGCTCAGGTTGGCAGAGTTCAGCCAACTTATTGAGGCGTTCGTCGGGTACGGTAATAACGCCGACATTAGGTTCTATGGTGCAAAACGGAAAATTAGCCGATTGCGCTTTGGCGTTCGACAAACAGTTAAAAAGAGTGGACTTACCAACGTTGGGCAAACCAACAATTCCGCATTGTAGAGACATTTTTGAAGAATTTTAGAAATTGTTACTCTCGTGTAAGAGCGTGCAAAAGTACACTTTTTTATGGTACGAAACAAAAAAATCCACCGTTATGCGGTGGATTTGTAAGCAAACGCTTGTTGGTGTTAAAAGCTGTATCCTACGCCCAAACCAAGTACCGATTTGAATTGAACGCGTGGGCACTTGTGACCGTCTTTGCCGGCAATGAGTACGGAATCGTAATATTTGAGCGAAGTGCTTAAGGTTACATTTAATACTTTTAGGAATTTGTACGACACGGCTACGTCCCAATCCACATCAAAATTGCCGAATTTTTTAGAGTAAGGTGTGAAAAGCGATAGTGCCGACAGTACTTTAAAGTTCTCAATCTTGTCGTAAAGCACGTTTCCTTTGAAAGTAAGACCAAATTCTGCACGGTTGGTTTTATCGTTGGCAACGCCGTAGTTTTCCCTCAGTTCCGGTACGGTACAGCTGGTGATACGTCCTGCCACGGGCGAGAGGTAAACTGAAAAAATGCTGTTGGGTTTCCAGTCGATACCGACTGACAAATCGGTGTACGAAGGCGACAGAAAGTGCGATATATATGTTTTTTCATCGTTTTTGTAACTGTAACCTTTGGCGTATTGCGATTTGAAGCTTCCCAAAGCTGTTACATACCAACTTTTAGCAAATTCGTAGCCAAATTTGGTGGAAAAGTTAATTTTATCGCTCGTTTTTTGCCATGGAAATTTGGTTTGGTCAATAAACGATAATCCAAAATCGGTATCCAAATTGCTGTCCCACGCAAAACGGTCTTTTTTGTAGAGCAGCGATACATTGGCGAACAGATGTCCGTTTGCATTGTTGTTACCGCCTGCTGCCCAGTTCCATAGTCCCGTAACGGACATATCGAAGCCGACAATACCTGTGCATTTCCAATTATTGGCGGGAGCTTCTGCTTTTTGTAACGCATCTTGCGCTGTTGCAGCTGCTTTGACGTTGTCCACCACTACAGCTTTATCAACTTCCGGTTCAACTTCTTGTTCTTGCGTATAAGCGCAAAGCGGCACAAGAAGGAAAAAAGCACTAATCAATAAATTTTTTTTCATACAAATAAGTTTTAAAATGTTAATATTAAGTTTTATAAATTGTTTCTAATTTTCGCATAGCTGCATCGTAGCCGATATCGAATAGTTGTTGACTTTTAGAGATTTCAAACATACCGAAGTTGCGTGCTTTTATCGGTTCTATTACAATGTCGCAAACCTTTTTTTCGGTGACGGTGTTGGCTTGTATGACTAAATGATAAACGCGTTCCATTACGTCGGGAACGGAGTTGATATCGGCATCGCTCAATATAGGGTTTACGTGTACGCCGATAAGCGTTTGGCATTTCGGTCGAATAATTTTGGCGGGCATATTGCAGAAAATACCGCCGTCAACATACATTTTTCCGTCTATTTCGGCGGGATTGAGAAAAATGGGTACACTAGACGAAGCCACAATTTTGTCAATGAGAGACCCCGAGGTGAAATAGACGTTTTTGCCGTCAATCAGTTCGGTGGCGTTGATGATGAGCGGTAGTTTCAAATCTTCAAATGTTTTGCTTGTCAGGTAATTGTCCAAAAGGTCGTAAAAACGTTTAGAGGACATCAGCCCTTTGTTGGGACTGATAGATACGAATTTGAAAAAACTCGATTCTTTGAAAAATCGGCAAATATCTTTAGGTCGTTTTCCATCGGCGTACAAAGCCCCGATAATGCTTCCGGCACTCACTCCGGCAATAATTTCGGGTTTTAAACCAAACTCTTCCAAGGCTTGTATCACTCCAAGATGTGCAATACCTTTTGCGCCGCCACCACTCAGCGAAAGTCCGATGTTATAGGTTGTTTCGTTCATAGTTGCTGACGCTTGTTAGAGATTGGATAATAAAAAATAAAGATATATGGCATAAACAGCCAGCAAAACCGCTCCGTGCCAACGTTTTATGGTGTATTGTTTATTGTGAGTAAAAAGAAGGATGAGTAAACTACTAATGATAACCATGGCTACGTCAAGCAAGAAATTGGGATAGGTTGGGAGTGGTCGTATGACGGCGCTGATGCCCAGCACAAAAAAGATGTTGAAAATGTTCGAGCCGATAATGTTGCCGATGGCGATATCGGCATTTTTCTTTTTTGCTGCAATAGCTGATGTGGCTAATTCGGGTAGCGACGTGCCCAATGCCACAATAGTTACGCCGATAACAGATTCTCTGACATTCCACGCAATGGCAATTTTTACGGCATTATCGACAATCAGGTTGCCGCCAATCATTAATCCCGCCAAGCCTACAAATATCAGTACAAGTGCTACCCAAAGTTTCATCGGTTTGTAGTTTTCATCAATAGAGGCGTTGCCTTTTATTCCCAAATAGATGATATGTGCCATGAATAATGCAAAGAAACAGAGCAAAATAATTCCGTCCCAACGCGACAATACGCCATTGGAGGTGGTAAAATAATCGGTACAAAGACATAATACGGCAATACCAGCAACGATGCTGAACGGTATATCAACAAGGCGGCAACTTTTTTGAGAAGCGATAGGGTAAATCAAAGCAGTAACTCCTAAAATCACTAATGTATTGATGGAGTTACTGCCTAATACATTGGTGAGTGCAATCTCGCTGCTGCCTTTTATGGCTGCCACAATATTGACCATCAATTCGGGAGCTGATGTTCCGAAAGCCACTATAGTAAGCCCAATAATGAGGTCGGGAATGTTCAAACGTTTTGCCAGTCCCGATGCACCATCGACCAACCAATTGGCTGCCGTGATTAAAAGGATGAAACCAATTATTAATAAAAAATAGCTCATAAAATCAGTTGAGAATCTTTTTAAAACGTTGGATAAAGAGTTCCGCTTCGTTTTTTGTGAGGCAAAGTGGAGGCAAAAGACGTATCACATTAGTACCGCTTGCGCCAGTAAAAACATGTTGTTCAAACAAAAGCCGTTTGCGCAAGGGGGCAGCGGGTTCGTCCATTTCAATGCCTATCATAAGACCAAGACCGCGCACTTCTTTTATTTTGGGCAATTTTTTCAATTCAGCCATCAAAAAAGTACCTATTTCGGCAGCGTTGGCAATAAGGTTTTCTTGTTTCATCACGTCCAACACGGCAATTCCGGATGTGCAAGCCAAATGATTACCGCCGAAAGTGGTTCCCAACATACCGTAGCTGGGTTTAAATTGTGACGAAATAAGTACTCCGCCAATAGGAAAACCATTGCCCATGCCTTTTGCCATGGTTACCAAATCTGCTTTGATGTCGGCATATTGGTGTGCGAAAAACTTTCCACTGCGACCGTAGCCCGATTGTATTTCGTCAATGATGAGGATTGCGCCGTAGTCGGTGCAAACTTGTCGCAAAGCGCGCAAAAAATTTGTATCGGGAATATTGACGCCGCCTACACCTTGTATGCCTTCGATGATGACGGCGCACACATCGTTTTTAGCTAATTCGCGCTGCACGGCATTGATGTCATTGAACGGGCAAAAAGTAGTTTCAAATCTTTCGTTGATAGGAGCGCATATTTTGGGATTGTCCGTAATTCTTACAGCAGCAGAAGTGCGACCGTGGAAAGCTTTTTGAAAAGCTATTACCCGTTTTTTTTCGGTGTGGAACGAGGCTAATTTCAAGGCGTTTTCGTTGGCTTCGGCGCCCGAATTGACAAGAAATAACGCATAGTCGTCGTAGTCGGATAGTTTGCCTAAACGGTCGGCTAAATCGTGTTGCAGGGTGTTGATAACAGAGTTGGAATAAAATACCAATTTATTCAGTTGTTCGGTGAGGCGTGCCACATAATGAGGGTGTGAATGCCCAATGGAAATGACTGCATGACCTCCGTATAAATCGAGGTATTCGTTGCCCTTGTCATCGTAGGTGTAGCAACCTTTACCTTTTATAATATTAATGTCGAAAAGTGGATATACGTCGAATAGTTGCATTATTTCTTATTTTTGGTTTAATACTTCAATGGCTTTTTTTACGGTGTTATCGTATTTGTTCAAAACAGGGAAAAATCCGTCATCGTTTAGGATATTGCGAATAATGTAGGCGTTCACTTGCCGTTCTATCAGTGTGCGCGATTTATTTTTCGATGGCGAATCTTTTACGCCTTGTTTGGCTCCGAAATTCACTACTTGTTGGAACAGATTTTGCTCTATCAGGTGTTTTTCCAACGCTTCCCAATTTTTGTAAGCGGAAAGTGTGGCACGGTTGGCTTCCGTGTAGTTGAGCGCGAATTTGTAAATGCAATTTTTATTCACCAAATCATGGAAATAGGGAGTATCCCCTATGGTGTCGCGTGCTACAAAAATATCCGGCATTATGCCGCCTCCGCTAAATACGGGGCGTCCGCCTACGGTTTTGTAGGTTACAGCGTCGTTTTGTTTAATACTGTCTTCCGAGAAAAATTCGCCGTGCATGAAACGTTTCCAAATATCGATTTCGTAATTTTCGGAGTCGCCTTTGATGTAGGGTTTTTGTATGCAGCGTCCGGAGGGCGTGTAGTAGCGCGCAATAGTCAGACGCACTGCCGATTTGTCGGCAAAATCGAACTGTTGTTGCACAAGCCCTTTCCCGAACGAACGGCGACCAATAATAGTGCCTCTGTCGTTATCTTGTATGGCTCCGGCAAAAATTTCGCTCGCCGAACCTGAAAATTCATCAATAAGTACGGCAATTTTTGTGTTTTGAAATGCGCCTGTTCCGTTGGCAAATGATGAAGTTTTTTCGTATGCTTTTCCTTCCAAATAAACAATGAGTGCGCCTTTCGGCAAAAATTCATTGAGCATATTAATAGCTGCATCCATGTAACCGCCGGCGTTGCCACGCAAGTCGATAATGAGTTGCGATGCTTGATTTTGACGGAGTTGGGCAAGTGCGGTTAAAAATTCTTGGTAAGTGGTTTCGCCAAATTTATTTACAGCGATATAACCTGTTTTTGGTGCAATCATATAGGCTACGTCAATACTTTTAACGGGAATGTCGTCTCGCGTAATGTCAAAATAGAGAGTTTTTTGTGCACTTCTGCGCACGATGCCCAATTTTACGGTCGTTCCCTTTTTCCCGCGCAATGTTTTCATTACTTTTTCGTTGTTAATGTTCTTGCCGACAAAGGCGGAATCATCAACGGAAATAATGCGGTCGTCGGGCAGTATGCCGGCTTTTTCCGAAGGACCTCCCGAAATAACATCTACAATATAAATAGTATCGTTTTGCAGGTTGAATTGCACCCCAATACCGCTAAAACTGCCTTCCAACTGTTCGTTGACAGCTTCTATATCTTTGGCGGGAATGTAGGCGGAGTGCGGGTCAAGCTGCGTTACAAGTGTAGCCATGGAAACGTCGGTGATGCTGTCCATATCAATGCTGTCCACATAGGCATTGTCAATCAAATAGAGCAAATCCGACAATTTATTGTTCGTGCTCCGTTGTTGCAAAAATTGTAAGCCTTGTTTTTTATTATGCCATGTGGCGTAAAATTCGCCTATAAGGATGCCGCAAACGAGCGTTACCGCTATTATGGTAGGAAACAGAACTTTTTTCATTTTTGGTGTGTTAAATTTCGATAAAAACAACTTCGATGTTGGCACGTTTCAGCAATTCGATACCGTCCATGATGCGGTAGTTTTCGCCGTAAACAACTCGTTTTATGCCGCTTTGAATAATGAGTTTGGCACATTCGATGCATGGCGATGCGGTAACGTAGAGCGTGGCACCGTCGCTGCTGTTGTGGCTGCGCGCCACTTTGGTAATGGCGTTCGCCTCAGCGTGCAAAACGTAGGGTTTCGATACGTTGTTGTCGTCTTCGCAAATGTTTTCAAAACCCGATGGCGTGCCGTTGTAACCGTCGGAAATAATCATTTTATTTTTCACCAACAATGCACCTACTTGGCGGCGTTTGCAGTACGAATTTTCTGCCCAAATGCGTGCCATGCGCATATAGCGTTTGTCCAATAAGAGCTGTTTGTCGTCCATAAATCAAGAGCCTTTTAAAATAGGTACAAAGTTACTGCTAAATTGCGAACTATGAAAATGTTAGTGTTAAAAAATGTTGTTTTTTGGGAGTAATAGCCAAAAATAATGCTGTAAGTCATTATTTTACCTTAATTTTGCAAACGTTTTCAGAAATCAAACAAAACACCATATAAATCAATGAAAAAAACAATTGCAATTGTAGCGGGTGGCGATTCGTCGGAGTGGCAAGTGTCAATGCGGAGCGCAGCGGGACTTAATTCGTTTATCGACGATGCGAAATACACCAAATACGTCGTTACCATTGTGGGCAAAAAGTGGCAGGTCGAATTAGTCGATGGTCGCAAGTTGCCTATCGACAAAAACGATTTTTCGTTCATGCTCGACGGTCGCAAAATAGCGTTCGATTTTGCTTACATCACCATTCACGGTACGCCGGGCGAAAACGGTATTTTGCAAGGCTATTTTCGTTTGTTGGGTATTCCGTTTTCGTGCTGCGATGTTTGGGCGGCGGCACTCACGTTCAACAAATTTCCGTGTAATCAATATCTGAAAAGTTTTGGCATCAATGTTGCAAAATCCGTTTGGCTGCATCGTGGCGATGTTATTGATACTGCTAAACTTGTGGCTGAAATCGGATTACCGTGTTTCATTAAACCGTGCGACGGCGGTAGCAGTTTTGGCGTAACAAAAGTAAAAGCGGAAGAGCAAATAATGCCGGCTATCGAAAAAGCTTTTGCCGAAGGCTCCGAAGTGATGGTCGAAGCTCTAATGACGGGCACCGAAGTAACTTGCGGTATGTATCGCACCAAAACGAAAGAAGTTGTTTTCCCCATTACCGAAGTAGTTACTCATAATGAATTTTTTGATTACGATGCTAAATACAACGGTCAAGTTGAAGAAATTACGCCGGCACGCATTCCTGATGCTTGGGCTGCCGAAGTTCAGGCTACTACACGCAAAATCTATTCGGCACTCAACGCCAAAGGCATTATTCGCGTGGATTATATTATTGAACCGTTCGGTAATGTGAAACTTTTGGAAGTAAATACCATACCGGGAATGACTGCCACCAGCTTTATTCCGCAACAAGTACGTGCCGCCGGACTTGATATTCGGGACGTGATGGACGACATTATCACAAACGAAATAGGCGATTGAATAAAAAAATAGATAAAAAAGGCTTGATAATTTGGTAATTAAATTTTTTTTATTACCTTTGCAAGTGATTTAAGTAGATGATGGAGGGGACTTGACAAAGTCCCCTTCGTTGTACAAAGAATTGAATTATGGTAACGAAAGAGGCTGTAGAACAATTTGTTAATGAAAAATTGTCGGGAACGGATTACGTTTTAGTTGACGTTGCGTTTGAGTTTGGCAATCTCATTGTAATAAAAATTGATTCGACCAATGCTGTCGATATTGATTTTTGCGCCGAGCTGAGCCGTAGTATTACAGCCTATTTCGGTGACGATTTAGACGATTATGAATTGGAAGTTGGTTCGGTGGGACTGACTACGCCGTTCAAAACGTTGTTTCAATACCAAAAAAACATTGGTAACGAAGTGGAGGTGCTGACGAAAGACGGTAGAAAGTTTACCGGCGTGCTGACAATGGCTGATGAACAACAGTTTACCGTAGAAATAGCTAAAAAAGTGCGTTTGGAAGGCGAAAAGCGCAAAACACTTCACACAGAGCCTCAAACATTTGATTATGAATCAGTAAAATATACAAAATATCTAATAAAGTTCAAATAATTATGAGCAAAACAAGTAAAAACAGCATTAACTTGGTGGATACGTTTGCCGAGTTTAAAGAACTCAAAAGCATTGACCGTTCGACCATGATAAGCATTTTGGAGGAAGCTTTTAGAAATGTCCTTGCAAAAATGTTTGGAACCGATGAAAATTACGATGTTATCATCAATCCCGACAAAGGCGACTTTGAAATTTGGCGCAACCGTACAGTAGTGGCAGATGGCGAAGTGGAAGACCCCAATATGCAAATTGCGCTGTCGGAAGCACAAAAAATTGATGCTGATTATGAAATTGACGAAGAAGTTGTTGATGCGGTCGATTTTGCATCGTTTGGTCGTAGAGCAGTGCTGAATTTGAGGCAGACGTTGGTGTCCAAAATTTTGGACATCCAAAAAGATTCGTTGTATTCCAAATACAGCGAAATGGTTGGTCAAATAGTTACCGGCGAAGTTTACCAAGTGTGGAAGAAAGAAATATTGCTGTTAGACGACGAAGGCAACGAAATGTTGCTGCCAAAAACGGAACAAATTCCCAGTGATTATTACCGCAAAGGCGAAATGGTGCGTGCCATTGTTGCTAAGGTGGAGAATAAAAACAACAATCCGAGAATTATATTGTCGCGCACTTCACCGCTCTTTTTGGAACGTTTGTTCGAATTGGAAGTGCCTGAAATACACGACGGTTTGATAACCATTAAACAGATAGCCCGCATTCCGGGCGAACGTGCTAAAGTGGCAGTAGAATCGTACGACGACCGTATCGATCCGGTAGGAGCTTGTGTTGGCGTGAAAGGGTCGCGCATTCATGGCATTGTTCGCGAACTGCGCAACGAAAATATTGACGTTATCAACTACACAAGCAATTTGAGCCTACTCGTTGCAAGGGCATTGAGTCCCGCCAAAATTTCATCGATAGAAATAGATGAGGAAAATAAGAAAGTGAACGCTTATTTGAAACCTGAAGAAATTTCGCAAGCCATTGGTAAAGGCGGTGCTAACATTAAATTGGCTACCATGCTGACGGGATATACGATAGATGTTTACCGCGATGATATTGAGGTGGACGAAGAAGATATCTATTTGGACGAATTTGCTGACGAAATAGATGAGTGGGTTTTGGAAACTTTCAAAGCTATCGGTTGCGACACAGCTAAAAACGTGCTGAACAAATCGCGTGAAGATTTGATAGAACAAACTGACCTTGAGGTGGAAACCATCGACGAAGTATTGCGCATTTTGCGTTCCGAATTTGAATAAAACGGCTCTGAAATAGAGATAAGCATTCTTTTTTAAACATATACAGAAACATCGATTATGGCAAGATTAGGACAAATAATAAAAAAATTAAACATTGGAATTTCTACAGCGACAGAATTTCTGAATAAAAAAGGGGAAACCATAGAAGCTAATCCTAACTTAAAACTTTCGGAAGTTCAGGAAAGTTTGCTTATTAAGGAGTTTAGTTCCGATAAGGATTTGAAATTGGAGTCGGAACGTATCAGCCAACAACGTTTGGAAAAAGAGAAACAGACGGAAGTCGCTATTGAAGGCTACGAAACAACCCCCGAACCGCAGGAGATAAAAATAGAAATAGAACAACCTCAAATCAAACAAGTCGGTACCATTGATTTAAACAACCTGCAACCCAAAAAATCTGACAAGGCGGAAAAACCTGAAAAAGTGGAGACCGAAGTAGTAGAAGAGCAACTCAAAAAAGAGGAAAAAGTTCCGTCTGCTACAAAGAAAAAATCGCCGCAAACGAAAGCAGAAAAAAAATCAGCAGAACAGCCGATGAAAGAATCGGTAAAACAATTGGAAACATCGACCGAAGTGCTCGCAGAAGCAATTGAAGCTGAAAAAGAAGATAACGTTTTTGTTTATCGCAAGCTCGAACTTGAAAGTAATATAAAAGTTGTTGATAAAATTGATTTGTCTGCTATCAACCATGCTACACGTCCGGTAAAAAAATCGAAAGAGGAAAAACGCAAAGAGCGGATGGAAAAAGAGATACAAGACCGTGTGAAGATTAAAAAACAAAAACCGTCAGATGATTTATCTTTCGATGACAATAAACATGCAGCAACTTCCGGTTCGAAGAGCAGCAGAAAAAAACGCAAACGCATAGGTGGCAGCGAGCGTATCGATGTGGCTCAAAACACTTACAGCGACACAAAAAGTCCACGTACAAAATTCAATAAACGTCCCGTTAAGGGCAACGTTATCAGTGAAGAAGATGTTGCTAAGCAGATAAAAGAAACATTGGCGCGTCTCACTGAAGGTAAAAAAAGCGGCAAAAGAGCTGCTCGTTACAGAAAAGACAAACGCGAGGCGAACGTACAGCGTATGCAAGATCTTGAAGCTCAAGAACTTCAAGATTCAAAAATATTGAAACTGACGGAGTTTGTTACGGCAAACGAACTAGCGATAATGATGAATATACCGGTTACGGATGTTATTAAAACCTGTTTAAATTTAGGTTTATTTGTCTCCATTAATCAACGTCTTGATGCTGAAACCATTAATATTGTAGCCGATGAATATGGCTTCGAAACTGAGTTTGTTAGTGCCGAAGTGGTTGAAGCTATTGCCGAAGATGAGGAAAGCTCGGAAGAAGATTTAGTTCCTCGTTCGCCGATTATTACCGTTATGGGACACGTAGACCATGGTAAAACATCGTTGCTCGACTATATTCGCAATGCCAATGTTATTGCCGGTGAAGCGGGTGGAATCACTCAACATATTGGAGCATACAATGTTAAATTGGAGAGTGGGCGGAGAATTACATTTTTAGATACTCCCGGACACGAGGCATTTACTGCCATGCGTGCACGTGGTGCCAAAATTACGGACATTGCCATTATAATTATTGCAGCCGACGATAGTGTGATGCCACAGACCGTTGAGGCAATCAATCACGCTTCGGCAGCTGGTGTTCCTATTGTGTTTGCTATCAACAAAATAGATAAACCGAGTGCCAATCCTGAAAAGATAAAAGAGGAGTTGGCTAATATGAACTATTTGGTGGAAGATTGGGGCGGTAAATATCAATCGCACGATATTTCAGCAAAGAAAGGTTTACAAGTTCAAGAATTGCTCGAAAAAGTACTTTTGGAAGCCGATATTTTAGATTTGAAAGCAAATCCCGACCGTAGAGCGGTTGGTTCTATCATTGAATCATCGTTGGATAAAGGTCGCGGCTATGTTTCTACCGTACTTGTTCAAAACGGTACTCTCAAAGTGGGCGACATTGTTTTGGCGGGAACTTACTACGGACGTATTAAGGCAATGTTTAACGAACGTAACCAACGCATAGAGTCGGCAGGTCCCTCCGAACCTGCTATTATCTTAGGTCTGAACGGTGCGCCTCAAGCTGGCGACAATTTTAATGTGTTAGCCGATGAACATGAAGCTCGTACTTTGGCAGCAAAACGCGAACAGTTGGCGCGCGAACAAAGCTTGCGCACTTCACCGCACCTTACTTTGGATGAAATTGGGCGTCGTATTGCTTTAGGCAATTTCCAAGAGGTGAATGTTATTGTGAAAGGTGACGTGGACGGTTCGATAGAAGCGTTGTCCGATTCGTTAATAAAACTTTCCACGCCCGAAATTCAGGTAAATGTTATCCACAAGGGCGTAGGTCAAATTTCCGAATCGGATGTGATGTTGGCTACTGCTTCCAATGCTATTATCATTGGTTTCCAAGTGAGACCGTCAATTGGTGCACGCAAATTAGCCGAACAAGAAAAGATAGATATTCGTCTCTATTCCATTATTTATGATGCGATAGAAGAATTAAAATCGGCTATGGAAGGTATGCTTTCGCCTGATATTAAAGAAGTTGTAACTTCTACGTTGGAAATTCGTGAAGTGTTCAAAATATCAAAAGTGGGTTCAGTTGCCGGTTGTATGGTAAAAGAAGGCAAAGTGAAACGCAATAATAAAGTGCGGTTAATTCGAGACGGTATTGTTATCTATACGGGCGAATTGGCTTCGCTGAAACGTATGAAAGATGATGTAAAAGAGGTAAATACCGGTTTTGAATGCGGATTGAACATAGCCAACTACAACGATATAAAAGTGGGCGATATAATAGAAGCCTATGAAGAAGTTGAAGTTAAGAAAACTCTATAATGCAGCCTATTGATTACGTTTTTTTACTACTGATTTTAATCGCTTTTGTGCGTGGAATGATAAACGGATTGCTGAAAGAGATAGCCTCTCTTTTGGCAATTGTTTTAGGTATAGTAGCCGGACGTTTGTTGGGTGAAGAGGTCTCACTTTTATTAACAGAGTGGTTTGGGTGGTCGAAAACAGTTGTTTCAATTTGCGCTTTCGTTATTATTTTTTTAGTAGTAGCAATTGGATTGCACAGTTTGGCATTCTTGCTCAAAAAAATTCTGAATGCACTCAATATTAATTGGCTAAACCGATTGGCAGGCGGTTTGTTTGGTGCATTCAAAATTGCGGTAATAGTGAGTTTGGTACTTAATCTTTGCGGTTATGTAGATAAATATGTAGTGGTGTTTAAACCGGAAACAAAAGAAGTTTCAGTGTTGTATTGTCCCATCGAAAAGTTAGTGCCTACATTGATGCCGTTACTGAAATTTTAGAACTTGACTTTTCAGCCAAAAACTTAAAAAGGATATGCAAGCAGCATATCCTTTTTAAGTTTAAAATGTTTCAAAGTGTTATCCGGTAACCCGTTCGAGCCATTTAACCATGCTAAACATCACGCCCATGGAGATGAGGCATATTACAACGAACACACTCCAACACATCCATAGTGGCATGCTGTTGTACATCATTGAACCTAAGAACAAAAATGCGTTTCCTACCGCTGTAGCGCCTAACCATAAACCTTGACACAAACCAAGCATATGTTTTGGTGCAACTTTAGAAACAAATGACAATCCGAGTGGAGAAATGAATAATTCCGCCACAGTTAAAAAGAAATAGGTAACAAAGAAGACCCAAACGCCTGCTCTGGCAGCTTCTTGTTGAGCTTCGGGATATGCAAGAAATTCTTGTGCTGAAGGATATTCCATAATGTATGAGAAGATTGCTAAAAATATGTATGCCAATGCTGCAAGTCCCATACCGATACCTATTTTTCTTGGAGTTGATATAGCTTTTCCTTTTTTAGCTAATAGAGCAAATATCCACATAATCACTGGAGTAAGAATAATTACAAAGAACGGATTAATTGCTTGTAAAAATTCAGGGGCAACCTTAGAGGTGTCCATAAAGTCTCTTGCGAACAAAGAGAAAGAGGCTCCGTTTTGATGGAATGAGAACCAGAAAAATATTGTAACTCCCAATACTGCAAAAAGAGCATACAAACGTTGTTTGATTTCTTTTGCCATGGCTGCTTTTTCTTCAGAAGTATATTCAATAGTTTCTGTTTCAGTTTTCTTAATAGGCATGGGAAGTCCCTTTTTAGTCAAAAGAAAAATAACCAATGAAATCAGCATTGCCAAAACAGAAGCAATAAATGAGAAGTGAACTCCTTGATTAAACACTTCCAAATAAGCACTAGGGTCAAAAACAGCACCTGCTTCTACCATAGATTGAGCAGATAATTCGTTATAGTTTACCAATTTTTCACCGGTCAAAGTTCCATTAAGGTACTCATGGCATAGTGCCGGAAGTTTTGCGTTATAGATAAATCCTTTCGCCCCCAACCACCACGACCTGATAAGTGGAGCCACAAAAGGAGCTATCAAACCACCGATATTGATAAACACATAGAAGATTTGAAAACCTGAATCTCTTTTTTCCTTTGCTAATTTAAGAGCTTCAGGCCCTTTTTTGCTTTCTTCCGCTTCAAAATTATCATATAGTTGTCCTACAATAGCTTGTAAATTACCCTTAAACAGACCGTTACCAAAGGCAATCAGAAACAATGCTAAGCAAGTTAACGGTAACAACCAAGAGGTGTTAACATCAGTTGCTGTGATAGGAATAGACAAGAGGATATAACCCGCAGCCATTATAAGCAAACCTTTTTGAATGGTTCCTTTGTAATTTTGAGTTCTATCGGCAATTAGACCACCGAAGAGACTTAAAATATAAATTCCGCAATAGAAACTAGAATAAATAATAGTTGCCGTTGTGTTGCTCAAACCGAACTTTGAACAAAGAAACAACGTTAGAACTGCGTTCATGATGTAGTAGCCAAAGCGTTCTCCCATATTGCTAATCGCAGCGGCAAATAATCCTTTAGGATGGTTTTTAAACATAAATTTTTGGTTTATTAATTATTAAATAAAAATTGTGAGTATAGTTTTTATGGAATAAGTTATTGTTGTTCAGTAGCCTGCAAATAGTTTTTGAGCGGATTAGCGTACATTTCCAAAAGTTTTTCGCGTACAAAAGGCACATCAACGTCAGGTAAATCTATTTTAGTTATCTGTCCGTCGAAGTAGTTTAATGCAGCCTTTTTTTCATCGGCGGAATATTCCGCTGCAAAGCGTTTGCTGTCGAACAAAGTATCGTAGGCAATTTTATTTATCGGATAGATGGTATAATTGGCGTGTATGTAGCGGTCAATGAGGTTAGCTGTTGTAGCGATTTGTTCTTTTCTGTTAGTTGTTTGTTTGGCTATTATTTCCAAATCGGTATTGATACAGGGCGAAAAAGCGTAATGAACACGTCCTTTGTAGCCTAAAACGCCTGTTTTCATGCTAATTACGTCATCATTTTTCGTTTTTTTATAATCTGTATGGTCGCGTTGTAGCTGAAATTCTTTTGCTTTCAGAAAGTCGCAAGGGTCGTATTCGTACGATATGGTTACAGGCGTAATGTTTAGTGATTTAAGGTTTTCTATAAACGAACTATTGCCACTAATAGCAAACATTTTAAGGATGCTTTCCTGTGTTTTGTCATCGGAGTCTTTGGCTCGACCTTCGCGTTGTGCTATCCAAATACTGGTGCGCTTTTCGGTGATGGCGTGGCGAATGTAGGCTGACAGTTGCGTTAGAGCGTGCAACATTTCACGTTGCGACAGTGCCCGTTTTATGATGAAACATTTCGCCATACGAATAAAAGTATATAACCAATTGGTAGCTAACAAATTATCTCCAATTCCCATTTCTGTTGTTTCCATTTGGTTACTCATCAGTACATAGTTCATGAAAGCGGCGTCAAGAATGATGTCCCGATGGTTGGAAATGGCTATGGCGGGTTGTTCAAAGTTTTCGAGTCCTGAAAAGGTCAGACCATCTGTTTTGTTCTCTTTCAACCATTTAAGTAGCGGAAATCCGCAATAGCGGTGTACGTCGGTCGGAGTTTGTATTTGATTAAAGATAGCCCGTAGTTCTTCAATGTTTATTTGTGGTTGAAATTGTTGTACGAACGTTACAAAAGAGTTATCGTCGAGAAGCCGTTTTATAGTGGCGGGTATTTCGTCGGTGGTGTAGGGGCGGATGTCCGCAAAGTTGTCGGTCATGGCGTTCTTATTTTTTTGTAAGTGGTGCAAAGATACAAAAAAATCTTTTCATGGATAGAGTAGGTATAAATAAAAACAGAAGTGCTTGTGCACTCCTGTTTTAAAGAACGATTGACTAGATTCTTAGTCGATTATGATCTTCTAAAACCGTTGTCTCTTCTTTGATAACCTCCTTCCGGACGTTCTTCGCGCGGTTTTGCTTCGTTTACAACGATGGTGCGTCCTTGTATCTCAGAACCATTAAGTTCTGCAATTGCTTTTTTTGTGGCAACTTCATCTTCCATTTCCACAAAACCAAAACCTTTACTGCGACCAGTAAATTTGTCTGTAACAACGCGAGCTGATGAAACTTCACCATAAGTCGCAAAAAGTTCTTTTAATGCTTCATCTTTCACTGCGAAAGGAAGACTTCCAATAAAAATGTTCATTTGATAAAAAAATATTAAAATGTCCGACAAAGATACGCAAATAATTGGTAAAAAAATCTTTTTTTCCTGTTTTTTTCGTTTTTTTGCAGAAATAAAATCAAAAGGTTCTTTTTAATACATTTTTATTGAAGAATTGTCGTACATCGAATCGATTAATGCTTTATAGTTGTGCTGTATCACAGCACGTCGCAGTTTTAGTGTTGAAGTCAGTTCGCCCGATTCTATTGAAAATCCTTTTTTAATAAGCTTGAATTTTTTAATTTGTTCAAATTTGGCCATGTCTTTCTGACCTTCGGCAATACGTCCTTCGTAGAACCTGTAAACTTGTTCATTTTCGAGCAAATCTTCAATGCGTTCGTAGGCAATGTTATTTTTCTTGGCGAACGCTTTGAGCCGTTCTAAAGAGGGTGCAATAATTGCGGTAACAAAGTTACGTTCGTTGCCGATAACAGCTATTTGATCGATGTACGGGTCGGCACCCAAGCGTGTCTCTATCTGTTGTGGTGCAATGTATTTACCGTTCGAAGTTTTGAACAAATCTTTGATGCGGTCGATAAGGATAAGGTGATTGCCGTCCAATTTGCCGGCGTCTCCCGTACGGAACCAACCGTCGATAAAGGCTTCTTTTGTTGCTTCCGGTTTTTTGTAGTAGCCGGAGGTAACGGTTTTGCCTTTCACTAAAATTTCATTGTCATCGCCAATTTTTACTTTCACATCGGGCATTACTTCGCCGACTGAACCGAATTTATATCCCGAATAGTTGAAACAGCTCACGGTAGCCATTGTTTCTGTCAGTCCGTAACCGTAAACGATGGGAATGCCTAAGCTGCGGAAAAAGACAATAAGTTGTTCTTCCATAGCTGCACCTGCCGTTGGGAAAATATTGCCGTTTTCAATACCAATAACCTTTTTTAATTTATTAAAAATGAAGATATTAGCTATTTGATAACGCAGCCATAATAGTGGCGAAGATTTTTTGCCGATACGTACGTGGTCGATATTATAGTTTTTTCCCACAGCGAGCGCCCATGCAACCAATCCTTTTTGGAAAGGTTTCATTTCCGTTATTTTTTCTTGTACTCCGATAGCCACTTTTTCCCAAAAACGCGGGACATTACACATTACTGTCGGGCGAATTTCCTTGATGGTTTGCAGTATATCCGACGGATTTAAGTTGAGGTAAATTTTTATTTCTTTGCAGAAACAGAAGTAAGTCCAACCACGTTCAAATACGTGCGACAGCGGCAAGAAGCAGACGGATTTATCATGTCGTGAAACCGAAGTAATACGAATATCGTGTATGCGCATAGCTTCTAAAATGCAACTGTGCGGCAGCATAACACCTTTCGGTTCACCAGTAGTGCCCGAAGTGTACAGCAATAGCGCCAAATCGCTCTCTTTGGCAGCATTTTTACGCTTTTCCACTTCGGCATGGTTGGCTTTGTTGTCGCCGGTGTTGATAAAATCGGAAAAATAGGAAGCGCGCTGTTCGCCTTTCAAATTGACATGATTGTCGAATACGATGATGCGTTTCAGATATTTCGATGTTTGCAACACTTGCAGAGCATTGTCGTATTGCTGCTGTTCGCCAACAAAAATGGTAGCGATTTCGGCATCATTTACAATGTAATCAATTTGTGCTGCCGATTGTGTGGCGTAGATAGGTACCGAAACTGCTCTAATGGCAAAATTGGCAAAATCGATAATGAGATTTTCCGGTTTGTTTTGCGAACAGATAGCAATATTTTCGTGTTCCTTTACGCCCAATTCGATAAGAGCGCAAGCAGTTTTTTGTATTCTGTTGGCTAATTCACGCCAAGTTAGTCCCACCCATTTATTTAGGTCTGTGTCTTTGTAGTACAAAATGTGGTGTTGGTCACGTTTGGCGGCTTTCTTAAAAATAAGTTGTGAAAAATGATGTAATTTCATAATTATCAATGTTTTAAATTGCGATATGCAGTTTGTTTAAAGTTTCTTTACTGGCTGCTTGTTCAGATTCGCGTTTAGAGTAACCGCAGCCCATAGCCACTTTTTCGCCTTCCACTATAGCCCATGCCACAAATGGAACGGTTTGACTTTGAAAAGGTGTCTCTTGTTCGTAGGTAACGTTTTTACCGTTTTTTTGTCCCCATTGCAGCAGTCGCGATTTATAGTCGGTCGATTTTTCTTGTAACGATTTAAGATTAAGGTGTTTGTTGAAAATTTGTTTTTGTGCAAATTCTCGACATTGAGCGTAGCCCGCTTCTATGAAAATGGCGCCGAAAATGGCTTCCATAGCGTTACCGTAGATGTTTTTTGCTACGCCGTTGGTGTTGTGGTGGAGTAATTGCGGCAATCCCATTTTTTCTCCCAATTGAGCTAAAGTTCGTCTGCAAACCACCTTTGAACGCATTTCGGAAAGAAAACCCTCCTGTTTGTCGGGGAAGAGTTGATAAAGTGCTTCGGTGATGACTAATTCAAACACGGCATCGCCCAAAAATTCCAAGCGTTCGTTGTTTATCGGCAGCCCGTTGGCGTCTTTCAATGTAGCTGAAGGGTGACGAAGTGCCATTTCATAATAGGTGATGTCTTTAGGTATAAAACCTAAAAAAGCGATTAATTTGTCAGTAGGTCTCTCTTTAGGTTTAAAAAACTGTCGCCAAAAACGAAATAGGGATAGTTTTATTTTTGTCACGTTTATTATAATTTTTTGTCGCGGCAAAGATACAACAAATAAATAGATAATGCGGTCAACTTTCGGTTTTAAGCTAAAAGTTGAAGACAAAAGTAATACCGAATGTATGTCGTAAACTATTTAGACACAAGTTTTTTCACGTTTTAATTAATCACTTTCAACGGTAGCGGACTTTGGTCGGATACAATGATGTAAATGCCTTTTGGTAGCGAAATTGTGTGTAATTCCCCTGCCGATAGGTTACAAGCAGCCACTTTTAAACCGTTGGTTGTGTAAACGGCTATGGTTTGTGCCGTATGGCTCAACAGTTCAATGCCGTTGATGGAATTGATAACCAACAAAGGTGTTGTTTTAGCATCAAAAGTAGGCGGTAAGCCCGTATAGACGCCCGAATCTTCGGTTGATATCGGTAGGTAGATGCTTTTTGCCGTCTGTTTGAACTCATCAGAAGCCTGTATGAAACATTCGCTCGGTACAATTATCGGGTTTTCGTGTAGCTCAAAATTGCCTGTATAGGGCGTGCGGTCGAGGCGGTAAAATTCTGTGCCGGAAAATGATTGGTTGCGTAGCGAGAGGTTGGCGTAAAAATAAAATCCATTGCCCGTATATTCATAGGTGCTCACCGGCATATCGGTGTTGTTGATGGTGTGATTTCCGTTGGTTGAATAGAAAGTAACAACTTTGTTGTCGTAGTAACTGGTTGAATCTGTTATCTTTGGGAAAATGATAATGTATGCCGTATCTTTTTTTATTGTCGATGTTGTCGGTGTTGTCCAACGTTGATATAGTTCGGGGTTGCTTGGGTCGCGATCTAAAGTTTTAATCCAAAAATGACAGCTATGTGCAGGCGCGCCCTGATAATAGGGTACAATGGTATATTCTACACCATCCTCTTCTACCGTAACATGGTCGATGGCAAACGGGAAACAGCAGGTATGCCATACGATAGGCGTGTTGAACGTGCGTTTGTACCGTATTTGTCCGGTAAAGGAGAATGCTGTATCGTTAGAAATTTGTCCGCCGTGGTGAATGACGATGTCGCCTACATAGTTGTTGGCTATTGGTTTCGATTCGTTGGCAGCGATGACGATAGCTCCCAAGTTCGTTTTAAAGCTCTTTTCGTTACCGTACACTGTTCCATCGTCTGTGGTAACATAGGCTTTATAGTAGTAGGTGGTGTTAGCCGTCAAGCCGGTTATATTGGCAGAAAAAGTAGAGCCACTGACCGCTCCGTCGGCGGACAAAGTGTAACTTCCGCTAGTAGTACCATAGTTGA
>DUQS01000088.1 GCA_012837685.1 Bacteroidales bacterium
ACGGCGTGGTACAATAACTTGCCCGATGGACCGGTATATATCAAAAAGTTTTTTTATGCTTATAAGGGAACAATGCCGGCAAATACTTCCTTTACGATTGACGCCGGCACTTTGCAAATTTGCGGAGGTGCGTTTTCCGGTTGTAGCGGTTTAACTTTTGTAACTTGCTATGCGGAAACCCCACCAGCAATATATTCCTCTTTTTCACGGCAGGACACTTTGCGAGTGCCTTATAAAAGCATAAAGGCATACAGAGCCGATGCATTCTGGGGAAATTTTAAAGTCATACAGGGTATAGGTGCTACGCTTATAGATAATGTGGAAGAAGTTACCGTTAAAGCTGACACCACTACGGCATTGTTCTGTTGGCCCGCGCTGGCTACGGTAACGCACTATGTACTTGAAGTTTATACCGACAGTTCCAATATGCGCAGTTTTACTTTCGGGGTTTCAGGTGAGATGATTACAGCCAAAATGTCGTGGACGGAGATAGAAGAAATGGCGGCTCAACATCTCGGTTATGCCTACACTGTTACGGGTCTTACTCCCGAAACAAGATACTACTACCGTTTGGAGTCGAAAGATGATTCCGGTAGGGTGTGGGATAGTAAATCAGGCACGTTTACCACCAAAAGTTCAATGGGTTTGACGATTAAAACTGCTCCTCTTGTGGGCGTTTTTGCGCGCGCCGGCAAAATAGTAGTCGAAGGTTATGCCCAATGCGATGTTTCTGTGTACGACCTTACGGGGCGGCTGGTACCCCAAAGAACAAATGTTACAAACTGCACTTTGGAAGTGCCTAAAGGAACTTACATTGTAAGGAAAGGCAAAGAGGTGGGCAAAGTGATGGTGCCTTAAAGCGTGTCCATCGGTTTTTTTTAATTGTTGGTAACTTTTGTTGCGTAATTCAATAAAAAGTTTTATTTTTGTGAGCATTAAATAACAACTTAAAACAACTTGTTGAATGCGTCTCAACTCCCTTATAAGCCTGCATTTTCCTTGTGGAAAATTCTCTTGTAAGGGTGCGTGTGCCTAAAAATTATAAGGAAGAGTAACGTCCGTACGTTGCTCTTTTTTGTATTAAAACTAAAACGAAAAAGTTATGATAGAACGCTACAGCCGCCCCGTGATGCGCAACGTGTGGACGGAACAAAACAAATTCGATGCTTACCTGAAAGTGGAACTCTACGCCAGCGAAGCGTGGTGCAAACTTGGCGTGGTGCCGCCCGCCGATATGGAAAAACTGTGGGAAAAAGCCTCTTTTTCCATTCCGCGCATCTACGAAATAGAGCAGCAAACGCGCCACGATGTGGTGGCATTTACGCGCGCCGTAAGCGAAACGCTGGGCGACGAACGCAAATGGGTACACTACGGCTTGACATCGACCGATGTGGTGGACACCGCCAACGGCTATTTGATAAAACAGGCGAACCAAATTTTGCGCCGCGACCTTGAGGAGTTTATAGCAGTGCTCGAAAAACAAGCGGTGCGGTTTAAAAAAACACCTTGCATCGGACGCACGCACGGCATACATGCCGACATTACCAGTTTCGGGCTGAAATGGGTGTTGTGGTGTGCCGAAATGCGCCGCAATTTGCAACGTTTCGATGCTGCCTGCAAAGATGTGGAGTGCGGCAAAATAAGCGGTGCGGTAGGCAATTTTGCCAATATTCCGCCTTTTGTAGAGGAATATGTGTGCGAACGTCTCGGAATTGACCACGCAAAAGTTTCAACGCAAGTGATACAGCGCGACAGGCACGCCTACTACATGGCAACGCTCGCCGTAATTGCTTCGTCGCTCGAACAGATTGCTTTGGAAATACGCAATTTGCAGCGTACCGAAGTGCACGAAGTGGAGGAAAATTTTGGTAAAGGACAAAAAGGTTCCAGCGCTATGCCGCACAAGCGCAATCCCATCGGTTCGGAAAATATTTGCGGGTGCGCCCGTGTGATGCGTGGCTACATGGTAACGTTCTACGAAAATGTGGCATTGTGGCACGAACGCGACATATCGCACTCGGCAACGGAACGCATCGTATTGCCCGATGCCACTATGTTGCTGGACTATATGCTCGACCGTCTTAAAAATATTCTCGAAAATTTGGTGGTTTTCCCTGAAGTAATGCTGGAAAACATTTACCGCACGAAAAAGGTAATTTTTGCCCAACGGGTAATGAATGCGTTGATAGAGAAAGGATTGGCACGCGAAGAGGCTTACGACACGGTGCAGCCCGTAGCAATGAAAGCATGGGGCGAAGGGCTCGATTATCAGGAACTTTTGGCACAAAACGACAAAGTGATGGCGTTGCTCACACGGTCGGAGTTGGACGCCTGTTTCACACTCGACTACTATTTTTCGCAAGTGGACTACATCTATCGCCGCAACGGCATTGAAGGATAAACAGTTGATTATGGATAACTAAAAAATACGAAATATGACTTTAGAAAAAATCAGAACAGGACTAACTTTTGACGATGTGTTGCTGGTTCCAAGTGAATCAACCATATTGCCTTCGCAAATTTGTTTAAAAACCCGTTTGACTCCCAACATTGACCTGAACATTCCCATTGTTAGTGCGGCGATGGACACGGTTACCGAGTCGGATATGGCAATTGCTATAGCGCGTGAGGGCGGCATCGGATTTATTCACAAAAATATGAGCATCGAAGAGCAGGCTGCCGAAGTGGAAGTGGTAAAACGGTACGAAAACGGTATGATTGCCAATCCCATAACGCTCACTCCCGATAATACGCTGATGGATATGGAAGCGATTTTGCACAAATACCGTATCAGCGGGCTGCCGGTGGTTGACAAGGACAATAAATTGGTGGGCATCATTACCAACCGCGATATAAAATATTTGACGCTTGACCATAGAAAAGTGTTGGAAGTGATGACCAAAGATAATTTGATAACGGCAAAAATAGGCACTTCGCTGCAAGACGCTAAAAAGATTTTGTGGGAAAACCGCATTGAAAAGTTACCGATTGTGGACGATGAAAACCGTTTGGTAGGACTTATCACCAGCAAGGACATCGACAACGTAATAAATTTCCCGAATGCTTGCAAAGATGCGCGTGGTCGTTTGCGTTGCGGTGCTGCGGTGGGCGTCGGCGCCGAAACGTTGGAGCGTGTTACTGCTCTGGTCAAAGTCGGAGTCGATGTGGTAACGGTGGACAGTGCGCACGGTCACAGCAAAAATGTAATTGACACGGTACGCAGCATCCGCAAAGCCTTTCCGCAATTAGATGTAATTGCAGGTAACATTGTAACCAAAGAGGCTGCTGCTGCATTAATTGAAGCCGGAGCCAATACGGTAAAAGTGGGCATCGGTCCCGGAAGCATCTGCACCACTCGCATAGTGGCGGGCGTGGGCGTGCCGCAAATTACAGCAATTAACGATGTGGCGGAGTATTGCCGCGATAAAAATGTGTGCGTTATAGCCGACGGCGGCATAAAATTCAGTGGCGACATTGTGAAAGCGTTGGCTGCCGGTGCCGATGCGGTAATGTTGGGTTCGCTGTTGGCGGGCTGTACGGAAAGCCCCGGCGAAGAAGTTGTTTTCCAAGGACGAAAATTCAAAATCTATGTGGGCATGGGTTCGTTGATGGCAATGAAACGCGGTTCGGCTGACCGTTATTTCCAAACCAAAAATACGCAAGCGAAAAAGTTGGTGCCCGAAGGCATCGAAGGTCGTGTGGCTTACAAAGGCTCTGTCGGCGATACGCTCTATCAACTTTGCGGTGGCATACGTTCGGGCATGGGCTATTGCGGAACGCCCGACATTGCACATCTCAAAAGCGACGGTACGTTTATACGCATCACAAATGCCGGTTTGCGCGAGAGCCATCCGCACGATGTAGATATTACGGTAGAAGCCCCAAACTATACGAAATAATTGTACCACAATGAATTACGATAAAATTTTAGTTCTCGACTTTGGAAGTCAATATAACCAACTGATAGCAAGGCGTATACGCGAATTTGGTGTTTACAGCGAATTGCGTAGTCATCAACTCACGGCAGAGCAAATACGCGCCATTCCCGATGTGAAAGGTATTGTGTTTAGCGGCGGTCCCAAAAGTGTGTGCGAAGCCGATGCTTTCGGTTGCGACCCGAAAATTTTCGACCTTGGTTTGCCCATTTTGGGCATCTGCTATGGTATGCAACTAACCTGTTTGCACTATGGCGGAAAAATAGAAAAAAGCTCTACCAAAGAATACGGTAAAATGCCGATAACCGTAGTTGACGGCAGTTGTCCGCTGTTCGACGGTTTGCCTGCAACGCAAGATGTGTGGATGAGTCACGGCGATTATGTTTCTGCTATTCCGAAAGGATTTGAATTGGCGGCTAAAAGTGCCAATAATCTGTCGGCAGCTATTTACGATAAAAAGCGCGGCATCTATTTGGTGCAATTCCACCCCGAAGTGCGTCACAGTACGTACGGCAATGATATTTTGGCGAATTTTGTGTTCAAAGTGTGTCGGGCTGAAAAAAATTGGACAATGGGTTCGTACATCGATTTACAAATTGCCAAAATACGCGAGCAAGTAGGCGACCGAAAAGTACTCTGCGGATTGAGCGGAGGTGTCGATTCGACTGTGGTGGCAGTGCTGATACACAAGGCAATAGGTCAGCAACTGACCTGTATGTTCATCGACCATGGTTTGCTCCGCAAGGACGAAGGCAACCAAGTGATGACTATGTGCCAAAATCTGTTTGGTATCAATGTGGTGCGCATCGATGCTCAAAAGCGTTTTTTGGACAAATTGGCGGGCGTAATCGACCCTGAACAAAAACGTAAACTAATTGGCAATGAGTTTGTTTACTGCTTCGATGAAGAGTCCAAAAAATTGGGCGAATTTGACTTTTTAGCGCAAGGCACAATCTACGCCGATGTGATAGAAAGCGGTACACAAACCGCACAAACCATTAAAAGCCACCACAACGTAGGTGGATTGCCCAAAGATATGAAATTTAAGCTGGTAGAGCCGTTGAAAGTGCTTTTCAAAGACGAAGTGCGCGCTCTCGGTGAGGCGTTGGGCATTCCGAGCCACATTGTTTGGAGGCAGCCTTTCCCGGGACCGGGATTGGGCATTCGCATCATTGGCGACATTACCGAAGAAAAATTGCACATTGTGCGTGAAAGTGACGCAATACTTCGTGAAGAGATTGCCAAAGCAGGCTTAGATAGAGAAATTTGGCAATATTTTACTGTGCTGACGAATATAAAAAGCGTTGGTGTAATGGGAGACGGACGCACTTACGATTATGCGGTGGGCATTCGTGCCGTAACGAGTATTGACGGTATGACAGCCGATTGGGCGCGCGTTCCCTACGAAGTGCTGGATATTATCAGCCGCCGCATTGTGAACGAAGTGAAAGGTGTAAATCGTATTGTGTACGACATCACTTCCAAACCGCCTGCAACCATTGAATGGGAATAAGAAACAAAATTATAGATTAACATTTAAAATAGTGTGTAGTACGCAACTATCAAATTTTAAAAAAACATGTATTTATGAGCAGATTAGTCGTTGTCGGCGTCCAGTGGGGCGACGAGGGTAAAGGAAAAATGACCGACTTTTTAGGACAGCGCGCCGATGTGGTTGTGCGTTTTCAAGGTGGCAATAACGCCGGACATACCATTACGTTTGGTGGCAACAAATACGCCTTACAATCTATTCCTTCGGGAGTGTTTAATCCGCGTATCAAAAACGTGATGGCAAACGGTATGGTAATTAATCCGAAAGCCGCTTTGATTGAATTGGACGGGCTTAAAGAGCGTGGAATTACCGATTTTCAACTGTTCATTTCCGACCGTGCTACGGTAATTATGCCTTATCATATTATGCTCGACGGTGCCTACGAAGCTGCCAAAGGCGGTAAAATGATAGGCACAACCAAAAAAGGTATCGGACCCGCTTATAGCGACAAATATAGTCGTATCGGTATTCGTATGGGCGACCTTATTGACGCTGATTATTTTGCCGAACGGTTGCACGATGCGTTGGCGGTGAAAAACAGAGAATTGGCGATGTTGGGACTTGAGCCGATGAATTTTGAAGAACTTTACAACGAATATCGGGCGTATGGTGAACGCTTGAAACCTTACATTTGCGATACTTCCATTTTGTTGAATGCCGAAGTGGAAAAAGATTCCAAAATCTTGTTTGAAGGCGCTCAAGGTGTGATGCTTTGTATCGAAAACGGCACTTATCCGTTTGTAACGTCAAGCAGTCCCACAGCCGCAAGTGTGCCGCTCGGCACAGGTCTTGCACCGCGCTACATCGACAAAGCTTTGGGCATTTGCAAAGCCTATACTACGCGTGTGGGTGGAGGTCCTTTCCCTACCGAACTTGATGGCGATATTGCTCACTACATACGCGAACGCGGTCACGAATATGGCACGGTTACCGGACGTCCGCGCCGTGTAGGTTATCTCGATGCGGTGGGTTTGCGACACGCTTGCCGTATTTCAGGCATCAACTATCTCTCTATCATGCTTTTCGATGTGCTTTCGGGATTAGAGACGGTGAAAATTTGCAATGCTTACGAGTTGGACGGAGAAACGATTGACTATGTGCCCAGCACGTTGAACAAATTGCAACGTTGCAAACCCGTTTATATAGAGATGCCCGGTTGGAAAGAGGAAGTTACCGCCGTGCGTAATTTTGATGATTTGCCCGCTAATGCTAAAAATTATTTGAAAAAAATAGAAGAATTGACAAAAACGGAGATTGTAATTGTTTCCGTAGGTCCCGACCGCACGCAAACCATACAACTGAAAACTATTTTTTAATTGTTGAGTTTTACAATAAAACCCTTTTAAAAGCGGAAGAGCTATTTATTCTTTCGCTTTTTTTTGAAATTTTTTGCAACTACCCCACAAATGTTTGGAGAAAGCTTAAAAAAACTCTATATTTGCAACGTTAAACAAAAAACGAAGGCAGCGGCTTTCGGTTTAGCAGACATATTTTAGAGAAGCGTTTAGTTTTTACCTTCGTACGAAAATTCGGCAAAATTTTTCAAACCATGAAGAAAAACAATCCGAACGTCTATGCTCCTGTGTATATCCATTATGCGATATATCGGCGAGCGTGAGGTGGTTGTTTATTTCTGGTTGGGCGTTTGCCGATGCCTCAGGTGAGATAAACTGACAGTCTCCACGCTTTTTTTATACCCAAATCATAAATTATTAACCGCTGAACGGGGAGACGGCGAGGCAAAAAAAATATGCTATGAAAGTAATTAAATTTGTATTTGTGGTGTGTGTTGCCGTTTTTCTTGCAAGTTGTGCAGGTCTGAACACTACTAATTATGTGAATAATGATGTAGTGCAAACCAGTGTAGTGTTGGCACACAACAATTATCGTATTTTGAAAGAAGTGTCAGGTATGGCTACCTCTACTTATATATTAGGTATTGGAGGACTTTCACAGAAAGCATTAACTAACAATTCTCGCACAGAAATGTTTAGAAATGCAAATTTGAAAGATGGTCAAGCTATTATTAATATAGCGACAACGGTATCAAATAAAATGATAGTAGGTCCGATTTATATGCAACGAAGTGCTATTACTACAGGTTATATTATAGAATTTACCGATAATAGAAATGTTGTTTCATCTGAAAAAAATCAAAACACGGATAATAGTGTGTCAAAAGAAAATGAGCCACAATCTGCTGTTGTTTCGTCGGATATATTTGTGAATGTGGAAGAAGGTGTTGAAGATGCTAGATTCTTACAATTTTTATTAAAAAAATACGATTTGAATTCCGATGGAAAAATTTCACAAATAGAAGCTAATGCTGTAACAAAAATTGATTGTAGGCGTCATAATTTAACTAGTCTGAAAGGAATAGAAAAATTTCCTAATTTAAAATATTTAAAAGCTTCCGGAAACCTTTTTACTTCTGTTGATTTGTCAGAAAATAAAAAATTAGAAGCAGTGTATTTCAAATCGCCTGTACTTCAAAAAGTTTATTTGTCAAAAGATTGCAAAGATAAAAAAGTTTGGCTTGACTTTGATATTAATCTTGTAGAATGGAAATAAATTTACTTATTGGGATTTTGTCGTTCCAAAGACCCAAAACTCGGGAGTGCGTGGTGCATTCCCGAGTTTTTTTATGCCATTAGTGTCCAGAGTGCCATAGAATGTGAGACCGTGCCGCCTAAAACAAACAGATGCCACACAGCGTGGAAAAACGGGCGTTTATCGTCGTGAGCGTAAAAGTAAGTACCTGACGAGTAGAAAAAGCCTTCTGCCAAAAGCCACAGGAGCGAAGTTGCCGACATCGCTTTCCATATCGGCACTACGGCGAACACTGCCGACCAACCCATTACCAAATAAATAGTAAGCGACAATCGCGGATGTTTGCCCAAAGCCACTAATTTGCCTATAGCGCCCGCCACAGCTACGCCCCACATCAATCCGAAAGCTACCCAACCCCACGTGCCGCCCACCACGCACAGCCAAATGGGTGTGTACGAGCCTGCTATAAGCACATAAATACAAATATGGTCGAAATAGCGCAGCACGCGCTTGGCTTTGCCGGGTAATGTCCAGTGGTAAATTGTCGATGCGGTGTACATAAAGAGCATAGCCGCTGAAAATACCGCCATACCAAATAATTCTTGCCACGAACCTTCGGCGCAACGCGTCAGAAGTAGGTAAGCAGTAACGAATGCAAACACAATACCGATTAAGTGGGTCAGTGTGTTGGCTACTTCTTCGGATGTGCGCCCAAAGCAACTAAACGATGTTTGCATAGGAAAATGGTTTGATAATTATCTTGTTTTAATTTTTTATTTTTCAACTTCTGAACATAAAATAGACCGTACCAAGCAGGCAAAGCATAGCCCACACATAATCTAATTTGAACGGCTGGTGCATAAAAAAGACCGAAAACGGGATAAACACCAACAATGTAATCATTTCTTGAATGATTTTGAGTTGCGGCAGCGTATAGACTTCAAAGCCGATGCGGTTGGCTGGAACGGCTATCAGGTATTCTATCAGCGCTATTAGCCAGCTGACCATAGCAGCCAAAAACCATGCTTTGTTACTCATAAATTTCAGGTGACCGTACCATGCAAAAGTCATAAAGCAGTTAGAGCAGACCAGCATTAAAATGGTAATGACGTAGGGATTAAAAATGTGTGCCATAGTTTGTTTTAAATGAAGGTGCAAAGTAACTCAAAAAAACGAAAAGAACTACTCTTTTGCAAGAGTTATTTTGCCAAAAAACAGATTTGGTACAATAGCGAAAAAAATGTATTTTTGTGAAATTGAACTTGTCGTTAAAAATTTTAAAATCCAAAACGTATGAAAAAGTTGTTTGTTGCCTTTGGTTTTGTGATGTTTGCCATGTATGTATCCGGTGCATTGTGGGTGCGTGTCAATCAGTTGGGTTACTTACCCGAAGATGTTAAAGTGGCGGTCTGTCTCTGCGATGAATTAACGGAAAATCCTGTGGTGGAGTTGCGTTCGGCACTTACGGCGCAAAAAGTCGATTGCCCGATTTCTGTTGAGCCGTGCGGCGAATTTTACCAATTTAAATCAACTTTTCGTATCCGTTTTTCCGATTTTAAGGGCAATGGCAACTACTTTTTAGTGGTGAATGACACCCCATCGCCTTTTTTTCGCATTGCCGATGATGTGTACGACGGTACAGCCGACTTTTTGCTGAACTATATGCGACAACAGCGTTGCGGTTACAATCCGTCTCTTGACCAAACGTGCCACCAACACGACGGTTTCGAAGTGCGCGGTGTTCCCGATTCGTTACCTTGTCGCAAAGTGGATGTGCGCGGCGGTTGGCACGATGCGTCCGACTATTTGCAATATACTACCACTTCGGCTAATGCCATTTACCAAATGTTGTTTGCTTACAAAAATAATCCGACCGCTTTTGCCGATAATTACGATGCTGCAGGGCGCAAAGGTGCCAACGGTATTCCCGATATTTTGGACGAAGCCAAATGGGGTTTGGATTGGCTCGATAAAATGAATCCTGAGCCGGAAGTTTACTATAATCAGATAGCTGACGACCGCGACCATGCATCGTTCCGTTTCCCGAGCGAAGATTTTGTCGATTACGGTTGGGGCGAGGGCACAGGCAGACCGGTCTATTTGGTGTCCGATGAGCCGCAAGGATTGATGAAATACAGAAATCGCAGCAACGGTAAAGCTTCTACTGTGGGCAAATTTGCTTCTTCGTTTTCGTTGGGTGCGCAACTGTTGTCGCCCTATTATCCCGATTTTGCCGAACGTATCGGTCAAAAAGCCAAAGAGGCGTTTGCGTATGCATCGCGCTATCCAGGTGTGAGCCAAACCGCTCCCGGAAAATCGCCTTATTTCTACGAAGAAGACAATTGGACGGATGATATGGAATTGGCAGCCGTTACTTTGTTTAAACAGACAAACGACAACGATTATTGGAAAAAAGCGGTGGCTTTCGGTCGCATGGAGCCGCTGACGCCTTGGATGGATAGCGATACAGCCAATCATTATCAATGGTATCCGTTTGTTAATTTAGGACATTTTTCTATTCTTAGTGAGGCATCGGCTTCTTCAAAAGTAAAAAAGGAGTTTGCCATGAACACTCGTAACGCCATTGAGCGAGTAAGTGCAAGAGCGGCTGAAAATCCTTTCCGTATGGGCGTTCCGTTCATTTGGTGTTCCAACAATTTGGTAGCGGCTATGGCTACGCATTGCCACCTTTATCGCACGCTTACGGGCGATATGCAATTTGTGGAGATGGAAACAGCATTGCGCGATTGGCTTTTTGGTTGCAATCCGTGGGGAACTTCTATGGTGGTAGGTCTGCCTGCCTATGGCGACTATCCGGTTGACCCGCATTCAGCTTTGTGGGTAAATTACAAAATACCCGTTAATGGCGGACTTGTGGACGGACCTGTTTACGGTGCTATTTACAACGGTCTTATAGGTGTTCGTCTGTCCGAACCTGACGAATACGCTCATTTTCAATCCGATTGGGCGGTGTATCACGATGATTGGGGGGACTATTCGTCGAATGAGCCGACTATGGACGGTACGGCTAGTCTGACCTATTACCTGTCGGCTATGGCAAAGCGTTCTACACCCGACAAAAATGTCTATTCTCGTGGCGGAATTATCAAAACTGACCCTGATAAAAAACGTATTTCGTTGATTTTTTCAGGACATGAATTTGCCGACGGTTATCCTACTATCAGTAAAGTATTGAAAAAACGTAAAATAAAGGCGGCTTTTTTCTTTACGGGCGATTTTTATCGAAATACCGCACATCATAAAATGATAAAAAAGTTGATTGCCGATGGGCATTATGTGGGTGCGCATTCCGACCAACATTTGCTTTATGCCGCATGGGAAAAACAAGATTCTACGCTTGTTTCACGCGAAACGTTTGTGGCTGATATTCGAGCCAATTACCGCGAAATTCAAAAATTTAAATCGGATATTTCGGACGTAAATCTTTTTTTACCGGCGTTTGAGTATTACAACGATTCCATTGCGGCTTTGGCGAAATCGTTAGGGCTACAAGTGGTCAATTATACGCCCGGTACGCGCACCAACGGCGACTATACCGTTCCGCAAATGGACAACTATTATTCGAGCGATTTCCTGTTTAAATCGGTAATGGCAGAGGAGCAAAAAAACGGGTTGAACGGCAATATTATGTTGATGCACATTGGGACGGACGCGCGCCGCACCGATAAGTTTTACAACTATTTGGATAAATTAATTGTTGCACTACAACGCAAAGGTTATCAATTTGTTAATTTGCCTGAAGCTATAAAATAAAAAAGAGAGAATTTGTATTCTCTCTTTCTTTGGGTGGCTGATGGGACTTGAACCCACGACCCTCGGAACCACAATCCGATGCTCTAACCAACTGAGCTACAGCCACCATTTTCGAAGTGCAAAATTAATACATTTCTAAATCTTATCAAAATAAAATGCCATAAAAAATGAATTCCAATATTCAAAAATCATATTCATCTGAAAATCAGTCTGTTTTAGAAGATATTCGGCGCATCAAACGATTGGTGCTGGCTTCGATGAACGGCGAAGTGGCGCGAAGTATGGCGGCAAAAGGAGTGCGTTATTGGCGAAATTTAGGCGTGCCATTGACGCGATTGAACGAAATAGCAGCTGAATTTGTACCCGATAGAGCGTTGGCAGAACTGTTGTGGCAGTCGCAATCGCGCGAAGAGATGATTTTGGCGGCTTGTTTAATGCCACCTAAAGAGTTCTTGCCAGAATTGGCAATGAAGTGGGCGCAGGACATTGAACAACTCGAATTGGCGGAAATAGTTACCATGAAGTTGTTTGCAAAACTGCCTTATGCCGAAAAAATGGCTATTGATTTATTGAATTCGCGTGAAGAGATGCTTTTTTTCATAGGTCTTTCAATGGCAGTGCGCCTCGAACCTGTTGCCGATGCGCAGTTTTGTCGTACTGTCTGTGCCTCTTTATTTGCGTTTGAGCATAACAGCTTATCTGTCAATAATTTGCGATATGCGTTTTTGGAGCGGTTGCTGTTTGACAAACCGGAATTTAAGGAAGATGTGGCGACTTTGGTGCGTTCCGCAACATTTCTCGACGATGGTGTCAGGCAATTATTTCTTAGTTTGCTGTAAAAAAAGCTATCAGATTTTTCTGATAGCTTTTTTGTCCGTAGAAAATTAGTTTTTGTACTTTTTTCGTATAAAATCGTTGCGTTTACCTGCAAACAGTTCCAATTTCCAAAATTCACATTCTAATGCACCGTTGAGCAGTTTTATTTTTTCCGAAGGTCGCAATCCCATATTTTGCAAACATTCAACGTGCGAAGAAATGACCCACGCCGTGCTGCCTGTAAATTTGTGTTTCAGCGTTTCGCCCAACTGTCTGTAAAGTCCGTATAAATCGGCATTGAGCAGACGTTCGCCGTAAGGCGGGTTAGTAACAATGAGGGCTGGCTCGGTTTGCGGTTCCCAATCGGCTATGGAGCGCTGTTCCACCGTGATATATTTTGATAATCCTGCCGATTTAATATTTTCTTCGGCGGTTTTTACGGCGCGGGGCGAACTATCGTAGCCTTTTATTTTGAAATTGAACGGACGTTCCATCGAGTCGTCGTTGTAAATGGTGTCAAACAAATCTTTGTCGTAGTTGTTCCATTTTTCAAAAGCAAAGGCTTGTCGGTAGATACAGGGTGGAATATTGAGTGCTTTCAGGGCGGCTTCAATCAAAAAAGTGCCGGAACCGCACATGGGGTCAATAAAGTCGCATTGCCCGTTCCAACCTGCCATATCGAGCATACCGGCGGCAAGAGTTTCGCTGATAGGAGCTTCCGTTTGTGAAGCGCGGTAGCCGCGTTTGTGCAACGATTCGCCCGAACTGTCGAGCGAAATGGTACAGTTGGTGTGCGAAATGTGTACGTTGATATAAAAATCGGGATTAGTAAGCCGTACCGAAGGACGTTTGTCGTATTTTTCATTGAAGTAGTCGGCAATGGCATCTTTTACGCGGTAAGCTACAAATTGTGAGTGGCGAAATTCTTCCGAAAAAATAGTCGTGTCAATAATAAACGTCTGTTTTATGTTCATTATTTCGTCCCACGCAATGCTTTTCGCACTGTTGTACACTTCGTCGGCGTTGGCAGCTTTGAACGATTTTAAAGGCATCAATATGCGTACTGCGGTGCGACAGCACAAATTGGCTTTGTACATCAGCGCCAAGTCGCCCGTGAATGACACTGCACGGCGTTCTGTTTGTACATTGTTGGCACCGAGAGCTATCAACTCTTTCGCTAAAATGTTTTCTAATCCTTTGAAAGTTTTTGCCAAAAGTGGCAATTCTTTATATTCCATCACTAATTTTCTGTTTGTTCTTCTGAATTATCTTGCTGTCGGCAGGAACGTCTTTGTCTATCCAAATGTTACCACCGATAACGGAATTGCGCCCTATGGTGATGCGTCCCAAAATGGTCGAATTGGAATAGATAATAACATTGTCTTCGATAATAGGATGGCGCGGAATACCTTTTATCGGTTTGCCATTTTCGTCTATCGGGAAATTTTTTGCGCCCAACGTTACGCCTTGGTACAGTTTAACATGGTCGCCGATAATGGTCGTTTCGCCGATAACAACACCGGTGCCGTGGTCAATGGTAAAATAGTTACCAATAGTAGCCCCCGGATGTATATCTATGCCCGTTTCCGAATGCGCCATTTCGGTAATAATGCGCGGAATAATAGGCACTTGCAATTTTAATAGTTCGTGCGCTATGCGGTAGTTGCTGATGGCGCGTATAGCAGGATAGCAAAAAATAATTTCCATACTGCTTTTTGCGGCGGGGTCGTTTTCGTAGGTAGCTTGAACGTCGGTGAACAGGGCTTTACGAATATCGGGCAGTCGCTCAATAAATTGATAAGCAATGGTTTGTGCAAGAGTTTTATTTTTTTCCGAATAGTTGTCGCAAGTAGTGCATAGCCCCGCAAAAATTTGATTAGTCAAAAGTTCTTCCAATTCCCAAACATTGCGTGAAATGTGTTTTTTGATAGTAGAGGAATTGATGGCTGAATTACCAAAATAACCCGGAAAAAGGATGCTGCGTGCTATAGAAACGATTTTTTCTAAAGCGTCAATACTCGGCATCGGCTTGTTTTCGGCATGCTTGTAGCACAATGTTTGGTAATCTTTCATGTTAGCCAATTGTTCAATGATAAGGTCTAAATTTTGCTTATTGTTATCCATAATCAAAAACGGTTAATATGTGTCAGTGAGTAAATTTACTGCGGCAATGGCTTGCTCTGTGCGTTGTTTTCCCAATCGGTCTATTTCAATAATTTTTTTTCCGTAATGAAGAAGTTCCCGTTTATACCAATCGTAAAAGAAATCTCTGTTGTTGGGATTTTCTCTTATTGGGTCGTATTCCCATGGAATATTGGGACGGCATAGCAAAAATAAATCTGCTTGGCACTCTTTCAGAGCGGATTTTATCCATACAGGTTCGCGTTGGTAAACGTGTAAAAACCAAACGTGCGTGATAAACAGGTAGGTGTCAAAAAACACGTAATTGCCTTTTGCATTGAGCGCCGCATCAAATTGTTCTTTTTGTTTTATAGCAATTTGTTCAACATCGTCGTAGGTGTACGGTCTGCCAAGTGTTTCAATGTATGTTCGTGCATATTCGGGTACCCAATCTGCGCCGAAATGTGCTGCCAATTCTTTGGCTAATGTGGTTTTACCTGTCGATTCGGGACCTGTTATAACAATTGTTTTTAACACAAAATTTATCTACCTTTGTCGCAAATAATAATATTATGTGCAAAGATATTTTAAAAATTTCATTTATCGGCATATTTCTGCTGTTTTCTCTGCAAATTTTTGCGGAAAAGCCGAATTTGAATGGTTTCGATTTTAAAGGCACATATTATTTTAATAGCCATTCCAACAAAGCATCGCGCGGTTATTCTCGATTTTGCGATGAAACAACACTACCTATCTCTATTGCTATGCCTTGTGCCATTGCTATTGGCGGTTGGATAGCCAACGATGAAACTATTTTGCGCGAGTCCTTGGGCATTGCTATTGGTACAGCAGTAAGTGCAGGAGCTTTATACGTATCAAAAAAAGTTATCAATCGTCATCGTCCTTACGAAACGTATCCCGAGCAGATTGTGCCGATGAAGTACGAATGGAGTTCGTCGCTTCCGTCAGGACACACCGGCATGGCGTTTTCTACGGCAACGTCTCTTACTATGGCGTTTCCAAAATGGTATGTGGGCGTTCCCGTCTATTTGTGGGCAACTTCGGTAGGTTTTTCACGTTTGGAAGCGGGTGTGCATTATCCAACCGATGTTATTGCGGGCGCACTATTGGGAACGGGCTGTGCTGTAGCATCTTACTACATCAATCGCGCTATTTGGCAAAGCGTGGATAAAAAACGCGAATTGAAAGCGCTTGAAAATTACTTGCAATAAAGAACTTTGTTAATTTTTCAAACCTAACTTTTCATAATCGCCCGAAAGCATTTCTATTGCTTTCCGTATGCTGGCATCGTCGGTATTAATGACTTTGAAAAAGGCTTCATTGTTAAAAATATCTCGTGCTATCATCGCTTTCATTTGCAAGCACAGCATAGGTTTCGATTGTTCAAATTCGTCATCGTTGCAGGTCAATTTTGCTTCAGCAGCTTTTTTGCGCAAAGTGTTCAATAAATCGTCGTCAACAGAAAACTTTTCGGCGTAAGTATCAAATTTTTTGTAAGTATCGGTAAGTTTTTTTCGATTTTGGTCGATATGCCCGATGACGGTTGCATTGACAATACCTTTTGCCAAAATGTTGCGATGATAGGTGGTGAAACGCGTAGTGTCTAACGGTATAAAAATGTCCGGCATTATTCCGCCGCCACCATAAACGGTACGTCCTAAGCGCAATGTTGTATATTTCAGAGAATCAGGGAAATGAATACTGTCCGAATGTTGCAATTCGCCGTTGTTGTAGCGTTCTATCAAATCTTTTTTATAATTTTCAATGCCTTTGTTATACGGTTTTTGTATGTAGCGTCCGGTTGGCGTGTAATAGCGTGCAGTTGTCAAGCGAATAAGTGAGCCGTCCAACAGCGCAATGGGGCGTTGAACCAAGCCTTTTCCGAACGAACGGCGACCGATGACTAAAGCTCTATCCCAATCTTGTAGTGCGCCGGAAACAATTTCGCTGGCTGAAGCGGAATATTCGTCGATAAGCACCACCAAATCGCCAATTTCAAAAAGACCCTCTTTGGTTGATTTGGCAACACTTTTTCGTTGGTATGCGCCTTGAGTGTAAACAATGAGTTTATCTTTACTGAGAAATTCATCGGAAAGTCCTATGGCAGCTTGTAGCAAACCGCCTCCATTGCCTTGCAAATCGAGTATGAGCTGTTTCATTTTCTGTTTTTTCAGCGATTTGAGAGCGGTTTGGAACTCGTCCATGGTTGTGGTTGAAAAACTATTGAGTTTAATGTAGCCGATGTTGGGCGCAATCATGTAGGCTGCGTCGAGGCTGTAAATGGGAATTTTGCCACGCGTAATGGTGAAGTCTATCGGTTCAGGAACGCCTTGGCGTATTACTGATACCGAAACTGTTGTACCGGCAGGTCCGCGCAACCGTTTCATAATTTCGGAATTGGGCATTTTTACGCCGGCAATGGGTTCTTCATTGACACTGATAAAGCGGTCGCTTGGCAAAATACCGACTTTTTGAGCGGGACAGCCCGAAATAGTTTGTACTACAAATAGAGTGTCGTTCAGCATTTGAAATTGAATTCCGATACCTTCAAAACTGCCATCAATAACTTCGTTGGCACGCTGCACCTCTTTTTGAGGAATATAAGTGGAGTGTGGGTCTAACTCTTTCAGCATGCCCTCAATGGCAATGGCTACAAGTTTTTCTTGGTCAACAGTATCGACATACAGAGCGTTGATGGCGCCGACAGCCTGATGCAATTTTTGTTGTTGTATAGGATTGAATGGTTGTGCGTATAAGCCGGAGAAAAGCAACAGAGCGGCAAAAAGTGATTGAATTTTCATGATGTTTTATAAAATAATTGTGCAAAGTTAGTGAAAAACCCGCTTTTGCAAAAATTAAATTTTAAGTTGGGAAAATGCACCTTACAACTTACTTGTGCGTTAGTTCCGCAAATTTGTCGTACATTTGTAATCTCTAATTGTAGATTATGCTGTCCAATTTTCTTGCAGATAAAATTATTAATCGATTGCCTTATGTTCCCAATGAGAACCAACGTCAATGTATCGAACGTTTGGCAAATTTTTGCACATCCGCTCAACCTCATCATCTTTTTTTGCTGAAAGGTTATGCCGGAACCGGAAAAACTTCGTTGGTGGGTGCGTTTGTGAATGCTTTGGAGCAAATGGGACAAAAGTGCGTGCTGATGGCACCTACGGGGCGTGCAGCTAAGGTTTTTCATAACTATTCAGGACAAAAAACTTTTTCAATCCACAAAAAAATCTATCGCCAAAAATCGGCTACTGAATTTCAATTCAATTTGTCCGAAAATCTTCATAAAAATACGTTTTTTGTAGTCGATGAAGCTTCCATGATTTCCAATCGACCCGGCGACGGTCTGAATTTTGGTTCGGGTTATCTGCTTAACGATTTGATACATTATGTTTATTTCGGCGAAAATTGTTCACTTATACTTTTGGGCGATACGGCGCAGTTGCCGCCTGTTATGCAAACAATGTCGCCGGCACTTGATAGGCAAGTATTGGAAAGCTTTGGTCTGGAAGTGGAGGAGTTTGAACTGACCGAAGTGGTGCGCCAAGAAGAGGCGAGCGGCATTTTGGCGAATGCTACACAATTGCGCCATTTGCAAAAACAAAATTTGGCAGTGTACCAACCGAAAGTGGATTATTCGTTTCCCGATGTGAAGAAAGTAACAAGTGTGGATTTGATTGAAGAAATTTATAATGCTTACCGCGAATCGGGTATAGAAGATTGCATCATTATCACGCGTTCGAACAAACGCGCCGTTTTGTACAATCGCGGCATACGTAATCAAGTGTTGCAAAAAGAAGACGAATTTTCCAACGGCGACCTGCTGATGATAACGAAAAATAATTATTTCTGGAGCAAATCGTATGCCGAACTTGATTTCATAGCTAATGGTGACATTGTGGAAATAGTGCGGATACACAAGCACTACGAATTGTACGATTTTCGCTTCACCGATGTTACCTTGCGTTTCTTGGATTATGACTTGGAAGTAGAGGCGCGCATACTTATTGATTCATTGTATACAGGTTCTGCCGCAGAAACAGAAACTCTCAATAAAAAACTTTATGCAGCCGTAGCCGAAGATTATGCGGATGTACCCAACAAGCGCAATCGCGTCAAACAAATGATGGATAACCCTTTTTTGAATGCTTTGCAAATAAAGTTTGCATACGCTGTTACCTGTCATAAAGCGCAAGGCGGTCAGTGGAAAAAAGTTTTTGTAGATGCCGGTCATGTTGCCGATGAACAAAAGACGGTAGAATATTTGCGATGGCTTTATACTGCTTTTACGAGGGCACAAGAGAAACTTTATATCGTTAACAAATGCTGATGAATTTTGCAAAACTTCACCTTTTTTCACGAAAATTATCGACTAAAGGCACTTTTTTAAAAAAAAATAGTTATTGAAAAAGAAAAAGTTGTATCTTTGCGCGTTAGTTTAAGACTTTTAAAATCAATTATTAATTTTAACCCAAAATTCTATGAAACGAAGATTTTTATCTTATGCGGTTGCTGTCGCTCTGCTATGCGGTATGTATTCGTGTACGGAGGACATCAATCTTGACGAGGTTTCCAAGGATATAAAGCACAATATATCCTTGATAATTCCTGTGGGTACGGCTGAGGCTACTATCGAACAGGTAATTGATAACCTTAAAGGTGACGAAGTTCGGAAAGATGTCGAAAACAACACCTGTTACATGCACTTCGAAGACAGCATGGTCATCAACGACACTATTTCGCGCTTCAACCATGGTGCTTCCATCTCTAAAGTATATTTGGTGAAGGATGACCCACAATGCCCGAAACCATTAGGAACAAAAGTAGCTCAGGGAAGCCAATTTACCTTGACGCAAAATTTGCAGTACGACTTCGATTACGACGAATACAATGCCATAACAGGGGCGTTGCAACAACGTGTCGATAAAATAGTTGTTTCAAAAGCGACTGTATACGTTAATTTTACTTTCAGTAATTTGACGTTCGGTGGCAGCCAAGTAACTGCTTCTGTTTCTTTCCCCGAAATTTCTGAATTACAAGGTCAATCTTGGTCGATAGCATTGTCTGAAGGTGGTACAAACTTTTCATGGGAAATTAACACACCTTTTACAGTAAATTTTGCTGAAGGCGGTAATTTCACTAAAATGAAAATAGAATACAAATTTGTTGCTGGCAGTAACTTGTATCTTTATGAAAACTCTTCTATCAACCAGCCGCTTATCAAAATAGATTTCATCGATTTCCTAAAAGCATGGGGCTTTTTCGGAAAACCTGACCAATTTACGCAAGATGATAAAGTAGTTCCTGTGCCTACGAGTCTTTTCACTCGTCCGGTGTTCAAGAATAATAACCTCTTGTTCCATAGCCCCGAAGTTATATTCAACTTTAAGAGCAATGTGGGTGTACCACTGAATTTTGAAGTAGAGGAGATAAAAGCTGTTGATGCTAATGGCGAAGAAAGATATGCCAGTTTCAATGGTAACAAAAATTATATTATGCCGCTCGACGAAGCTCCGACAGAAGGTGGCGTTTCTTCGAACTCATTTTTGTTCAATCGCGAAAATGGCGGAACGCATCAATTGTTCCAAATCAAGCCCGAAAAATTTGCTTATAAATTTAATGTAAAAGTAAGACAAAAAGAAGGCGTTACCAAACATTTCTGGTTTCGTCCGACCAATATTGATGTTAAACTTTTGGTAAAAATGCCGTTTGTGTTCGATCCGGGTTCGCAATTTGTTTACAGAGATACCCTTATGGCTGATATGTCGGAACTTATCGGAAATGAAAAACTTCCGGAAGAAGCCGTTATCAATTTGATAAAGATAAAATTTGATAACACTAATGCATTGCCTTGCAAAGCGGTGGGCTATGCCTATTTGTTGGACAGCTTAGATAATGTATTGTATCAACGCGAAAACGTAACTATTGAAGCTGGCGCAACCGATGCTAATGGTTTGGTAACAAAACCGACATCCAGTAAATTTTCTTTGGATTTTACGGGAGACCAAATTGAATCGATTATGAACATGAAAAAGGTACTCGTGGAATACCGCATACAAGCTGAAAACCATCCTAATGCTCCGTTGAATTTTAGGCTCAGCGATTCTTTGACTTCAAGAGTAAGTGTGTTTGCCCAAGGTGGCATAGATACGAGTAAATCGAACAAATAATTACAAATAAATACAGATTGATTATGAAGGCGAAAAAAATTATTATAAGCGTTTTTGGTTGTATGGCCTTGTTCGTATCGTCGACTGTGGCGCAAACGAACACATTCTATTTTATGGACGAACTGCCGGGACGTCATGTAATGAACCCCGCATTCTTTCCTAACACGAAAGTGTATGTCGATTTTGTTGTGTTCCCAAGTTTTTATCTTGGTGCAGGCAATAATAGTTTTGCTCTGAAGGATTTTGTTTATCGTGACGGTAAAAATGGACCGTTTGTTACGCCACTGGATCCTTCTCGCATTGACAAATTCTACAAACGAATTAAGCCAACGACATTAACTGATTTTGAATTCGGTTTGGATATTCTATCATTCGGGTTTGTATTGAAGGAAAAGAATTTCTTGACGTTTGATTGGAATTTTAAAACGAATATGCAGGCATCTTTACCGCGCGATTTATTCCGTTTAGCACTTTATGGCACACCTGATGAGGATGGCGTCAATTCGTTCGATTTTCGTAAATTGGGCGTAAATGCATCGGTTTACAGCGATTTAGGATTTGGTTATATGCGTCGCATCAACGACAAATGGACGGTCGGTGGTAAATTGAAATTCTATGTTGGTTATGCCAACGTTCATACCAAAGTGAACCAATTGAGTTTAGATGCTTCGTCTGAAGCTTGGAACGTGAAAGCTGACGCTGTTTTGAGAGGAGCTGTTCCTGTTGATTATGAATTAGCTTCTAATGGTAATATTGATTTTAAATCATTGCAACCACATTCAACCGAGGATCTTGTATCGTTGATTTATAAACCTGCCGGTTTCGGTATGGGTATCGATCTTGGTGGTACGTTCGAGCCTATTAAGAATTTGGTGATTTCAGCTGCCATTACCGACCTTGGTTTCATTAATTGGAATAGAAACCTGATGCAGCAAACGTTTCATGGTGAATATAACTTCACCGGCATACATTACCAACCGGGCGATAGTATTGATTTTGAAAAAATGGGACAAGATTTCCTCAATTCTTTCGGCTACGAAGGTGGAAAAGGAAAAGCCTACAATGAAATGGTTACAATGAATGCCAATATTGGTATTGAATATGGTATTTTAAAGAATAAAATCAGTTTTGGTTTGCTGTCGCGCACAAAAGTAAAAGGTAGAGTAGCTACCGAAGAAGTGACTTTAGCTGCCAATTTCCGTCCTGCTGAGTGGTTCAAAACATCGTTGACCTATTCGTTTGTAAATGGTCG
>DUQS01000089.1 GCA_012837685.1 Bacteroidales bacterium
AGGAAAAACCGGACATCTGTAACGCCATAGGTGCTCACCACGACGAAGTGGAAATGACCACTCTGCTGGCTCCCATTGTGCAAGTGTGCGATGCTATTTCGGGCGCACGCCCCGGCGCACGCCGCGAAATTGTAGAAGCTTACATTAAACGTCTGAACGACCTTGAAAATCTTGCACTCTCCTACCCGGGCGTACTCAAAACCTACGCCATACAAGCGGGGCGCGAACTGCGCGTTATTGTAGGTGCCGACAAAGTGGACGACAAAACGGTAGAAACACTTTCGTACGATATCGCTAAAAAAATTCAGGACGAAATGACCTATCCGGGACAAGTAAAAATTACGGTTATCCGCGAGACACGCGCCGTAAGCTATGCCAAATAATTAATTGACTCTCTCCGCACGTTAGCGCAAAAATAACTGCCAATTACATTGCGGATTTAAAGATTGATTATACAAAAACAAATAGGATGACTTTGCAGTCATCCTATTTATTTATACATATTTTTACAACTTCACCGCTCTAAAATCCCATTCAGAGAAATTAGGGATAGTTTTATTGTTTAGTTTATTCTATAACAGGACGCACAGACCGACCGTAACGACGACCGCCAACATAGTCCAAATCCACGCTATTTGAATAAAAGTAGAGATAGAACGCATAATTCGGGTAGTCTGAATAGAGCGAACTCGACCAATAATAACCACTGGTATCGGCATAGCGCAACTCACCAGCATAGCGACAGCCAGCTGCCGGTAAAAAAATACTGTTAGAGTTAGTCTTGCTCTTTACTTCATAGCCATTTATACCATTTTTGGTAGTCCAAATCCACGTGCAATTAGTGCGTAGTTCGTCCAGTTCGGCTTTAGTTGGTATGCGCCATGTGCTATCCCAATGCACACGGGCAACATCGTCAGCAAAATCAAGAACTGTTTTATTATCTATAGTACCGTATGATGAAGAGGTGTTGTATTTAGTAAGTGTTTTTAAATCACCATTAGCATCTACAGTTGCATATTTGTAATTGTTCCATTTGTAAATGTTTTTTTGTTCCGTTTCGCCCCAAGCGAAATAATCGCCATAGCTTTCCGGTGTGATGGCACCCACGTTATAAGACGCCCATTTCACAGAGAGACCTAAATCCACCGCATTGCCCGATTTTCCAAAGCGAGTCACGGTTAAAGAAGCACATTTTCCATCCATGCAAAAGAGCGCTTCAGCAGCATCTTTTATAGAAGCTGTGTTTGCGGCTACAGTTACAGTAACGAGCGTATCGCCGTCACACGAATCGGGAAAAAGCGTTATCCATGTTTTGTTGGCGGTGGCTTTCCATGGTGCATCGGCTGTTACCATCACTTTAAATTCGCCGCCTTCGGAAGGCAACTCCTTTAATTGCAGATTAACTGAAATGTTTTTCTCATTTACATCTTTTTTCTCACAAGCGGTAAATACCACTGCCAAACAGCACAAGGCTGCAAAAAGTTTTAAAATTTTCATGATTACAATTAATTAAATTATACAGTTTTTAAAATAGTGTTTTTGGGATTCATATATGCACAAAAAAACGTGGGACTAAACTTTTAATCCGCTTTAGAAGTTCTCGACAACTATGCAGCCAAATTATAAAGTAAAGCCCACGTAAAACTACGTGAGCGTTGAACTTTACTTCTTTGCTGCATTTTGAAAGTGTCGAGTTTTCTAAAGCAAGATGTAAGCTAACGCTTTTTCAATTATTTTTTAAAGTGTGCGTAAAATTTTACGCTTTCATTTCATAAGCAATTTTATTTTCAGGTTTGACGGTACAAAAGTAAAGAAAGTTTTGTAAACACACAAAATTTCAAAAAAATAGTGTTCTTTTTTCTATAATTATATAAAATCAATGTATAAATTTTTATGTAAATCTAAAGTACAACTTTATTTTTACATGTATTTCCAAAGTTTGATTTTTGATTTACATTAATTTTTAGCATAATTTGCAATGTGCAATTGACCTAATAATCCGTAAATTTGATTAAATTTGCGGATTATATTCCTTAAATTCAATGGAATTTGAGGATTTTCAATTATTCCATACTAATAAATTCATAAAAATTTTCAGGCGTAACAGTAGTGTAAATGGCATTTTTGAAAAATTCTTTATCAGATTATATATATGGTATAAACTGTGCCATTCTGTTTTTACAACTTTTCAATCAGTTCTTTTTTTACCAACTTCCACGCTTCTTGTGGATTGTATTTTTCGCTGGGACGTAGTAGCATTTCGGTGTCGCCGAGAAATTCTTCGTCTTGTAGTTTCTTTTCCATATTCAGTAAGTACTCTTTCCTTGTAGGCGGATTCGCTACAGCAAAACCAATATATTCTCTGTAACAACGAATAATTTTATCAATGTCCGGTGTATACGTTGATAATGCTTTCCACAAGTCAAATAAATCTCGTCCTTTCCTCCGTTGATACAATGCTCTGACTTTTGTACCGAGCAATTCTTCAAACTGATAAGTTGTTATTTTACAAGTTCCTGAATACCAACTGCTATTTACACTAAAATCTTGTTGAATAAGTCCTAAAACATTAAAATGTTCGCGCGTGTTAATTTCTACCTTTAAACGAAGTGGTTTTGTGGGTGGAATTTCTGAATTGAAACGAAAAGTCAGTGTGTTGTTATGGATTTTTTGCTTTACTACAGGTTGCCCGAGAAAATTCAATGCTTTTTGTATCCTCACCATTGTTTTTTGATGGACTCAGTTTTAATTTGCACTAAATCAATATCTTCCGAATAACGTGGTTGTGGGTCTAAGTACAATTTATTTAAAGTAGTACCGCCACGAAACGCTAAATGTTCTGCCAGATACTCGTCTTTATATAATTCACACAAAGAACGACAAATTATAAGGTCTTGTTCGATGTGTTCTTTTGATTTCCAAGGAATAAATTCTGCCCATTCTTGTATGTATTTCTCAGGTATCATAAATCATCAATTTCAATTTTCTCGTTAATAATGATTTTCCATTTGTCGTTTGTTTTGCAATTTTCGGCTAATTTATTGCTTTTTAATGGGATTTTTTGAAATTTACAATGATGTGTTTTTGCTTTTGAAAACAGAATATTGGCTTGTTCTGCCTGTTCCAATTCATTTTCAAGCAAATATCCTAAACGTTGTATGGTAGAAGTTGGCACATAATTAAAAAAATAGTTGTCTAATTTGCCAAATTTTACGTTTTCCATTAATTCGTAAATAACTGTACAAGAACGATTTAACCCGCCAATCTCTTTCTGAAATGTAATTAAATCTGCGGCTGTGAGTTCAGGTTTTGAAATCAAAAAATCGCCATTCTCGCCCCGAATTGTTTTTAACCATTTTTTTGGGATTTCTTTGCGAGTAGCAATAAAATTGATTTTAGTGTTTCGTTTTGAAGTATCTCTTAACGTTGGTAAAGAAGTGATTACTGAAAAAGTTTGCGGTTTTTGATGAGCCGCCCCATAATACGAGGCAGCATTTAACAAACAAACATAATATTGACGATTAAGATACTTCATTAAATCATCAATGTAAAATTCGGGGGGCACAATTCCAATTAACGAATAACTAATCGGGATAACAGAATAAAATCCTTTGAATACAGGAAATATTTTTCCTTTTTTTATCAAAAGATTTAAATTGTTTTTTATTGTTTGTTCCGACAAATGGGAAAAATCGGCAACAAGTTCTTGACGAGAAAATGTTACTTTTCCTCTTTTGTAACGGTAAAGTACCCAATCTTCAATGGTTTTCGTTTCAGAATTTTTCATATTTAAAAATAATTTGTCTGCAAAGGTACTATTTATTTTGGCATTATCGCAAACAATATATGTTATTTTTTACAAATTTGAATTATTCTCTGAAATATCCAGAGTCTTTATCAATTACCAATCGCCTATCCAAAAACAAGTTACTTATTTCGCAACCGCTTTTTTACGCCATTTGTAAATGCCATAACCGGCATAACCGAGCATAGTGGCAAACATCAAACAGATACAAACGATAGAAAGAATATCGCCGTAACGTATGCTGTCGGGGCGGAACTCGAAACGGATATGGTGATTGCCCGCCGGTATGTTCAATGCTCGCAATACGTAATTGACGCGGAAATGGTCGGTCGGTTGACCGTCAATATAGGCATTCCAACCAAACGGATAGTAGATTTCAGAAAAAACAGCCGTTCCGCCAAGCGCAGAAGAAGCGTCATACTCCACATATTCGGGGGTATATTTTGTCATTACAATCTGAGCCGTTGAGTCGTGGCGCGGCACAAAACCTTCTGCAAATTCTTTAAATTGCGCATCCAAAACAGCAGTATTGCGTGTATCAATAACATTCAAAGCGTCACTCTCTTCGTTGGGTGTGTTCACTACTATCAACGAATCGACAAACCATGCGTTGCCCAAAGCTTCAGGATTTAGTTGTGGTGTTATATTGCCGTCACGCGACTTAACAATGAAATATTTGGTATTCAGCATATTGTAAACATTCATATTCATTTTCGACAGATGTTCGTCTATCAAATCCTGATAGCGCCGCAGTTTTACCGCCGAATAACCACCAACCGATTTCAGATAGTAGGACGTACGCGCATCATTGAAAGTGCTGGTAGTTAAATTCAACACTCTGTAACTCGGATTGTCTTTTTCAACTTCAAGCAAAGCTTTTTCGTACGGATACATGGCAAAGACATTGCTTTTTTCGCGTTTGGAAACAAAATTGGAATCGTTGAAAAAACGTTTATCAACCGGCCACATATCAGCCAGCACCAACACCGCAAGCGCAAGTCCAAACCAAACTGTTTTCAATTTTTCAGCGGCATAGAGGTAAACCAATCCCGCTCCCAATAAAATAAAGATGAACGACCGCCACGCATCGGCTTGCATCATAGAGGCGCGCTGTGCTATAATAGCATTGTAAGCCCATTCGGGCAATTGTGAAGAGAATTGAGCATCGTGAGAAGAGGTGAAACTCAAGAACAGTTTTCCAAAAACGGCAAAAATCAAGCAGATGCCGGCAGTAATTCCCGCCGAAATATAGATGCTTCGGAAAATTGTTTTTTTATCCACACTTTTGTCGGCAATGGCTTTCAGAGCCAAAAATCCTAACAACGGTATCGTTATTTCGGCTACAATGAGAATGGACGAAACCGCACGAAACTTGTTGTACATCGGGAAATAATCGAAAAATAACTTAGTGAGCGGCATAAAATTATGTCCCCACGAAAGCAAAACCGAAAAAATTGTAGCCGCAAGCAATGCCCACTTATAAGGTCCTTTGACAAGAAACAGACTTAACACAAACAAGAAGCAAACAATGGCTCCCACATAAACAGGTCCCGACGTAAACGGTTGCTCGCCCCAATAGGTAGGCGCCGATTTGCAAAAATCGGCTGCATAGTTCGACGGCAGGCCATTGTTCACCAACTCAGCATACAACACGGACTCTTTGCCCACATTGTAGCCCGAAGCCGCACCCATATAATTAGGAATGAGGAACGTCATTGTTTCGTCAATGCCGTAGCTCCACGCCGTAGCATAATCCAAATCAAGACCTTTTGTTTTATTTGTGGCATCACTCTCCTTCACCAACTCCGAATGACCGCCACGCATGGTTTGCTCCGCATATTCTTTATTGGCAAAAATGCCTGCACTACACGTACCAAAGCCGACAATCAACGCAAGCACAAAAATGCCGGTCGCTACCAATAAATCTTTGTAACGTTTTTCTTTTAAATGAATGTAGAGTTCGGCAAAAAACAACATGCCGATAAGCATAAACATATAGTAAGACATCTGCGGATGCACCATAAGCCCCATTGCCATGAAAAACATTGTAAAAATGGCTCCCCACGCATAACGCTTTTTGTAGATGAGCATAAAGCCCACCAACACCAATGTCATCCACGTGATGGACGTACACTTACCATGATGCGCCGCCGCTAGTATCACAAAGAAATATGACGAAAAAGCGATAGCAAACGCTCCGGCAAAGCTTATCCACTTTTGCACGCCGAACGCTCTTAAAAGTATATAAAATGCTATAAGATAGAAAATTACAATCACCAACAAATTGTGATGCCCCCAACGGAATAATTTATAGAACGGCTTCAACAGATTCGCCGACATATATTTTCCGCCGCCTATCTGATAGTTTGGCATGCCCGAAAACATTGAACCAGTCCACCATGAACTGTTTCCGGTCGTTTTGGTATAATTGACACTCTCCTGAACGGCTGCAATACCACTCACAGAGTCGCCAGCCATTAGCTGTTTGCCTTCCAAAACCGGAGAACAATAAATGCACGCAGCTATGATAAACACAACTAACATTCCCAATTCGGGAAGAATTTTTTTCTTGAAATCACTTTTTTTCATGTTTCTACTTATTAAGTTATTTTTTTAAACGCAAAGTTTTTCGAATTAAGCTATTGACATCTTCGCTGATGTGCCAAAAATAGACAATCACCACACCCAACACCGTAAGAATGCCCGTGCGCAAAATAGCATCAGCAATTTCTATTACAAAATCATTGGTAAACACATAATTCCACAATGGCGACACATAAGTTTCCAACAAAAAATTGATGGGCAATAACATCAGTATAATCGCCAACACCTTGAACTGATTCATCGAAAACAGGTTGATTTTAATTTTCCGATGCACCATTCCCAGTAGCAAAGCATAGTAAATAACAGCAGCCAGCAACGATGCCATTGCTGCGCCATTAATTCCCCACAAAGGAATGAGCCAATTATTGAAAACAATAGCGGCAACTGTCAGTACAAAGGTGAAAATCAAAGAATAATAGTAATACCGCGAATAGCCCAACGCCGATACGCCAATATTGCAAATGGATTGTAGCAATTTGGTAATACCCAAAATCAAAACCACTTGCTTGGCGGTTGCATAAAGTTCGCCGTTCGGTATAATTTTGAATAACAAATCAATATTAATCCAAATGATGAAAAATATAAACGCTCCCACCAACAGTTGATGCAACGAAACATTTTTTACCAATTGGTTTGCCTGAACAACGTCTCTATCCTTCACTGCTTGCGACAATTGCGGCTGAGAAATGGCTCCCAACGAACGATAAGGAATTTCGATAAGTGCTGCAATAAACGTGGCAATGGCAAAAACGCCCGTGTACTCCAATCCCATTTTTGCACTGATAAAAAACGTATTGACACTTGGCGTAATAACACTGCCAATAGATGCCGTTACCAAAAAAAGCGTATAAAGTAAGTAATCCTTGCGCAACGATTTGGAGAAAAACTTCAAATCAGGTTTTATGGAAATGCGTTTCAACGACAGCAAATAACCAATATTGATGAGCATTGCCACGCCGTAGATACTGCAAAATGCAGCTACAAATCCGTCAATGTCCAACACTTTGAAAGCATAAAGCAAATAGGAAGCCAGTAGCAGCACACGCACCACAACTTCGCGTACAAATTTCGGCACCACAATCCGCATCAACACATTAGCGTTGGTCTCGAAAATGGTCATGTACAACAAGAAAAACGCCAACGGAAGTACAAAATAGTAATAGTTGACGAACAGGCTCGATTTTTCGGAAAAAACGCCACAAATAACACTTTTCAGACAAACATAGAGCGTGCCTACTACCAAAAAACCAACCAACGGAACCGCCAGCGACCAAAAGAAAAAGCCGTGGTCTTTGTGAGCTTCATCTTTAAAATAGGGATAAAAGCGTACAATAGAAGAATTGGTGCCTAACTGCGCCAAACCGGCAATCAACGTAGCCGCTTCGATAAGCACACGCGTCAAACCAATTTCCTCGGCGGTAAGGAAACGTGTCAGCACAAAGAAAGTGGTGAAAAAGCCGATAGCAATCCCCACATAATTGACAATTGTGCCCTTAATGCTTTGACGGATAATGATTCCCATAACTCTATTAAACTGCAAAGGTAATAAATAAACGTGAATATGACCACAGCAATTTTGAGAAAGACGAAAAAAACGGTTGTGTAGAAAATCAATTGTACTGTCGCACTACACATACAAAAAAAATCGTATCTTTGTAAGTTATCTTAATCGAACACTTTTTGACGCCATTTTTTATGAACGAAATTATTTACAATCTACCCGAAAACATCGACACAACAATTTTTTACAGCATCAACAATGCCAACATCATATTGTTGAAAAAATTATTCCCGACAGTAAAACTTGTAGCTCGCGGACACACTATAAAATTGGTAGGCATCACCGAAGAGATTGTTCTATTAGAAAAACGCTTGAAACAACTTGCAGCATTCTGCGCTGCCACTAACACATTGACGGAAAGCAACATCACCGATATTGTAAAAGGTCATCAACCAACCATAATCAGCCTCAACGACACTATTCTTCACGGTGTCGGGGGAAAAGCCATAATGGCGCGCTCCGAAAATCAGAAGAAATTGGTCAAAGAATTTGAGAAAAATGATTTGCTTTTCGCCATTGGACCCGCCGGTTCGGGCAAAACATACACAGCCATCGCATTAGCCGTAAAAGCGTTGAAAAACAAAGAAGTGAAGAAAATTATTCTTAGCCGTCCGGCAGTTGAAGCCGGTGAAAAATTAGGTTTTCTCCCCGGCGATATGAAAGAAAAAATTGACCCTTACTTACAACCGCTCTACGACGCTTTGCAGGATATGATTCCTGCGGCAAAACTGACGGATTACATCGCCCACGGTATCATACAAATAGCTCCGCTCGCCTTTATGCGCGGACGCACACTGAGCAATGCCGTAATTATTTTGGACGAAGCACAAAACACTTCCAAACAGCAAATTAAAATGTTTCTCACCCGCATGGGCTTAGGCTCAAAAATGATAATTACAGGCGATTTGACGCAAATAGACCTGCCTATTTCGCAAAAATCGGGGTTGAAAGATGCTTTGGAAATTTTGAAAAATGTAAAAGGAATTTCACGCGTGGAATTTAACCAAAAAGACATTGTACGGCACAAATTAGTACAACGCATTGTCGATGCCTACGAGCAGAACGAAGAAAAACACCCCTAAATCGAAATAGATTTTATTCTTCGAAACAACTGTCGCCTTCTACCAATTCTTGGTCTGTACACGAAACTACACGTCCGGGAAACATTTCAAAAAACGTATGGTTGTGCGTAGCCATAATAACGCTTGTGCCACCTTTACAAATGGCATAAAGCAATTCCACTATCCCCCTCCCTGTTTGCGGGTCAAGGTTGCCGGTCGGTTCGTCAGCTATTATTAACTCCGGTGAATTGAGCAATGCCCGCGCAATAACAACACGCTGCTGCTCACCGCCCGACAATTGATGCGGACGTTTGTAGCCTTTTTTTGCCATGCCCACATTGGACAATACCAAATCAATTTGTTCGGCAATTTTTCTCTTATCCTTCCAGCCGGTAGCTTTCAGCACAAATTCCAAATTTTCTTGTACCGTACGGTCGCCTAACAGTTGAAAATCCTGAAAAATAATGCCTATTTTACGGCGTAAAAATGGAATATCTTTGCGTTTTATTGTGCGTAAATCGTAATCAAAAATCTTTGCTTCGCCTTTTTTGATGGGAACTTCGGCATAAAACGATTTCAACAATGAACTTTTTCCACTGCCCACTTTGCCCAGCAAATAAACAAACTCGCCTTGCTTAAGTTCAAAATCAACATCGCGCAACACCACCAACTCTTGCTGTTGGATGTCCACATTATGATAATCAATCAATTTTTTCATACGCGTAACAAAAAAGATAAGACGATAAAAATAAAAAAAGCGTTATCTCCGCACAACTTTCATACTCAAAATTCGCACGTCTTCAAACGGGCGAGCATTCAAATCGGTTTTTACCGAAGCAATTTTTTCCAACACATCGAAACCTTTCACTACTTCGCCAAAAACGGTATATTGACCGTCGAGATGAGGTGCTCCGCCAAACATTTTATAAGTGAGTCGCTGTTCATCGCTGTAACTTATCAATTCGGTCGGTTGCAACATACGATTTAAGCGTTCTTCTGCTTCATCAAGTTCTTGGTCGTTAAGCGTTTTGCCTTCGACAATGTAAAACTGACACCCCGACGAAGCCCGTTCGGGATTGATTTCATCGGCTTGACGCGCAGTCGCTAACGCACCACGCTTGTGGCAAAATTTCGGGAAAACAATTTCGGCGGGAATCGTATATCCGACATCGCCCGCACCCAAACGTTCGCCTATCGGTGCTGTTTTGGAATCAGGGTCGCCCGCCTGAATCATAAAGTTTTTGATGACACGATGAAACAACGTGTTATTGTAAAATTTTTGGGCTACCAATTTCAAAAAATTATCGCGATGCAAGGGCGTTTCGTTATAGAGCATCACTTTTATATCACCCATGGTCGTTTCTATTTTTACCATTTTAGGTTTCGGCTTTTTGGCAGCTTCAACCGTTGCTGGAAACACTATAAGTGCCATGACACAAAAAACAAGCGAAAATAGATACCAATGTTTACGCATAGAATTTTTCATTAATAAAGAGTTAGGCAAAGTTACTAAAAATTATCGAAACGAAAAGATTTCGCCATTTATTTATTCCAATTCGACGACAGTAATTCCAGACCCTCCCAACTGCACGTGCTCATCGCGGAAAGAAGCAACAAACGACAAAGTTTTCAGATAATCGCGCACCAATTGACGCAACACACCTCCGCCCGTTCCGTGAAGAATGCGGACGTGGTGCACACCGAGCATTCGGGCATCGTCCATAAAATAGATAACAGCCTGCAAAGCCTCATCGGCACGCATACCGCGCATGTCTATTTCGGGATGAAATTTGAGTTTGCGTTGCGACAAATTTTCGTCGGCAATTTTGCCGAGTTCAGTAGTGCGGTAATTTCGGCGAACTTCCGACCGATTTACTTTTTCAATTTGGCTGCGATTAACTTTCGATTTTATTTGTCCGAACGCTACAATAATGTTTTTATCCTGTATATCAACTATTTCGCCGATTGCTGTTTGATTTTTTATTCTCACACTATCACCTACCGAAAGTGTTTGTTTCTGTCGTACGATCGTTTTTTGCGGCAATTGTTCTTTTGGTGATACTGTCCGTTTAAATGCCTCCAAATCTTGACGTACGGCTTTGGTCGATTCTTTTTCCGCTTTCACTTCTTTAATGGAACGGATGGCGTTTTCAATCTTGGCATTAGCAGCCACCAATAAGTCGAACGCCTCTTGTTTTGCTTGGCAAATAATCTCTTTTTCCTTTTGTTTTATTTCAGCAGTTTTAAGCTCATAATCAGCCACTAAAGCCTCTAACTTTTTATTTTTTTCGCGTATTTGCTGCCGTTTTTGTTCCCAATAACGTTTGTCGCGCACAGCATCCTGAAGATTTTTATCGTAGTCGATATGCTCCGCACCTATCTTTTCAGTTGCCGCTGCAATCACATCTTCCGGCAAACCTATTTTTCGAGACATTTCTACAGCAAAAGAGCTACCCGGACGACCTATTTGTAAACTGAAAAGCGGCTGCAAACGGTGGCGGTCGTAAAGCATTGCACCATTAACGATGCCCTCGGTGTTCGATGCAAAATGTTTCAAATTGGTGTAATGCGTAGTGATAACCGCAAAAACACCGTTTTTGTTCAATTTTTCAAGTACTGCCTCAGCTATGGCACCGCCAATTTGCGGCTCTGTTCCCGTGCCAAATTCATCAATCAACAGCAGCGATTTGGAATTTCCATAGCGCAAAAACTGTTTCATGTTCAGCAAGTGCGAACTATAGGTAGAAAGGTCGTTTTCAATACTTTGCTCGTCACCGATGTCAATAAAAATACTGTCAAAAATGCCCGCTTCGCTACTTTCTTCAACAGGTATCAGCAAACCACATTGTAACATATACTGTAACAAACCGACCGTTTTCAGACAAACCGATTTTCCGCCCGCATTGGGACCTGAAATTAGCAAAATCCGCTGTTTTTCAGTCAATTTAACCGTCAGCGGCACAATGGTTTTTCCCTGACTTTGCAACGTAAATTGCAACAACGGATGACGCGCTCCCTGCCATGCTATCACTTGTTCATTTTTAAAATCAGGTTTTATGGCATTTATTTGCAAAGCAAAACGCGCCTTTGCACGCAACGCATCTATTTTGGCAAGAAAAAGCGTAGAAGCCGACAAATCGGCATAGTATGACCGCAAAAAATTAGTAAAAACAGTGAGAATACGCACAATTTCGCGTTTCTCTTCGTTTTCCAATTCACGCAAACGATTATTTACCTCTACCACCGCTGTCGGCTCTACATAAATTGTTTTTCCCGTAGCCGATTCGTCATGAACAATACCACTAATTTTACGTTTGTTCATCGCAATAATAGGTATCACCAAACGACCGTCGCGCATAGTGGGGGCAGCATCTTGCTCGACAATACCGTCAGTTTGCGCCTGTCGCAAAATGCCTTGAAGAATACGCGAAACGCTGCCTTGCGCTTTCATCATTTCGCGCCGTATGCGGTGCAATTCGGGCGAAGCGGAATCTTTTACTTCACCGAATTTGTCCACAATTTTATTAATTTCGTGCAATACTTCGGGAAATGTCATCACATCATCAGCAAAACGGTGCAATAAAGGAAAACGCTCCGCATCGCGATGGCGTAAAAAAGCCCCTACTTGTTGCACCATATTGATATTGTGGCGCACAGCAACTACTTCGGAAACTTCCAAAAAAGTGCCTTCGACACGCGTACGAGCAAACGCCTGACGCAAATCAGCTACCGAACCGATAGGCAACACCTCCTCCTTTTCCTCTAAAAGTCGCACCATTTCGTCTTGCAGAGATAATTGATGCACAATAACCTCAAAATCGGACGAAAAAGAGATAGCCGCAATCTCTTCTTTTGCCAAATCGCTCAAGCAATTGGCTGTAAGAAACTGCCGAACGGTTTCGAAACCGATTTTTTGTTCTATGTTCTGTGGATAAAGCACTGTTTTTTATTAAAAAAGCCGATAACAACCTCAGTCGTTACCAGCAATTTTCATTTTTTTTCTTTTGACATTGCAAAATCAGAAATCGGCATTTTTTGGCGTACGCGGGAAAGGAATAACATCGCGTATGTTTTGCATGCCCGTTACAAACAACATTAAACGTTCGAAGCCCAAGCCGAAACCGGCGTGCGGCGCCGTACCGAAACGGCGCGTATCGAGGTACCACCACATATCTTTCATCGGAATGTTTCGCGCCTCTATTTCACCTATCAACTTGTCGTAATCTTCCTCACGAACGCTACCACCAATTATTTCGCCGATTTGCGGGAACAGCACGTCGGTACCTTGCACCGTTTTGCCATCGGCATTTATTTTCATATAAAAAGCCTTGATTTCTTTCGGATAATCAGTCATTATAATCGGTTTTTTGAAATGCTCTTCCACCAGATAACGCTCGTGTTCGCTGGCTAAATCGCATCCCCAAAATATCGGATAGCTGAATTTTTTACCATTACTGATGGCGGTTTCCAGAATTTTTATGCCTTCGGTATAGGTCAAATGCACAAATTCGGTATTGACAACGGCTTCCAAACAAGCAATTAAATTGTTATCAATCATTTTGTTAAGGAATGCCAAATCGTCACTGCAATTATCAAGTGCCCATTTTACACAATATTTAATAAACTCCTCTTCCAATGCCATCAATTCTTCCAAACCGATAAACGCTACTTCTGGCTCTATCATCCAAAATTCAGCCAAATGGCGCGGCGTATTGGAATTTTCAGCACGAAAAGTTGGTCCGAATGTGTAAATTTTGCCGAGTGCCATTGCAGCAAGTTCACCTTCAAGCTGACCGGAAACAGTTAAATTTGCCTGCTTGCCAAAAAAATCCTCAGAATAATCAACTTTTCCGTCGGGCGTCTTTTTCAAATCGTTCAAATTTTGCGTGGTAACTTGGAACATATGTCCGGCACCTTCGCAGTCGGAAGCTGTGATAATCGGCGAATGGAAATAAAAATAGCCGCGTTCGTGAAAAAAAGTATGGATAGCAATTGCCATGTTGTGACGAATGCGAGAAACCGCACCGAATGTATTGGTACGCAGGCGCAAATGGGCTATTTCGCGCAAATATTCCATGGTATGCCCTTTTTTCTGCAACGGATATTTTTCAGGGTCGGCTGTGCCGTACACTTTAATTTCGGTAGCCTGCAACTCCACACGCTGACCGCTGCCCACCGATTCAGTCAAAATGCCATTTACACTAAGACTGGCTCCCGTAGTGATAGTGCGCATTAATTCGTCACTGAATTTCGACAAATCAACAACTATCTGCATATTATTGATGGTTGAGCCATCGTTTAGAGCAATGAAATTGATATTTTTGTTACCGCGGCGGGTACGCACCCAACCTCTTACATTGATTTCCGATCCTATATCTTCGCGTTTCAAAGCATCGACAATGACCGTTCGCTTAATTTCTTTCATGTTTATACGTTCATTTTTTCAGTTTGCAAAGTTATAAAAAAACTGCCATTTAGGAATATCTTTTTCACCCAAAACTTTTCTAACAATAAAAAGCCTTTTGTAATTTTAAACCGACTATTTGTCAATTAGTTACTATTCTATTTCACGGGTTTTAGCACGCAACCACTCTTTTTCATTGTCAGGAAGGAAGGGCGACAACTTTTCGTAAACCTTTTGATGGTAATTGTTCAGCCATGTTTTTTCCGCATCCGTCAGTAAGTCGATTTGAATTGCCGACACATCGAACGGGAAAAGCGTCAAAGTTTCAAAACGCAAAAATTTGCCAAACTCAGTGGTTTCCGCTTCTACTACCGTTACCAAATTTTCGGAGCGAATGCCGTACTGTCCGCTGCGATAAAGCCCGGGCTCGTTGCTTGCCACCATGCCAATTTGCAATGTTGTCGGATTTTCGTTCATACGTATATTATGAGGTCCTTCATGCACGCACAAAAAATGCCCGACACCATGACCGGTTCCGTGACCATAATTCAAACCATTGTCCCACAAAGCTTTACGCGCTAATATATCCAATTGCGACCCGCGCGTTCCGACAGGAAATTGTGCCATTCCCAAAGCAATGTGTCCTTTCAGTACCAATGTAAAATCTCTTTTTTGCTGTTCGGTCAGTTTTCCCAACGCTACCGTACGAGTAATATCAGTAGTGCCATCGAAATAGTGTGCGCCGGAATCCAACAAAAGAAAATTCTCAGGTTTCAATGTAGCGTTGCTTTTTTCATCAGCTTCGTAATGCACTATTGCACCATGCTCGGCATATCCGGCTATTGTTCCGAAACTTTCGCCAAAGAAAAGTTTTTGCTGACTTCTGAATTTGCGCAATTTTTCAGCTACCGACATTTCCGTCAAATTGCCATCGGCAACATGTTGTTCCAACCAATAGAAAAAATGCGTCAAAGCTACGCCGTCGCGCACCATTGCCGACCTAATTCCGGCTAGTTCCACTTCGTTTTTGATGCCTTTTTGCAAAATAATCGGCGAAACTAAATCTTTGACCTCATTATTTTGTTTCACAATGGAATAAAGCAATCTATTCACTTTACTAAAATCCAACGCTATTTTTGCGCCCGACAATTGTTTAAGATAGTCGAAAACCGCATTATACGATTGAATTTCTACACCATTACTATTTAATGAAATTTTTAATTCGTCCGTTATTTTGCCTCTGTCAACAAATAAAACAGCTTTCTGCCTATCTACCACCGCATACGCTATAACCACAGGATTGTAGTCGATATCGTTGCCGCGAATATTGAATAACCACGCTATTTCGTCCAATGCAGTCAGCAAAATGGTATCCAATTTTTTCGCTTCTAAATTAGCGCGCAATTGTTTTATTTTGTCAGCAGCGGAAACTCCGGTGTACTTTATTTCCAATTCAAACGCCTTCTCGGAAGGCAAGGCGGGACGTTCCGACCATATTTCGGATATAAAATCGAATGTTGCATCCGTTTTTATTTGGTAAAAAGCCAATTCGTCAGCCATAATGCGGTAATCTTTTACCGAAATCATTGCTCCGTTAATAGCCACTGTATCATTAGGTTGCAATACTTTCCCAAGCCACGCCGTAATGGATGGCGTTTCGGGCAACCCTTCTTTAAACAATTCAATATCGGAACCTTGCAACTGCATATCCGCTTGTAAAAAATAGCGCGAATCCGTCCACAAACCGGCTTTTTCGGTAGTAATTACTGCCGTTCCTGCCGAACCGGTAAATCCGCTTATAAAATTTCGTTCTTTCCAATGTTTAGCCACATATTCGCTTCCGTGAGGGTCTGTCCCGGGTACAATTACTGCGGCTATATTGTGTTTCAACATCAAACTCCGCAATGCTTGGATACGTTCTTTAACTGTCATATTATTAGATATTTAAATAAGGATATTTTTGTTTCAATTCAGCCAAATCGCATTCTATCTGCTCTATAAATCGGCGGTAAGCTTCGGAATCAGCTTTCAACGGACGGTGCTGCAACGCTTTGTTTATTTTTGCCACTTGCGGCAACAGTTCCAATGTCTTTTCTGTAAAAAATGCGGCGCAAAAACGTTCCCATACATATTCTACAGCCATAGAAGACGGATGTATCATATCGTCGGCAAAAAAACGGTAATCGCGCAATTCGTCCAAAACAATTTCGTAAGAAGGAAAATAGATTGCCACTTCAAATTGCCGACACAACGCTTCCGCCGCCAACAATAAAATGGCTTTACTTGTCTGATTTTCTGTTGCTCCATTGCGCAAATAACGTATAGGACTTACCGAAAAAACAATGCGAAGATGAGGACGATTTTTAAGCAGTCGGCTCAACAAAACAGTATAACGTTCCACAATTTCATCTACCGACAATCGGCGACGCGTAAACTCCCGCTCGGGCACTTTGTGGCAATTGGCAACAACACTGCCGTCATGTTCGTACACCCACGCCGAACCGAACGTAAGAATAAGAACATCGGTCTGCTCAAACCGCTCTGTCGCCACCGAATAAATGGTATTGATGTTCGCTAACGCCTGTTCCTGAGTTTTTGCCGAAAAACTGCCATGATGCGCCCAACTGTACCACCAGCCGTCATAATTGAACAATTCAGAAGCAACAAACGGTCTGTTTTCAATCAATCGTTCCAACGCATCGGCAATGGAAAATGGATTGTAAAGAACTCCAAACGGATTGACATCGCCCGTAAAACGGTATTCGAGCAACTTGCGACCTATAGTTTCGGCAAAGCAAGAACCAAGCAACAAAAAATGCTGCTCGTAATCCATAATTTTCAAAGGAGATATAGGAATAACGGTTCGAAAATCCATAATTTTTGCACTAACGCATCCACCACAAAGGTATAAAAAAATACGAAATGATTAAAATAGACAAAAAAAACAATTATCCGGCGCAAGTTTTTAGCCCCCTTAATCCCCCTAAATGTTGAATGTTTAGTGTGTAATGTTTAACTGTTTAATGTGTAATGTTGAATGTTTAGCCCCCTTCAGGGGGTTGGGGGTAAATAAATTTGTAAATCCGTCAATTTGTAAATCTGTAAATCTGTAAATTTCATTTAGGGGTAAATAAATAAGTAAAAGAGCCGTCTTAAAAAAAGACGGCTCTTTCACTAAAAAACAGTATTTTACAAACTTTTTACCGCACTACAACTTTTTCGATAGCAGTACCTATTTTTACAATATAAATTCCTGCGGGAACGGCAACCTGCCCTTCTGTTCCTTGAAGTGGAAGTGTGCGCACCAACATTCCCGATACATTATATATATGTGCTGTGAACTTTACAGCTCCCCCTTTAGGTGGTTTTGGGGCTTGTATCTCTATCACTCCCTTCCCGCCGCACACTTGGATGCCTTGTGAAGTGAGAGAAGTAAGCCCTGTACCATTAGGACGGATATAAACGTATTTC